>NZ_JBHYWI010000125.1:0-20845 GCF_042751525.1 Kitasatospora sp. NPDC059408
TACCGACACCCGAACTCCGGTACATCGGCGAGGAGTTGCACCGGGACTCCGGTGTCAGATGGATCTCCGACGCCCTCCCGGAGCTGCCCTCGCTCGGCGGGGAGCGCTTCGGCCTCGTCCTCCTGACGGCCGTCTGGATGCACCTCGCCCCCGCCGAACGCCCGCCCGCGATGGCCTCCCTGGCCCGACTGGTCGCCCCCGGCGGCCGGATGATCCTCTCGCTGCGCCACGGCCCGGTACCGCCCGGCCGTCGGATGTTCGACGTCCCGCCGGAGGAGACGGTCACCCAGGCCACCACCAACGGCCTGCACCCCATCCACCGCATCACCCGCGCCGATCTGCACGGTCGCCCGGGGGTGGGGTGGACGATCCTGGCCTTCGAGGCAGCGGGCTGACGCCTCGACACCCCGGAGTTCCGGCGCCCCGAAACCCTGACGCCCGTACCACGCCTACCCGCGGTGCATCCGGTGCCTCCGGGCGCCGTGTTCCCGGTCGGTGCGGGCGTCAGCGGAGAATTCCCGACGGGCCGCCCCCCAGCTCCGCTCGGGCCGATTCCACGAATGCGTGCCGGCAATCGCGCTTGGCGGGCCGTTCGGGCGACACGCTTCTCCGCAGGTGTTCGTGGAGGGCCGTGGTGTACTCGTGTGCGGCCTGACTCGCCGTGTGCGAGCAGACCAGCTCGACGGCCTTCTTGGTCAGCCACAGGTCGTGCAGCTTCTGGTCCTCGGGGTCCTCCGAAGCCGGCAGGCCGAGGTTCCGGCGATCCAGCACCAACTCGACCCGCTGCGCCGCGGCGAGGAAGCCCAGGATCGCCTCCTTCCGTTCGGCCCGCTCCGCGTCCGTGCGGTGTTGTCGGTCCCGTCGTTCTTCGGCGCGTGTCGCCAGGTGCTGCCCCACGAGCGTCCCGGTGGTCCCCAGGAGGACACCGATCAGGGCGAGGACCGTGCTGCTGGTAGCTCCATTCACGGTGTACAGCTTGGCGACCGGCGGCCAGGCCCGCTGGCACTTCGTGAAGAACGGCCGCCGGGGCAACCTCGCGAGACTCTGCGAAGGAAGTCGGCGGGTCCGACTTCCTACGCAGATTTCCTACGCAGGGGCGGTTTCGTCGTAGTCGTTCCAGCCCGACGATCGCGCAAGCTGCTCCCACGCCGGCCAGGTCCGTCCCGTCGCCTGGCGCACGAGCTCGCCGGCCAGCGTGAAGGGCGGCGCCTTGTGCGGCTTCTCCAACGCCTGGCCGACGATGCGGTCGTGGAGGACCGCCGCCGCGCGCAGCCGGGGCAGCGCCCGGTGGACGCGGTCCGCGTAGCCGTCCGGCAGGGCGGCCGGCCCGCCGCCCAGGTCGAAGCCCGCTCCGAGCGCGACCAGCGCGATCTCCGGCCGCTTCCGCAGGGCGACCTCACGGTCCAGGTGCAGCGCGACCGCGTCCCACACGACGTCCGTCCGGTCCGGCGGCACGCCCTGCTCCGCCAGGAAGCGGACGGCCAGGTCGGCGCCGTCCAGCTCGAACCGCTGGTCGCCGTCGCCCTCGTCGCTGAGCCCGCAGTCGTGCAGGACGCAGCCCAGGAAGAGGAGTTCGTCGTCGTAGTCGCGGTCCGGCCGCAGGCCGCGCCGCTCGCCGAGGAGACGTCCGTAGAGGTAGGTGCGCAGGCTGTGGTTGAAGATCGCCGCCGGGAGCAGGGTCTTCGCGCGGCGCAGTGCGGCGTGCGCGAGATCCGTCGGAGGCAGGCCCAGTTCGCTGTATTCGGCGCTCACGGGGCGACCGTACCCGGTTGTCCGGCTGTGGGTGCTCTACTCGGCGGCTCCGGGGTCGGCTCCGGGGTCGGCTCCGAAGCCGTCGGCCACCAGGCGGGTGGCCCAGGTGCGGAGGGCGGCCCGGACGGGTGGGTGGGCGAGGCCGGTGGCGGCGGCCAACTCGTCGGCGGACGTGGTGTCGTAGCGGTCCTCGGAGAGGAAGGTGAGGGTCTCGGGGTCCGCGCCGGTGAGGGCCCGGGGGAGGGCGCGGACCACGGGGACGGGGATGAGGCCGCGTGGAGGGCGGACGCCGAGGTGGGCGGCGAGGAGGACGATGAGGTCCGGGAGGGCCGGGGTCTCGGGGTCGAGGACGGTGTGGGCCGGCGCGGGCGCCCGGTCGTGGGCGGGGACGGCGGCGAGGAAGCGGGCCAGGTGGTCGACCGTGACCACCGGGACGAAGGTCCGCCGTGTCCCGGGGAGCAGGGGGAGGCGGCCGCGGTGGAGCTGCCGGACGAGGTGGGCGAGCCCGAGGTACTGCCCGGCCTCGCCGGTGGCCGAGTGCCCGATGACGCTGCTCGGGTTGACGGTCGTGACGGGGATGCCCAGCCGGTCGGCCGTGACGCGCACTGCTGCGTCGCCGAGTTGCTTCGAGGCTTCGTAGGCGCCGAGCCGGGAGTAGAGGGCGGCGGTCTCGCGGGGCGTGAGCGGGTACCGGGGCCGGGGGTCGCGACCGACGCGGTAGCCGGAGAGGTGGACGTGGCGGCGCAGGTGGGGGCGGGTCGCGGACCACCGGAGCGCGTGCAGGGCACCGTCGACGTTGGCGGGCTGGGCCTCGGCGCGGGTGAGACCGAACTCGTAGCGGGCGGCGAGGTTGTGGACGTCGCGGACCGCGGCGAGGCGGGCGTCGTCCTCGGGGGAGAGGCCGAGGCCGGGGTCCGTGAGGTCGGCGGCGACGGTGGTGAGGGTGGTGTCGACGGTGCCGTGGGCGCGCAGCCAGGAGCGGAGGGCGGTGTCGCGCGGGCTGCCGGTGCCGCCGCGGACGGCGACGGCGACGGGTTCGCCGCGGGTGAGGAGTTCGAGGACCAGCCAGCGCCCGATGAAGCCGGTGGCGCCGAGGACGAAGGTGGTGGGGAGTGGCACGGCGGGACGTCCATTCTCTGTAGACCGGTCTGTATATTTTTTGGGCATGCGGGAGCACGGGAGCACGGGAGCTCCTGAGCGGTGAGGCCCGCGGAATCAGCCCTTGGCGCCGATGAGGTGCAGCACGGCGTGCCGGGCGTGGTCGAGTGGCTCCCGGCTGCGCCGGACCGACGCGAGCAGCACCGCGCCCTCCATCAGGGCGAGCGCCTGCCCGGCGGCGGTCCAGGCCTCGGCGGGTCCGAACCGACCGGCCTCCAGACGCTCGGCGAGGACCCGCTGCCAGCTCTCGTACACCGCCGAACAGACCGCGCGCAGCGGCTCGTTGGTGCCCGCGACCTCCAGTGCGACGGTGGCGATCGGGCAGCCCTTGGCATAGCCGGAGCGTTCCAGGCGGTCGGCGAAGACCTCGGTCAGGCGCCGGGTGAGCGCGCCGGCGTCGACGCCCTCGGCGGCGAGCGACCTGAGCAGGTCCTCGACCTCCCGCCCGGCCTGGACGAGGGCGGCGGCGACCAACTGGTCCTTGCCCTCGGGGAAGTGGAAGTACAGCGAACCGCGCGGCGCGCCGCTCTCGGCGACGATCTGGTTGACGCCGCTGCCGAAGTACCCCTGCGCCTCGATCAGCGCCCGCGCGCCGGCGATCAGCCGGGCGCGGGTTTCCTCACCCTTGGCTCCCATGCGGAAGAGAATAGACCGGTCTATATATTTTGCCAACGGGAGGGCGTCGGGTCGCGCGGCTCACACCCCGTACCCGGCCGGAAAGCCGGTCCAGCGAAGGTCCTCGGGCAGGTGGCCGAGGTCGTTGACCAGCAGCGGCGAGGGCGGCCGCCCAGGCGCGTACCGGATGACGGTGAGCGAGGCATGGGCGTGGTTGAGCCCGAGCCAACGCCACGGCGGCGCATCGAGGGCATGGCGCACGAGCCAGGCGATGAGGAAGTTGTGCGTGACGACGAGCTCGTGCCGCTCCTCGTCCCCGGGCACGGGCCCGGTGAACGCCGCCACGGCCTGCCGCGCCAGCTCGGGCCCCGACGCCTGGGGCTCGGAACGCGCGAGGAAGCGGAGGAAGAGGTCGGCACTCTCGGCGGGCAACTCCGCCCGCCCGGGGACGTAGGGAACGTAGTCGCCCGCCGCGTCGCAGGCCCGGACGCCGGCCGCGGGCAGGTGCTCGGCGATCAGCCCGGCCGTCTGCGCGGCGCGGGCCAGCGGTCCATGGTGCACGGCAGAGATCGGCCGCCCCGCCAACCGCCGCCCGAGCAGCGCAGCCTGACGCCGCCCGACCTCCGAGAGCCCGCTCTCGTCCGGCAGCGCCTCCCCGTGCCGGACGAGGTAGAGGTAACGGGCAGCGTTTCCAGCCATGCAAGGGCCTCCTGGGCACAGTGATCAACTCCCCCGAACCGACGCCCCACCCCACCCGCCCGGTTCCGCAGGGACCAGAAGCCCCCCGCCGTCCCGCCGCGCGCGAGAAGTCGGGCGGGCCGACTTCCTCTGCGAGGCGCCCCCTGGGCGTTCATCCGCTGGTCGCGCGCCTGGGAAGTCGGAGGGGTCGACTTCCCAGGCACCGTCCTTACGGCCTCCGGGCTGCTGCGAGCGTGTAGGAAGTCGCCTCACCCGACTCCTTGCGCGGGTGTGGCGTTGGGCCAGGGGCGTGCACAAGAAGTCGAGCGGGCCGACTTCTGGTGTTGGACGGTGGCGTGTTCCGCGCGCGGGAAGTCGCACGCGCCGCCCCTGCGCGGTGTCCTTCCGGCTTCTGGGATGCGGCGGGTGCGGGACCGTGGCCCCCGATTCCTTGCGCGGGTGTGGCGTTGGCCCGGAGGTGTGCGCAGGAAGTCGAGCGGGTCGACTTCTGATGTTGGGTGCGGGGGCTCCCCCCACGCGGGGTGCTTGCAGGAGCCGGGAGCCGGGAGCCGGGAGCCGGGAGCCGGGAGCCGGGAGCCGGGAGCCGGGAGCGAATGACTGTCTGCGTGGGAAGTCGGGTGGGGCGACTTCTCGGGTGGTGTCAGGCCTGGTGGGCGGTGTTCAGGAGGGTGAGGTCGTCGGGGGTCAGGTGCAGGGTGCCGGCGGCGATGTTCTCGGTGAGGTGGGTGAGGTCGCCGGTGCCGGGGATGGCCAGGACGTTGGGGGCGCGGTGGAGGGTCCAGGCCAGGCGGACCTGGGCGGTGCTCGCGCCGTGGGCCCTCGCCACGGCCTCCACCTGCGGCGGCTCGCCGGTGCTCGCGCCGGCGCCGTGTTCGCGGCCGGTGCCGGCGATGGCGTAGAACGGGACGAAGGCGATGCCCTGCTCGGTGCAGAGGCGCAGCACCTCGTCCTGTGCGGGGGCGGCGCCGATGCCGTACGGGTTCTGGACGCACACGACGGGGGCGATCTCCCGGGCCTCGGCCAGGTGGTGCGGGCGGATGTTGGAGAGGCCGAGGTGGCGGATGAGTCCGGCCCGGCGCAACTCGGCGAGGGCGCCGAAGCGTTCGGCGATGGAGTCGGCGCCGAGGACGCGCAGGTTCACCAGGTCGAGGTGGTCGCGACCGAGCTGGCGGAGGTTCTCCTCCACCTGGGCGCGCAGGGCCTCGGGGGTGCGGGCGTGTTCGGCCCACGTGCCGTCGAGGGCGCGGGCGGGGCCGACCTTGGTGGCGATCACGAGGTCGTCGGGGTAGGGCGCGAGGGCGCGGTTGATGAGCTCGTTGGCGGAGCGCAGCGGGGAGAAGTAGAAGGCGGCGGTGTCGATGTGGTTGACGCCGAGTTCGACGGCGCGGCGCAGGACGGCGACGGCCTGGTCGCGGTCGCGCGGGACGGCGTGCGGGGTGAGGGCGGGGCCGGTCTGGGGGAGGCGCATGGCGCCGAAGCCGATCCGGTGGACGGCGCGGTCGCCGAGGGTCCAGGTGCCGGCGGCGGAGGCGTGCACGGTGGTCGGCGAGGTGTCGGGCGTCATGTGGGGAGTCATGGTCGACATGATCGAATCCGGGCTAGCCTGATCGCCAATGATTCGGGAATGTGCGAATCCAATGGATGGGTACGGGAGGACGCGCATGGCCGTGGAGACGGAACTGTCGTTCACGGTGGGGGATCTGGCGAGCATGCGCTTCGCCGTCTCGCCGATGTGGGAGCTCGGGCCGAGCCTTCGCCTGCTCGCGTCCGGCCGGGCCCACCCGGTGCACCGTCCGTGGGTCGAGCAGGTGCGGCCCCGGCTCGCCGCCGTCGGGCCGTTGCGCGGCTGGCTCACCGAGATCGTGCCGCCCGCGGGGTACGTGCCGGACTTCGTCAACCCCGCCCCGGCCGGCCCGGCGCCCACGCTCGCGGAGGAACTGGCCGCGATCCGGGCCACGCCGGCCGAGCGGGTACGGCGCGACCTCGACCGGTTGCGGGAGTACGGCGACGGCCTCGGCCCCCGGCTGCGCGCCCTGTACGCCGACCCGCCGGCCGGCCTCGCGCGGCTCACGGAGGCGTTCGAGGCGTACTGGAAGGTCGCGCTCGCGCCGTACTGGGCGCGCATCCGCGCCGCGCTGGACGCGGACGTCCTGCACCGCGCCCGGCAGGTGGCCGAGCACGGTGCGGCGCGGGTGCTCAACGACCTGCATGCCGAGGTCCGCTGGTCGCGGGACACGCTCCGGCTGGAGCGCCGCCCGAAGCCGCTGGACCGCCGGATGTCCGGGGCGGGCCTCCTGCTGGTCCCCTCGGCCTTCACCGGACCGGGCCCGCTGATGCGGGTCGCGCCGCCGGACCCGCCGCAGCTCGCGTACCCGGCGCGCGGCATCGGCAGCCTGTGGGCTGCCCGGCCCGCCGCGCCGAACGCGGCCCTCGCCGCCGTCCTCGGCCGTTCCCGCGCGCTCCTGCTCGTCGAACTGGATGCCCCGGCGTCGACCACCGACCTCGCCCGGCGTACGGGCCTGTCGCCCGCGGCCGTCTCGCAGTACCTGACGGCCCTCCGCGACGCCCACCTGGTGAGCGCCCACCGCGCGGGCCGCTCGGTGCTGTACGCCCGCACGGCCTCGGCGGAGGCGGTCCTGGCGCCACTGATGTGAGGCGGAGGTGGTCGGGTGGGCGGCGAAGCGGTGTCCGGGTGGGCGGCGCGAGGCCCGGGCGAGGCCGGGGTGGCTGCGTGGCCGAAGGTCGGTGCCGAGTCGTGGGTGCCGCATCCCGATGTGGTTCCCGGGAGACGTCGGGGGTGAGTCGTGCCTGATCCGTCCGGTCCGGCGAACCGAGGGCGACGCCAGGGGCTCGACGCCAGGGGTGGAAAGCGGGTGGAATGCCTGCGAAAAACCTACGAAAAGCCCAATCGTCACGGCAGGTTCCCCGTTTCTTCGGGGCGCATTCGCCGGCCGCGCGTAGCGTGCTGTACATGACACCACGTCGGCAAGCCGCCGCCGCCCGCCGCCGACGGACCGGCCTCGTCGCCGCGCTGGTCGCGGCGGCCCTGGGGCTCGGGACCGTCGCCCTGACCGCCCCGGCTGCCCCGGCCGTGCCGACGAGCAGCACGGGAAGCACGAGCAGCCCCGGCGACGTCGTCGTCGACGAGAGCTTCGCCGGCCCCGGCCTCCCCGCCGGGTGGAACCCCGTCGAGGGCGACTGGCGCGTCGAGAACGGCCGTCTGGTCGGCAGCTCCGCCGACGGGGCGCGGCAGAGCCGGATCACCTTCGGCCGCCACCTCGACGACTTCCGGCTGGAGGCCACCGCCCGCTTCGAGACCGTCCAGGACGCCACCCGCTGGACGGCCCTCGGCCTGGACGTCCCCGCCGCCGGTACGACGCCGTGGTCGATCGCCACCGTCCGCTCCGGCAGCACGGCCGGCAACGGGCTGGAGTTCGCCCGGCGCACCACCGGCGACACGTGGAACGTCACCGACACCGCCGCCGCACCGTCCGCCGCCGCCACCGGCCGGGACGTGCGGATCGCCGTCGAGGTGCACGGCACCAGCGCCCGCTGGATCTTCGAGGGCCGCGAGGCGCTGCGCACCACCCGGCTGGCCCGCAGTGCGGACGGCGGCCAGGCGCTGCTGGTGAACGGCGCGCGGGTGTCGTTCGCGGCGGTGAAGGTGACGGCGCTCGCGCCGAACGCGTGGATCCGTCCGGCCGGGACGCCGGTGACGGTGTTCGCGCACCGCGGCGGGTCGTCCGCGGCGCCGGAGAACACGCTCGTCTCGGACGAGGTCGCCCGCCGGGCCGGCGCCCAGTGGATCGAGAACGACGTCCAGCCGAGCAGGGACGGCGTCCCGTACGTCCTGCACGACGACACCGTGGACCGCACGACGAACGGCACCGGCCGCGTCCGCGACCTGACGGCCGCCCAGCTGGACGCGCTCGACGCCGGCTCCTGGTTCGCCCCGGCCTACGCGGGCACCCGGCTGCCGACGCTCGCCGCCCAGCTGGAGGACCTGCGCACCCGCGGCGGCAACCTGCTCCTGGAGATCAAGGGGCCGCACACCCGCGACGAGGTCGCCCGGATCGTCAAGGAGGTCCGCGACCACGGCATGACCGGCCGGGTCTTCGTGCAGAGCTTCCAGGTGGACGCCCTGCGCTACGCCCGCGAGCTCGCGCCCGAGCTGCCCCTCGGCCTGCTGCGCTCCGAGCTCGACCCCGATCCCGTCGCCACCGCGCGCGACCTCGGGCTCACCGCCTACAACCCGTCGGACGACGCCCTCGCCCCGCGCCCCGGAGTGGTCAAGGACCTGCACGCCACCGGCGTCGCCGTGAACGTCTGGACGGTCGACGCGCCGGCCCGCTGGAAGGCGCTGGAGGAGGCCGGGGTGGACGGCATCATCACCGACCGCCCCGCGGAGCTGGCCGGTTGGAACGCGGCCTGGCTCCAGGCCGCGGCCGGTAGGTAGTCTGCGGGGCATGACGTGGCCGACCCCCGAGGACCTGCCGCGGCGCGGCACCGTGACCGCGTTCGACGGCCGTCTGGTCGTCGACCTGGACGCCCGCGTCGCGACAGTCGACGGCCGCGCGGCGCAGCTCACCTTCAAGGAGACGGACCTTCTGCACGGGCTCGTCGAGCTCGGTGACGGGACGCATCCGGCCGAGGAGATCATGCGGCGTGCGTGGGAGGTCGACTGGCCGCACTCACGCGATCTCCGGGTGCCGATCCGGATCCTGGGGAACAAGCTCGGCGAGCCGTCATGGATCGTGGAGGGCCCGCGCGACCACTACGGCCTGCACCCCACCGGAGCGACGGGAAACCAAGGCGTCTGCGACAGTTGACGGCATGAATGTTCCTGCCGTGAAACTCCGGTGCGCCCTGCTCGACGACTTCCAGGGCGTCGGCACCGCGTCCGCCGACTGGTCCACGATCGCCGACCGGGTCGAGCCGGTCCCGTTCCGTGAACACTTCCCCACCGAGGACGAACTCGCCGAAGCCCTGGCCGAGTTCGACATCGTCGTAACGCTGCGCGAGCGCGTGCCGTTCCCCGCCTCGCTGTTCGCCCGGCTGCCCCGGCTGCGGCTGCTGATCGCCTCCGGCATGCGGAACTCGGTGATCGACCTCGCCGCCGCCGAGGCGCACGGCGTCACCGTGTGCGGCACCGCCAGCTCCGGCACGCCGCCGGTCGAGCTGACCTGGGCGCTGCTGCTCGGGCTCGCCCGCGGGATCGTGACGGAGAACGACGCGCTGCGCGGGAACGGCCCCTGGCAGAGCACCGTCGGTGCCGACCTGCACGGTCGGGTGCTCGGTCTGATCGGGCTCGGCCGGATCGGCGCCCTGGTGGCGAGGGTCGGGGTCGCGTTCGGCATGGACGTCGTCGCGTGGAGCCGGAGCCTGACGGACGAGGGCGCCGCCCAGGCGGGCGTGCGGCGGGCGGCGAGCAAGGAGGAACTGCTGCGCGAGAGCGACTTCGTGTCCGTCCACGTCGGTCTGAACGAGGGCACCCGCGGACTCATCGGCGACGTCGAACTGGACCTGATGAAGCCGTCCGCGTACCTGGTGAACACGTCCCGGGCGGCGATCGTCGACCAGGCGGCGCTGATCGCCGCGCTCACCGAGGGCCGGATCGCGGGCGCCGCCGTGGACGTCTTCGACGTCGAGCCGCTGCCCGCCGACCACCCGATGCGGACCGCTCCCCGGCTGCTGGCCACACCGCACCTGGGGTACGTGACGCAGGACAACTACCGCCGCTACTACGGCGAGGCGATCGAGGACATCGCGGCCTTCCTCGCGGGCGACCCGATCCGCCGGCTTGGCTGAGCCCTCCACGGGATCGGGCCCGGTCCGCCGCATACTGGGCGCGTGACCAGCCAGGACGACATGCGGACGACGGGCCGGCGCGGGGTGCTGCGGGCGGGCGCGGCGGCGCTGCTGCTCGGCGCCGCCGGGTGCGGGAGCGGGAGCAGGCAATCGGTGGCGGCGCCGAGTTCGACGACCGCGAGCCCCGCCCCTGCGGCGAGCCCGAGCCCGAGCCCGAGCCCGAGCGCGACTCCGACGGCGAGCCCCAGCCCCAGCCAGACCCCCCTCCCCAACCCGCCGCTCTGGCAGCCCGGCCCGTCCGAGGTGCAGCCCGACGTCAAGCGCCGCGCCGCCGAGCTGGTCGCCGCGCTCGGGGCGTGGCCGCCCGGCGGGCAGGGGGCGGAGGCGGCGCGGGCCCGGGTGGCGGCGCTCGGGCTGCCACCGGCCCTCGCGGACGCGGCCGGGCCGCTCGCCCCCGCCGCGCCGGAGGCGAGCCTGGAGGTGATCGACGCCCAGTACGGCGGGATCCTGGCCGACTCGGCGAGCGTGCTCGTCGTCTGCCGCCAGTGGACCCGGCAGCCGGACGGCTCGGCCGCCGAGGGCGGCGTCACGGTGGACGTCCGCCTGAGCCGTGCCGAGCCGCGCTGGACCGTCACCGACCTGCACCCGGGCGTGCCGGGCCCGCCCGCCGAGCCGCCGCCCGCGGCGCTGGCGAAGGTGCTGGCGCAGCCGCGGATCGAGCTGCCGCCGGAGGCGCTCGCCGATCTGCGCAGCGGGAGCGTCCACGACAGCGTGATGAACGCGATGCTGGGCCTGGCCGGCACCTACGCGCTGTCGGTGAGCGTCGTGCGCACCGGCCACCCGCTGGACGTCTTCGGCACGACCCGGCCCAGCGACCATCCGCTGGGCCGGGCCTTCGACGTCTGGCGGATCGACGGGCACCCGGTGGTGGACCCGGCGACGCCGCGGCAGCTGATCGAGTCCTTCATGCGGGCCGCGGCCGCCGCCGGTTCGTACAACGTGGGCGGGCCGATCGCGATCCCGGGGGCCGGCAACCAGTTCTTCACCGATGACACCCACCACGACCACGTCCACGTCGGGTTCACCGCCTGAGCGGCGGTCGTCAGTTGACCTTGACCGCGCTCCACGCCGCCGCGACGGCCTTGTACTCGGCGCTGTTGAGCCCGTACAGGTCGCTCGCGGCGTTGAGCGAGGCGGTGCGCGCGCCCTTGTAGTTGGTGGTGGACGTCATGTAGACGGTCAGCGCGCGGTACCAGATCTTGGCGATCTTCTGGTTGCCGACGCCGGTCACCTTGGAGCCGTTGCAGGTGGGGCTGTTGTACGCGACGCCGTTGATGGTCTTGCTGCCGCTGCCCTCACTGGCCAGGTAGAACCAGTGGTTGCCGACGCCGGAGGAGTAGTGGACGTTGAGCTTGCCGACGGTGGCGCTCCAGCAGTCCGCCGACTTGCCGTCCAGCGAGGGCTTGTCGAAGCGGCGCAGCCACGGCGGGGTGGACTGGTCGCTGAACAGGTAGTCGGGGGTGTCGACCTTGTTGTTGGCGAACCACTCGACCATCGTGCCGAAGATGTCGCTGGTGGATTCGTTGAGGCCGCCGGACTCGCCGCTGTAGCGGAGGTTGGCGGTGGCGCTGGTGACGCCGTGGGTCATCTCGTGGCCCATGGTGTCGAGGTCGACCTGCTCGGGGTCGCTGGTGCCGTTGCCGTCGCCGGTCATCATGCAGAAGCAGTCGTCGGACCACTGGGCGTTGTCCCAGTTGGTGCCGACGTGGACGAAGACGGTGGCGCCCTTGCCGTCGTTCTTGATGCCGTTCCGGCCGAAGGTCTTCTTGTAGTAGTCGTACGTCCAGGCGGTGTTGGCGTGGGCGTCGACGGCCGCGGTGGAGCGGTCGGTGGAGAACTTCTTGCCGTCGCCCCACACGTTCGTGCTGCTGGTGAACGGCGTGCCGGAGGCCGCGGTGATCGTGTCGGCGGAGGCGTTGCCGGCGTCCTTGGTGACGTGGCCGCGCACGGGGTCCGCGAGGGTGTAGCCGCCGCCGGCGGCCGGGGTGGTGTCGACGGTGACGTCGCCGGTGTACTCGGAGTGGCCGGTGCCGGCGGCCTGGTGCTCCTTGTCGTAGGCCTCGATCTCGTCGCCGGTGGTGGCGTCGGTGACGACGACCCGGCCGGCGGGCTGGCCGTGCTCGCCGGTGCCGGCGACGGTGGTGCGCCAGGCGAGGCGGGGCGTGCCGTCGGCGGCCCAGACGACCAGTTCGGGCGTGCCGACGGCGTCGTGGACGCCCGGGGCGGAGGCGATCGCCTTGCCGGCGGTGGCCTGCGGGGCCACGGCCGGGGAGGTGGACGCCACGGCGGGGTCGTGGGCGGCGGCGCGGGTGGAGTCCTTGAGGCGGCCGCGGGCGTCCTGGTGGACGACGAGGTCGCCGCCGACGACGGGCAGGCCCTGGTAGGTGCGGTCGAAGCGGACGTGTGACGAGCCGTCGGCGTCCAGGACGACGTCCTTGAGCACGAGGTCCTGGCCGTCGCCGAACCCGAACACCCCGGCGTTGCGGGCCACGTTGGCGCGGGCCTGGGCGATCGCGGCGTCCCGTCCGGCGGGCGCGGCGGAGGCGGTGCCGGCGGGGACGGTGACGGCGACGAGGGCGGCGATGACGGCGGTGGCACCGGCTATGCGGGCACGACGGGACGCCGACGAGGAGGTGGGGCTCACTCTGACTCCAGTGGGGTGGTGACAGGGAAACGCGCGTGGCAGGGGACGCGCGTGGTCGGGGAAACGCGCGGTAAAGCTCGGGCGAAGTACGGCCCGCGAACAGCTGTGACCGAGATTGACGGTGATCGGTCATGAATGGCCAGGGGAATGGTCATATCTTTGCCAAGTTGTGTCCTGTGCAGATCAATCCAGTCCGGGTCTGACCAGGGGTGAAGATCCAGCATGTGAACGGATCATGACGGTCCGTTCGGGATGGTTGTACCGTGCACGCATGACATCGCCCGCCCCCCTGCTGCGCACCCGGGACGTGGACGTCGTCCGCGACGGCCGCCACCTCCTGCGCGGGATCTCCCTGACCATCCGGCCCGGCGAGCACTGGGCGCTGCTCGGCCCCAACGGCGCCGGGAAGTCCACGCTGCTCGCCCTCCTCGGGGCGGTCTCCCATCCCACCCGGGGTGAGGTGGACGTGCTCGGCCGCCGGCTCGGGCGGGTCGACGTCCGCGAACTGCGCGCCCACCTCGGGCACGTCAACCCGCGCCACCCGCTGCGCTCGCCGCTGACCGTGCGGGAGGTGGTGCTCACCGGGGTCACCAACACCATCGAGCCGGAGTGGCACCGCAAGCCCGCCCCCGGGGCGGTCGAGCGGGCGGAGCTCCTGATCGAGACCCTCGGCATGACGGCCATGGCCGAGGCCCCGTGGACGACGCTCTCCCAGGGCGAGCGCGGCCGGGCGCTGATCGCCCGCGCGCTGATGCCGAGCCCCCGCCTGCTCCTGCTCGACGAGCCGGCCACCGGGCTCGACCTGACCGCCCGCGAGCTCCTGCTCGACAGCCTCGACCTGCTGCGCCACCAGCACCCCGACCTCGCCAGCGTGCTGGTCACCCACCACCTGGAGGAGCTGCCGGAGACGACGACCCACGCCCTCCTGCTGCGGGAGGGCGAGTGCGTGGCGGCCGGGCCGGTCGACGAGGTGATGACGACCGAACTGATCAGCGCGACCTTCGGCCACCCGATCCGGATCACCCGCCACGAGGGCCGCTGGACCGCCCGCGCCGCGGCCCGCCGCACCCCGGGGAGCTGAGCGCTGCTCTGACGAAGCGCCGCTCTTCGGGAGGCCGGAGGCGACGGACTCAGGGGGGTGGGTATCGCCGGTAAGGAAATCTTACGTAAGGTATGCCTTAGCTAATCACGAGGCGCCGACCCGGTCGGCGCCTCGCCACGCCCTGGCACACCCATGCCCTTTTCCGTTGGAGCCGTCATGCCCGCCCGCCGTCGTACGACCGCAGCCGCGCTGCTCACTCTCGCCGTCGCGACCGCGACGCTGGCCGGCTGTGCGGACAAGAAGGACGACAAGGCCGGTGGCGCCGACGCGGTGAAGATCAACGCCACCGACTCCGCGTGCGAGGTCTCGAAGACCTCCTTCCCGGCCGGCCACGTCGTCCTGGACATCGGCAACAAGGGCTCGAAGACCACCGAGGTCTACGTCTACGCCGAGGGCGACAAGATCGTCACCGAGCGCGAGAACATCGGCCCCGGCACCAAGGCGACCATCAACGCCGAGATCAAGGCCGGCTCGTACGAGATCGCCTGCAAGCCCGGCATGGTCGGCGACGGCATCCGGCAGAAGATCACGGTGACCGGCGAGGGCACCGCCACCGCCTCCGCGGACCCGCGCCTGGCCGCCGCCGTCGACGCCTACCGCAGGTACGCGCAGGAGCAGGCCGACGCCACCATCCCGGCCGTCGAGGCCTTCGCCGCCGCGATCAAGGCGGGCGACGTGGAGAAGGCCAAGTCCCTCTACGCCCCCTCGCGCACCGGCTGGGAGCGCACCGAGCCGGTCGCCGAGAGCTTCGGCGACGTCGACCCGAAGACCGACACCCGCGAGGACAAGGTCGAGGCCGGCAAGCCGTGGACCGGCTGGCACCGCCTGGAGAAGTCCCTCTGGGCCGACGGGAAGATCGGCGACGACGAGAAGCAGCTCGCCGACCAGCTCGTGGGCGACCTGTTGGACTGGCAGAAGAAGATCCCCGAGGCGGAGATCACCGCGACCAGCATGGCCAACGGCGCCAAGGAGCTGCTGGACGAGGTCGCCACCAACAAGATCACCGGCGAGGAGGACCGCTACAGCCACACCGACCTGGCGGACTTCAACGCCAACGTCGAGGGCGCGCAGAAGGCGTACGAGCTGCTGAAGCCGGTCGCCGCCGAGAAGAACCCCGACCTCGCGAAGACCCTGGACTCCGAGTTCGCCTCGATCCAGGCGCTGCTCGCCAAGTACAAGCAGGCCGACGGCACCTACACGTCCTATGACAAGGTCACCGAGGCCGAGCGCAAGACCTTCTCCGACGCCGTCAACTCGCTGGGCGAGCCGCTGTCGAAGCTGGCCGCCGCCGTGGTCGTCAAGTAGCCGACCGCGCCGTGGCCGGCGCGTGACCGGCCGCGCGGTGGCCGTCGACCGACCGGCCACGCGGTGGTCGGCGAGCCGCCGACCATCCGGTGGTCGTCAAGTCGCCGACCCCCAGCCCGCATTCACCACACCCCACGGCCGCCGTGGCGGCCCCGTCCGGTCGTCACGGCAGCCGTGGGACCCAGCAGCACAGAGAAGGGCCCGCCCGCCGATGGACGCCGAGAACCCGATGGACCGCACGGACACGGCCGCTGCCGACGCCGACCCCCGCAGCGCGGTCAGCCGCCGCGCCGTCATCGGCTGGGCCGGGGCGGGCGTCGCGCTCGGCGCCGCCGCCGTCGGCTCGGTCGCCGCCGCCACCCGGCAGGACGACCCCGCACCGGCGCCCGCCGCGGCCCCGGGCGCCGAGGTGCCCTTCTACGGCGACCACCAGGCCGGCATCGCCACCCCCGTCCAGGACCGGCTGCACTTCGCCGCGTTCGACGTCTCCGAGAAGGCCACCCGCGATTCGCTGGTCAAGCTGCTCAAGGAGTGGACGAAGGCCGCCGCGGCCATGACCGGCGGCCGCGAGGTCGGCACCGGCGCCGCCAGCGGCCTGCCCGAGGCGCCGCCGGACGACACCGGCGAGGCCCTCGGCCTGCCCGCCTCCCGGCTCACGCTGACGATCGGCTTCGGCCCGGGCCTGTTCGAGAAGGACGGCGTCGACCGCTTCGGCCTCAAGGCCAGGCGCCCCGAGGCCCTGATCGAGCTGCCGAACTTCAAGGGCGACAAGCTCGACCCGCTGCGCAGCGGCGGCGACCTCTGCGTCCAGGCCTGCGCCGACGACCCGCAGGTCGCCGTGCACGCGATCCGCAACCTCGCCCGGATCGGCATGGGGACGGTGAGCATCCGCTGGTCGCAGCTGGGCTTCGGCAAGACCTCCTCCACCACGCCGGACCAGCAGACCCCCCGCAACCTCCTGGGCTTCAAGGACGGCACCCACAACATCGCGGGCACCGACACCGCCCGGCTGGCCGACCACGTGTGGGCGGCCCCCGGCGACGGCCCGGACTGGATGACCGGCGGCTCCTACCTGGTCGCCCGGCGGATCCGGATGCACATCGAGACGTGGGACCGCACCTCGCTCAAGGAGCAGGAGGACGTCTTCGGCCGCACGAAGGGCGAGGGCGCCCCCTACGGCAAGGCCCGGGAGCACGACGACCCGGACCTCAAGGCGATGCCGGCCGACTCGCACGTCGCCCTGGCCCACCCCGACGCCAACAGCGGGCTGATGATCCTGCGCCGCGGCTTCTCCTTCACCGACGGCACCGACGGCCTCGGCCGCCTGGACGCGGGCCTGTTCTTCCTGGCCTACCAGCGCGACACCCGCAAGGCGTTCGTGCCGCTTCAGCAGCGCCTCGCGGCGAGCGACAAGCTCAACGAGTACATCCAGCACGTCGGTTCCGCGCACTTCGCCTGCCCGGCGGGCGTCCGCAAGCCGGGGGAGTGGTGGGGCCAGGCCCTGTTCGGCTGATCCCGCATACCCCTACCACCCCGAGGAGTCAGCCGTGTTCGGCAACTACCTGATCGGCCTGCGCGAAGGCCTCGAAGCCAGCCTGGTCGTCTGCATCCTGATCGCCTACCTGGTCAAGACCGACCGCCGGGACAAGCTGCCGCCGGTGTGGCTCGGCGTCGGCTCGGCGGTCGTGCTCAGCATGGCGTTCGGCGCGGTGCTCCAGTTCGGCTCCTCGCAGCTCACCTTCGAGGCCCAGGAGGCGCTCGGCGGCAGCCTGTCGATCGTCTCGGTCGGCCTGGTGACCTGGATGGTCTTCTGGATGCGGCGCACCGCCCGGCACCTGAAGACCGAGCTGCACGGCAAGCTGGACGCGGCGATCGCGATGGGCACCACGGCGCTCGTCGTCACGGCCTTCCTCGCGGTCGGCCGCGAGGGCCTGGAGACGGCGCTGTTCATCTGGTCGGCCGTGCAGGCCACCGACGACGGGTGGAACCCGCTGGCCGGCGCCGCGCTCGGCCTGCTGACCGCCGTCGTGCTGGGCTGGCTGTTCTACCGCGGCGCGCTGCGGATCAACCTGGCGAAGTTCTTCACCTGGACCGGCGCGATGCTCGTCGTCGTCGCGGCCGGCGTGCTCGCGTACGGCGTGCACGACCTCCAGGAGGCGGGCTGGCTGCCGGGCCTGCACAGCCTGGCCTTCGACATCAGCAGCACGATCCCGAAGGACAGCTGGTACGGCACGCTGCTGAAGGGCGTGTTCAACTTCCAGCCGGACCCGACGGTCCTCCAACTGGTGGTCTGGCTCGGCTACCTCGTCCCGACGCTGGCCGTGTTCTTCGGCCTGTTCGGCGGGAAGGCTACCCGCAAGCCCGTCACCGCCTGACCCGTCCGTTCGCCTCGACCGGCCCCGCACGGCAATCCGCCGCCGTGCGGGGCCGGTTGGGTTCTGCTGACGGAGCGCGGCACCGGATGCCTGCCACGGTCGTGCTGACGGGTGGACCGTCAACGCCCGGCACGTCCTCCGACGCCTCGTCCCGCCGGCTGGGGTCACCACCGGGTTCACCACCGGGTCGCCGCAACCCTCGCACCAGGGTGTGGCGTTCACCCGGCAGTGAACACGGGCCGTGAAGCGTGGGCCGTGAGAAACGCGAAGGCCCTCCGCAGCGCCTGACTGCTGTGGAGGGCCTTCGCGCGGTGCGGCTACTCGCTCTTGATCGCGCCCAGGATGTCCGTCCGGGCGGCCCGGCGGGCCGGCCAGAGGGCGGCCAGCAGGCCGATCAGGGCGGCCGCCACCAGGAAGCCGAGGATCTGCAGCGGCGGCACCACGGTCGACATGCCCTTGAACGTGTCGCCGAGCGTCTTGAGGCCCGCCCAGGCGACCACGATCCCGAGGACCACGCCGACCACGCCGCCGAACAGCGCGATCAGCAGCGACTCCAGCCGGATCATCCGGCCGACGCCGCGCCGGTCGAGGCCGATCGCCCGCAGCATGCCGATCTCCCGGCGGCGCTCGAAGACCGACATCGCCATGGTGTTGACCACGCCGAGCACCGCGATGACGACGGCCATGCCGAGCAGGCCGTAGAGGACGCTCAGGAGGTCCGTGATCATGCGTCGGTTCTCCTTCTTCACGTCCGCCTCGCCCTTGACCTCGATCAGCGGGTTGCCGCCGGTCGCGTCGCGCAGCGCCTGCTTGAGCTTCGCGGTCGCGCCATCGGCACCCTTGACCAGGACCTTGTCCGGGCCGGTGCCCGGCTGGGCGTGCGGGCCGACGACGGCCTCGGGGGCGACGACCCCGGCCAGTACGGAGTTGGCCTCCATGACGCCGCCGACGGTGAGCGAGCCCTTGGCGCCGTCCGGGTAGGTGACGCTGAGGACGTCGCCGACCTTGTGGCCGGCGGTCTCCGAGCGGCCCGAACTCACCAGCAGCTTGCCCTGCTTGAGGGCGTCCGCCGAACCGTCCTTGACCTTGACCGTGACCAGCTGGTCGAGGGTGTTCGCGTCGACCGCCGTCAGCCACTCGCTGTCGTCCGTGCCGGTCTCCACCGGAACGGTCCGGGTGCCGCTCACCGCGGTGACGCCGGGCGCCTTGGCGATCTGCGGGACGACGTCGGGGGAGAGCATCGAGTAGTTCGCCATGGCGACCGTGTAGTCGGCCTTGGAGTCGCTCGCGGTGGCGTCGTCGACGGCCTTGTTCACCGAGGCGCCGACCACCGTCAGCGCGGTGATCAGCATGACGCCGATGGTCAGCGCCGAGGCGGTGGCGGCGGTGCGGCGCGGGTTGCGGACCGCGTTCTCCCTGGCCAGCCGGCCCGGCGTGCCGTACACGGCGCGCAGCAGCGGGGCGAACAGGGTGATCAGCGGCCGGGCCAGCAGCGGGGTGAGGACGAACACGCCGATCATCAGCACGGCCGCGCCGAGGCCGACCAGGCCGACCGTCTTGCCGACGGCGCCGAGCGCCAGGGTGGCCGCGCCGATGGCCGTGAGGACCAGGCCGATCACGTTGCGGAGCAGCAGGCTCTTCTGGGTGGCCGGCTGCTCGACCGAGCTCATCGCCGCGATCGGGGCGATCCGCGCGGCGCGGATGGCGGGCAGCAGGGCCGACAGCACGGTCACCAGGACGCCGACGAGGATCGCGGTGACCACCGTGCCCGGTGCGACCACCAGCGGGCCGTCCGGCAGGTTGGCCTCCATCGGGCCGTTGAGCAGCGAGCGCAGCCCGGCCGCGATGCCGACACCGGCGGCCAGACCGGCCACCGAGGCGGTCAGGCCGACCAGGAACGCCTCGACCAGGACGGAGCGGGTGACCTGCCGGCGGCCGGCGCCGATCGCGCGGAGCAGTGCGAGCTCCTTGGTGCGCTGGGCGATCAGCATGGTGAAGGTGTTGGCGATGATGAAGATGCCGACGAACAGCGCGATGCCGGCGAAGACCAGCAGCGCCTTGCTCATGCCCTTGGTGCCGGCTTCGATCATCTTGTCCTGCTCGTCGGCGAGCGCGCGGCCGGTCTTGGCCTCGAAGTCGCCGCCCTGCGGCAGGGCCCGCCGGACGGCGGCGAGCAGCGCGTCGTCGTCCGTGCCCGGCTTGGCCTTCACGTCGAGCTCGGCGAAGTGGCCCGGGCTCAGGTAGAGCTGCTGGGCGGTGGCGGTGTCGAAGGCGGCGAGCGAGCCGCCGGAGACGACACGCGGGTCGTTGGTGTGCAGGGTGCCGGTGAGCTTCAGCTCCATGACCGGGCCGTTGACGGCCACCCGGACGGTGTCGCCGACCTGGTAGCCGCCCTTCTCGGCGGTCTTGGCGTCGAGGGCGATCTCGGTGGCGTTCTTCGGGCCGCGGCCCTCGACCAGCGGGTAGCGCGGGTCGGTGCCGTCGGCGCCGGGCACGAAGTTGGTGCCGGTGGTCGAGAAGCCGTCGCCGACCAGCGCGCCCTTCTTGTCGGCGATGCCGGCGAAGCCGCTGACGATGCCGCGGGCGTCGGCGGTGCCGGGCAGGGCCGCGACGGCCTTGCGGGTCTCCTCGGTGAGCGGCGCGTTCGTGGCGGACTTGCCGCCGTGGTCGTAGCCGCGGCCGACGGCGCCGCGGTCGGAGACGGTGACGGCGATGTCGGTGTAGCTCTTGGCGTTCTGCGACCTGAGGGCGTTGCCGAGGGTGTCGGTGAAGACGAGCGTGCCGGCGACGAAGGCGGTGCCCAGCATGACGGCGAGGACCGTCATCAGCAGGCGGGCCTTGTGGGCCAGCACGTTGCGCAGTGCGGTGCGGTACATGGGGGAGAGTCAGTCCTGGTGGGTTAGGGGGCGTCGGCGCAGCGGTGTTCGTGCGGCCTCAGCTGGTGCGGCCCTTGGCGTCGAAGCGGCGCATGCGGTCCAGGACGGTGTCGGCGGTGGGGTTGTGGAGTTCGTCGACGATGCGGCCGTCGGCGAGGAAGACGACGCGGTCGGCGTAGGAGGCGGCGACGGGGTCGTGGGTGACCATGACGACGGTCTGGCCGAGTTCGCGCACGGAGTTGCGCAGGAAGGAGAGGATCTCGGCGCCGGAGCGGGAGTCGAGGTTTCCGGTGGGTTCGTCGGCGAAGATGATGTCGGGCTTGCCGGCGAGGGCGCGGGCGCAGGCGACGCGCTGTTGCTGGCCGCCGGAGAGCTGGGAGGGGCGGTGGCTGAGGCGGCCGGAGAGGCCGACGGTGTCGACGACGCGGTCGAGCCAGGCCTTGTCGGTCTT
>NZ_JBHYWI010000126.1:0-20640 GCF_042751525.1 Kitasatospora sp. NPDC059408
CGCCCGGTTCGACCGAACCGGGCCCTCCGCACGTCCGCCGTCCTCGCTCACAGGACTGACAGGACTGACACGGCTTACACGGCTTACAGGTCGAGGCCCGTCAGGACCATGACCTTCTCGACGGTGTAGTCGTCCATCGCGTACTTGACGCCCTCGCGGCCGACGCCCGAGTCCTTGACGCCGCCGTACGGCATCTGGTCGGCACGGTAGGACGGCGCGTCGCCGATGATGACACCGCCGACCTCCAGCTCCCGGTGGGCGCGGAAGGCGGTCTGCAGGTCGTGCGTGAAGACGCCCGCCTGCAGGCCGAACGGCGAGTCGTTGACGGCGGCGAACGCCTCGTCGGTGCCGTCCACCCGGTGCAGCGACATGACCGGGCCGAACACCTCGGCCTCGGCCAGGATCGCGTCGCCCGGCAGGTCCGCCAGCACGGTCGGGGCGTAGGTCGCGCCCTCGCGCGTCCCGCCGGTCAGCACCTTGGCGCCCTTGGCGACCGCGTCGTCCACCCAGGACTCCACGCGCTTCGCGGCGTTCTCGTCCACCAGCGGGCCGACGTCCGTCGCGTCCTCGTTCGGGTCGCCGGTGACCTGGGCCCGCACCTTGGCGACGACCTTCTCCACCAGCGCGTCGTACACCGACGCGTCGGCGATCACCCGCTGCACCGAGATGCAGGACTGGCCGCCCTGGTAGTTGGCGAACGTCGCGATCCGGGTCGCCGCCCAGTCCAGGTCGGCGTCCGAGGACCAGTCGGCGAGCACCACGGCCGCGGCGTTGCCGCCCAGCTCCAGGGTGCAGTGCTTGCGCGGCACCGAGTCCATGATCTGGTAGCCGACCTTGTCCGACCCGGTGAAGGAGATCACCGGCAGGCGCCCGTCCTGCACCAGCGCGGGCATGCGGTCGTTGGGCACCGTCAGGATGCTCCACGAACCGGCCGGCAGGTCGGTCTCGGCCAGGATCTCGCCCAGCACCATCGCCGACAGCGGGGTCGCCGGGGCCGGCTTCAGGATGATCGGGGCGCCGACCGCGATCGCCGGGGCGACCTTGTGGGCGACCAGGTTCAGCGGGAAGTTGAACGGGGCGATGCCGAGCACCACGCCGCGCGGGAAGCGGCGCACCAGCGCGAAGCGGCCCACGCCGCCCGGGTCGGTGTCCAGCCGCATCGTCTCGCCGTTGGTGCGGCGGGCCTCCTCGGCGGCCCAGCGGAAGACGGAGACGGCGCGGCCGACCTCGCCGCGGGCCCACTTGATCGGCTTGCCGTTCTCCGCGGTGATCAGCCGGGCGATCTCCTCGGTGCGCTCGGCCAGCCGCTTGGCCACGTGGTCCAGCGCGGCGGCGCGCACGTGCGCCGGGGTGGCGGCGAACACCGGCAGGGCCGCGACGGCGGCGTCCAGCGCCTCGTCGACCTGGGCCTCGGTCGGGACGCTCACCCGGCCGACCAGACGGCCGTCCCAGCTGTTGCGCACCTCGAAGTCGGCGTCACCGCTCGCCCGGCGGCCGGCGAGCCAGAAATCGTACGTGGTGGTCACCGTGGTACCGGCCCTCTCCTCGTCGTCGTCGGACCCACGAACATGAGCCCGAACCCGAGGGTAGGTGGGCGGACGCGACAACCGGATTGGCCGCCGAGGAGCGTTCGGCCCGGGGGGCACTCCATCCCGTCCAGACGTTCGACGCGGGCCCGGCGCCGCCGCCTCTTCGCCCGCTACTCCTCGCCCGCCGCCTCGTCGCCCGCCGCCTCTTCGCCCGTCACTCCTCGCCGGAGCGCAGCGCCAGCCACAGCTCCATGCGGACGTCCGTGTCGTCCAGCGAACGCCCGAGCAGCTCCTCGACCCGGCGCATCCGGTACCGCAGGGTGTGCCGGTGCACGCCCAGGTCGGCCGCCGCCGCGTCCCACTGCCCGTGCCGGGACAGCCACGCCCGCAGCGAGGCCACCAGGTCACCGCGGGCCGTCCGGTCGTGGTCGCGCAGCGGCCGCAGCAGCCCCTCCGCGAACGCCGTCACCGCGTCCTCGCCCAGCAGCGGCAGCAGCGACCCCGCACCGACCTCCTCGTGGTCCACCGAGCGCCGGCCACCGCGCAGCGCCACCGCCAGCGCCCGCTCGGCCTGCGCGTGCGCCGTACCCGCCTCCTCCAGCACGGCCGGCGCCGAGACGCCCAGCGACAGGCCCTCGTGCTCCTCGACGACACCCAGGCAGGCCCGGTGCACCGCGCCGTTGTCCAGCGCCAGCACCATCAGCCGCGGCCCGTGCGTCCCGTCCTCCCGCGCGACCAGCAGCTTCTCGCCCACCCGGGACCCCGCCTGCTCCGCCCGGTCCCCCAGCTCGACCAGTGCGTCCGCGGCGTCCGCGTTCGGCCCGGCCCCGGCCACCAGGACCCGTATCGTCCCCTCCGGCAGCCCGCCGAACAGCCCCACCGCCACCTGCCGGGCCGTCGCCACCTCGCCCGCCAGCACCATCCGCAGCAGCGCCGCGCCCATCCGCTCCTCCGCCTGCCGCAGCTCGCGCGAGCGCTCCAGGGTGAGGGTCAGCAGCGCCACCGCCGCGTTCAGCACGTACCGCTCGGTCGGCGTGATCCGGTCCTCGGTCCCGACCGCCAGGAAGCCCCGGGCCCGCCGGTCCGCCCCCAGCGACTGGACCACCACGTAGTCCTCGTCCGCCGTGTCTATCCCCGGCGACCGCCCCTGCAGCGCCGCACTCGACGGCGCCGGACGCCGCCGCAGCCGGTCCACCTCCGCCGCCAGCCGCCCCGCCCGGCGCGCCGCCCAGTCCGGCGCCACCACCGACAGCGCGCCCGACCCGTCGTACAGCGCCGCCCAGCCCCCCAGCCGCGCCGCCAGCCGACGCACCACGGCCGTCGTCCCGTCCTTGCCGAGCGCGGCCCGGGTCAGCTCCTCCTGCGCCTCGAAGCTCGTCGTCACCGCCTCGTACTGCTCCGCGGCCAGCGCCGCCGACACCACCTTGCTGATCGCGATGAACGGCGTCGGCTCCGGCACCCGCAACAACGGCAGCCCGCGCTGCGCCGCCGCCTCCACCAGCGGCTGCGGCACCTCCGTGTGCGACAGCCCCACCCCCAGCCCGAGCCCCACCACCCCGGCATCGGCCAGCCGGTGCACGTACGCCTGCAACTGCGCGGCCGTGCGGCCCAGCTTGATCCCGGTGGTGAGCAGCAGCTCGCCACCCTCCAGGAAGGGCGTCGGGTCGTCCAGCTCACTGGTGTGCACCCAGCGGACCGGCCGCTCCAGGTGGTCCGCACCGGCGAGGACCGTCAGGTGGAGCGAACTGTTGCGGACGACGGAGGCGAGTGTGGGAGGCATGGCACCTTCGGGGGAACGACCCGACCGCGCCGTTGCGGCCGGGCGAGGAGAGGGCAGTGGATCTGGTGAGGGGCTCTCCCCTTCATTATGGACGCTCCGGACAACCGGCACTGCCGAATCCACCTCGGAGGCGACTTCTGCCGCCCGTCCGCCCTCGGTCCCGGCTCACCCCCGGCTCATCCCCGCCTCACCCTCGGAGATCGACCAGGAGCGGCGGAACCTGCTCCCCCGACACCGCCGTCAACGACACCACTGCGTGCCCCGCCGGCAACGCGTGCGCCAGATCCGACGGCGACCACCGCAACCGCTCCACATCCCGCGTCGTCACCGACTCCGTCTGCGCCGTCGTCCCCGACAACGCCTTCCGCCCCAACCGCCCGGCCCGCCGCACCACCCCACCGGAGGTGTCGGGGGTGTGCGTCACCGCCGTCTCCTGCACCAGGTGCGTCCCCCAGGCCTCCGAGAACAACCGGCCGTCCCAGGGCGCGATCCCCGGGAACGCCATGCGGCAACCGACCGCGCCGAACAGCGGCGCGCGCAGGGCCTCCGGCAGGTCCACCAGCGTCCGCAGCATCAGCACCGCACCCGCGTTCGCCCCCCGCATCCGCTGCACCCCGCGCACGGTCGCCGCGTCCAGCGCCGCCGAGGCGTCGTCCACGACGAGACCTGCGAACAGCGAACGGTCCTCCCGCGCGCCTGCCGCCTGCACGAACTGGCCCACCACCAGCCGGGACAGCATCCGGGCCGCCTCCGGGTGGCTCCGCTCGGGCAGCTTCACCCGCACCCGGAGCGGGTGGTCGAGCACCCGCATCGCGAACGGCGGGCGACCGGTGCCGTCCGTCGCGAAGGCGCCCTCGAAGGCCGGCCGGTCCAGCAGCGCCAGCCGGTCCGCCAGCAGCGCCCCGGGATCGTCCGCCCGGCCGCGCTGGCGCTCCCGGTGCTCCAGGTCCCGCTCGTACGCGGCCAGCCGGCCCGCCACGCCGAGCGCCTTCACCAGCGCCGCCAGGGCATCCGGCTCGCCGCCCAGAAGCGCCCGCAGCTCGCGGACCCCCGGGTACCGGCGGTGCGCGGCGTGGAACGGACCCACCACCTGCTGGAGCGCCGTCCGGGCGCTCTCGGCGCGGGCCGTCAGCTCGTCCGGCAGCAGCGCCTCGGCCAGCCGGGCCGCCGCCTCGTCCGGATCCTGCGCGGCGCCGTACAGGTCGAGGCCGTAGACGGACGACGGGTCACCGGGCGCGATCACCACGTCGTACCAGCCGTCCGGCCCCAGGTCCGCGTCCGCCGCCCCGATCACCACCGCGCACGCCGTCCCGGCGAGCGCCTGCAGGCACAGCGCCTCCGCCACCGGGCGGGCCAGCCGCGCGGTCTTCCCGGTCCCGGCCGGACCCACCGCCAGCAACGAGGTGCCGAGCACCGCCGGATCCAGCGCGAACCCCGCCGCACGATGCGACAGCGGGTTCTTCGGAACGTCCTGCGTGACGCCCAGGCACACCTGACGGAGCAGCAGGTCGTGCCGCTCGGCGCGGCCGGGCAGCTCGCGCACCTCCGACGGATGGGCGAACGCCGCGGCACCGCGGGCGCCCACCTGCTCCACGAACGCCGGGACGAACACCGGATCGGCCTGCGCCGACTCCCACGCCTGCTGAATGCGCACGTAATCGACGTCGCCGACCGCCTCGCCCGCCAGACGCCCCGCCGCCGCAGCCGCCCCGCCCTCCCGCAGCCCGGCCCACGGATCCACCCGCCGCGCAGCCTCCACGGCGACCCGGTTCTCCTCGGCCCGCTCCTCCTGCGTCACCGTCCGCGACAGCAACGGCGCCGCGTACCGCCGCCACACCTCGGGCCAACGGCCCATCCGGCCGAAGACCTTGATGACGGCAGCTGCCACCAGAACGTTGACGGACACCCCGACTACGGTCACTGCCGTTTCGGTGGGGTGCTCCACCCACACGGTCATGGCAATCAGGCGAAGCACCAGTTGGGTGCCGTAAAGAAAAGCAAGCCACCCCACCACCACGTTGAGCCCCGCCCGCAGCAGCAGTGGCCAGGCCGCCACGGTCGCCGCCTCCGCCCGTTCCGGGTCGATCCGGCGGTAGCCCAGCCGGTAGATGCCCGGTTCGGCGGACGGGCGCGGGGCGGAGGCCCAGGTGGGGAGGTCGAAGGCGGGGGTGGCGGCGGGACGGCTGCCGGGGCGCTGGTGGGGCATGGGGGGTGGGGGTGTGGTGGTGCGGTCGCCGTGGTGGTGTGCCCCGTCCTGTGCCATGTGTACGGCCCCGCTCCCTCGCCCGCCCGGCCCGACCGCCGTCGGTGCCGCCATACCCATGCCGCCGTACCGGCGACACGCCCGCGCTCAATGTAGTGGAGCGGGGCCTGCGGGTAGTCGTGCCACCCGCGCTGGCCGTGCCGGACAAGTCGGACGGCGCAGTGCTACCGAGTGGCGCATGCCCGGTCCCCGGGGGCGGCCGTAGCCTGCGAAGCACCGAGCCTAGAAGTCTGGAGAACCCCATGAGCGCCGCAACGCCGCTCCCGCAGGAGCGCCGCCTGGTCACCGCGATCCCCGGTCCGAAGTCGCAGGAGCTGCAGGCCCGCAAGCTGGGCGCGGTGGCCGCGGGTGTCGGCACGACCCTGCCGGTGTACGTGTCCCGCGCCAACGGCGGCGTGCTGGAGGACGTGGACGGCAACTCGCTGATCGACTTCGGTTCCGGCATCGCCGTGACCAACGTCGGCAACAGCGCCGAGGCCGTGGTGGCGAAGGCGAGCGAGCAGCTGGCCGCGTTCACGCACACCTGTTTCATGGTGACCCCGTACGAGGGCTACGTGGCGGTCGCCGAGCAGCTGAACGAGCTGACCCCGGGCGACCACGACAAGCGCACCGCGCTGTTCAACTCGGGCGCCGAGGCGGTCGAGAACGCGGTGAAGATCGCCCGCGCCTACACCAAGCGCACCGCCGTCGTGGTGTTCGACCACGGCTACCACGGCCGCACCAACCTCACCATGGGCCTGACGGCGAAGAACATGCCGTACAAGCAGGGCTTCGGCCCGTTCGCCCCGGAGATCTACCGCGTGCCGGTGGCCTACCCGTACCGCTGGCTGACCGGCGCGGAGAACTGCGCCGCCGAGGCCGCCGCGCAGGCGATCGACGTGATCAACAAGCAGATCGGCGCGGAGAACGTCGCCGCGATCATCATCGAGCCGATCCAGGGCGAGGGCGGCTTCATCGAGCCGGCCAAGGGCTTCCTGCCGGCGATCGTGGAGTACGCGAAGGCGAACGGCATCGTGTTCGTCGCCGACGAGATCCAGACCGGCTTCTGCCGCACCGGCCAGTGGTTCGCGTGCGAGGACGAGGGCGTCGTCCCGGACCTGATCACCACCGCGAAGGGCATCGCCGGCGGTCTGCCGCTGGCCGCGGTGACCGGTCGCGCCGAGATCATGGACGCCGCGCACGCGGGTGGCCTGGGCGGCACCTACGGCGGCAACCCGGTGGCCTGCGCCGCCGCGCTGGGCGCCATCGAGACCATGAAGGAGCAGGACCTCAACGGCAAGGCGCAGCGGATCGGCGAGGTCATGCTGGGCCGCCTGCGGGCGATGCAGGAGAAGTACGACATCATCGGCGAGGTCCGCGGCCGCGGCGCCATGGTCGCCATCGAGCTGGTGAAGGCCGGCGGCAAGGAGCCGAACGCCGAGGCCACCGCGGCGATCGCCAAGGCCTGCCACGCCGAGGGCCTGGTGGTGCTGACCGCCGGCACCTACGGCAACGTGCTGCGCTTCCTGCCGCCGCTGGTCATCCCGGAGCACCTCCTGAACGAGGGCCTGGACATCCTGGAGGGCGCGTTCGCCGGCGTCTGACGCGGTGAGCGCCCCACCGGGCGACGTACCCCCGCCGGAGGGTTGTCCGGACAGCGCTGAACGGCCCGCGGGGACCTGTACCAGGTCTCCGCGGGCCGTTCGGTTTCCGCATGGCGGCGCCCCGGATGAGGCTTCCTCATGGAGAAGCGCGGACCGGTCGTTCACAGGGTCGAAGGGTTGCCCGGTGGGCGGTGAAGATGATGTGCGGAATCACTGAAGGCGCTCGGCGTGGAAGGACCGTTGACGTAGTGTCATCGCAGATGGACAGCGAGCCCCAGCCATTGGCGGAGCCGTCCGCGGAGCCGCCGTTCGAGGCGGGTCCGCACCCGGACGACCGCGAGGACAACCAGGCCGCCCCGCACGGGACGGCGCATACCGAAGGCCGATCGACCGACCGTCCGACCCACACCCCCCGGGGCGCACGGAACGGCGATCATCCAAGCCGCCCCGGAGCTCTCCCCCCTGCTCCGGGGCGGCTGTTCGGCGTCCTGGGCCGGGCGGCGGCCTCACCGCTGGTGCCGCTCGTCGCGGTGGTCCTGCTGGTGCTGGTGTCGTGGCAGGTGGCGGCGGACGGGCCGGTGCTCGGGCTGGACCGGTGGGTCGAGCACGGTGTCGCGACGGCCCACCACGCCCTGGACAGCCCGTTCCTGAACCGCGTCGGCCACGGCCTGGCGGACCTGGGCAGCACCGTGCCCGCGATCCCGGCCCTGTTGACCGGGGGCGGGCTCGCCGCATGGCGCTCGCGCCGGGCGGGGAAGGACCGCTGGTGGCTGCCGCTGCCGGTGGCGGCGCTCACGGCGGGGCTGATCCCGCTGCTGGTGGTCCCGGCCAAGGCCGCGTTCGCCCGGCCGGGTCCGCTCGGCGGTCCGCTGCTGCCGGGCCAGTGGGGCTGGTACCCGTCGGGGCACACCGCCACGGCGACGCTGTCGTACGGGGTCGCGGTGCTGCTGCTCGCCCGGACGACCGGGGTGCGCGTCGCGCGCGGGCTGCGGGCGGCGGCGGTGCTGCTGGCGGCCGGGGTCGGCGCGGGGCTGGTGTGGAGCGGCTTCCACTGGGCGCTGGACGTGCTGGCCAGCTGGTGCCTGGCCGTCCTGGTGCTGTGGGCGCTCGCCCGTCGGCTGCCCCGGCCCGGGCCGGCGGATCCGGCCTAGACGTCCTTCGGGTCCTCGTCGTTGCGGTGGACGAGGCCGGCCTCGCCGTTGTCGCGGTGCCACTCGACGACGAGTTCGTCGCGCGCACCGAACCGGACGAGGTGGCGGCCGACGACGTCCTCCAGGCCGGGGAGGTTCTCGCGCTCGCCCTCGACGACGAGCAGCAGGGCGTCCGGCTGCGCCTCCAGGGTGGCGGTGCCGGCGCCGAAGGTCAGGGTGCCGCGGCCGGTCTCCTCGGAGAAGGCGGCCTCGATCTTGCGGCCCATGTGGGCGGCGAGCTGCTTGGCGTAGCGGGCGGGGCGGTCGGTGGCGACGCGGGCTTCGGAGCGGGGCACGGGCCCTCCAGGTTCAGAGGAGGGCACTTAGGGCACCCTCACTTACGGCTACGCTAACCCAGATACTGAGTTTGGCTCAACATATTTCCGGGAGGGTCGTCCGCACGCGCCCGGAACGCCCGTCCGCCGCCGGTCGCGGGCCGCGGACCGGCCGATACGCTTGGGCGGACGCCTGCCGAGGAGACCGCCCATGACCACCACGCCGACCGACGACCCGGCGCACTCCTCCCCCACTCCCCCGACGGGACCGGCAGGCCCGGCAGGCCCGGCGGACACCGCCGCCGAGCTGGCGGACGCGATGACCCGGGCGATCAAACGGATCCGGCGCCGCACCAGCGAGCGGCTGGAGCCCTACGGCATCACCCCCGGCCAGGCCCGGGCGCTGCGCACGCTCGCGCACGCGCCCGGCTGCGAGGTGCCGGACCGCGCGATGCGGCTGAGCGACCTCGCCGACCGGCTGCACATCGCCCCGCGCTCGGCCACCACGGTGGTGGACGCCCTGGAGGAGGCCGGCCTGGTCGAGCGCAGCCCGGACCCGGCCGACCGGCGGGCCGTGCGGATCCTGCTGACCGAGGCGGGCCGCGCCGCGGTCGAGCGGATCGGGCTGGTCCGGCACGAGGTGGCGCAGGAGTACTTCGGCGAGGTCAGCCCGGCCGACCAGGACGCGGTGCTGCGCGTGCTGCGCGCCGCCGAGACGCGGTACGCGGGCCGCTGACACGCCCCCGGACACCGCCTAGTTGGCGAAGCCGATCACCAGCCACATGAAGCCCACCCCGGCGAGCGTGCAGAGCAGGGTGTTGCGGGACGGGTGCGGGCTGTGGGCCTCCGGGAGGATGTCGGAGGTCGCCAGGTAGAGCAGGAAGCCGGAGAAGAAGCCCAGGTAGAGGCCGAGCAGGTGCTCGGGGATGGTGAAGGCGAGCGTGATCGCGGCGCCCGAGACCGGGGCGATCGCGTCCGCCGCGAGCAGGGTCAGCGCGCGGCGCCGGTTGTTCCCGTAGAGCCGGGTGATCGTGTACGTGTTGAAGCCGTCGGCGAAGTCGTGCGCGACGACGGCGATGGCGACGACCGTGCCGACCGTGGTGCCGGCCTGGAAGGCGGCGCCGATCGCGAAGCCGTCCATCACGCTGTGCCCGACGAGGGCCAGGGCGGCGCTCAGGCCGATGCCCTGGCGCCCGGACGGCTGGGGGTCCCCGTGCGCGTGGTGGTGGCCGTGGGTGTGCTCGGCGTACTCGCCCTCGTGGCCGCGGTGGATGGCGACCGCGCGCTCGACCACGTGGATGGCGAGGAAGCCGCCGGCGAACATCAGCAATGCCTGCGGCACGCCGTGCACCTCGCCGGGGGCCTGGCGCAGGGCCTCGGGCAGCAGGTCGAAGACGACGACGCCGAGCATCAGTCCGGCCGCGAAGCCGAGTACCAGGTGGCGCCGGTCACCGGTGCGCTGGGCGACGAAGCCGCCGATCAGCGTCATCAGGAACGCGCCGGCGGCGACGAGGACGGCGGTCACCGGGCGGCCTCCACCCGTGCCGGTTCGTCAAGTGGTCTGCGGGCCGCTCTGCCCATCCGTCTCCCCCAGGGTTGCGCCCGACATCGGGTCGACCGCCGACCGTACCGGACGGGCGAGCGGCGGCTCTCGCCCGGGGTGCCCGGCCCGGCCGGGGCTCGTTCCCCAGCCTCGGGCCGGGGGTGGCGGCACGCCCGCCGGAGGGGCCGTCGGGGTGAGCCCGCGGGGACGAACGGGCTGGTGGGGGGTGGAGGGGCGGGCCCGGGGCCGGTCAGCGACCGGTGGCGAGCGGCAGCCCGAGGTGGGTCATCGCGAGTTCGCGGACGCCGTCGCCGTCGACCAGGTGGATGTGACGGTGGCTCTCCTCGGCGGTCAGGTCGAGGGCCTCGTCGGTGAAGCGGCCGGTGGTCAGCCGCAGGCCGCGCTCGGCGGACTCCTCGCCGACGGCCTCGGCGAGCGTGCGGATCTCCTCCGCCGCGACCTCCGCGGCGCCACGGGAGGCCCAGACGACCCAGCGGCCCGGCAGCGCGCTGCCGGGGGCGCCCTCGCCGGTCGCGACCAGCCCGGCCGGGCCGCGCAGCCGCACGCTCCACTCGGCCAGGCCGCCGCGGGTGAGCAGGTCGCGGACCAGCTGGGCGAACTCGTTGGCGGACAGGTCGGGCGCGGCCGGCACGGTGGCACCGGCCAGCGCGGCGGGCTCGACGCCCGCCCTCGCGTAGGGGTCCGGGGTGACGGCGGCGCCGAGCTGGCGCAGCCGCACCAGCGCCTCGTCCTGCTCGGCGTCGGCGTAGACGCCCTCGCCGTCGCGCTCCTCGTAGGGGGCGGCGGCCGGGAGCAGCCTGGTGCGGGCCAGCGCGTCGCGGTCGGCGTCCACGCTGACCAGGCAGAGCGGTCCGGCGCCGCCGGGCTCGCGCAGCCAGCCGTTGAGGACGACGCCCTCGAGTATCTCCTCGGTGTCGACGGCGTCGGCCGCCTGGAGGGCGCGCAGGGCGAGCCGGGCGACCAGCCGCAGGTAGTCGGTGGCCCGGTCGGCCGGCGGGCGCGGGACCGGGTGGATGTCGCCGTCGGGGGCGAGCCGGTAACCGGTCAGGGAGGGGACCAGGTCGAGCGGCGGCAGGTCGAGGTCCAGCACCGCGGTGCGGGTGAGCGGTCGGAAGACCGCCCGGCAGGGGGCGGGCAGGTCCTGGGTGGCGGTCTCGGCGGCGGCGAGGGCCCGCTCCAGCAGCGACTCCACCGCGGCGGGCTCGGCCAGCCGGTAGGCCCGGCGGCACTCCTCCAGGCTCTCGTTGTACTCGCGCACCGCGCGGGCCCGGGCCGCCTCGGCCTCCTCGTGGACCCGCCGGGACTCGTCGGCGGCCGGGTCGCCGGCCTCGGCCCGGCGGGTGCGCCACTGCCGCAGGGCGCGCTGGTGGGTCAGCCGGGCCTGGGCCAGCTCGCGCTGGTAGCCGGAGTCGAGCAGGCGGCGGGTCGGCGCGGCGTCGGGGTCGGCGGTGGGCGGTTCGGCGGGGGCGAAGTCCTCCCAGCGGGGCTCGGGTTCGGTGGCGTCCGGGCCGGCGGCCGGGTAGGGGCGGGGCTCGTAGTGGCGCAGCTGGCTCTCGAAGTCCATGGCCGAGACGGGCAGCGCGGCCCGCCGGAGCAGGTCGGCCAGGCGGTCGTGCTCGGCCTGGACGGTGAGGGTGCGGTGGTGGGTGAGGGCGGCGGCGCGGCCGTGGGCGGCGACCGACTCCTCGTCGGCGGACGGGCCGTCACCGGGAGTCTGCCGGCCGCCGGTGGTGCCGGTGCTGCTGCCGGCGGGGCCGGTCGCGCCGTCGCCGTCGGCGGGCCCGGCCGGTTCCCCGGGCGCGGTCGGGTCGGAGCCCGGGTCCACGCCGAGGTCGCGGAAGACCGAGGCGAGGAAACCCGGCTGGGGGAACCGGGTGGTGGCGGCGCCTTCGGACTGGCCGTCTGCTGAGTACTGCATCGGTCGTCGTTCCCCCATGCTCGTCGGCGCCTGCGCGGGGCGACCGGCGACCCCGCGGCCCGCCCCTGCGGACATTGTCCACCGAACGGGCGCGGGTGGTCAGCCAAGCCTCTCAGTTGGTCCGGGTGTTGGTCAGGTGGAGGCCGATGTAGCCGACATAGATCCGGCCACTGCCCGAGCAGTCGTCGAGGTAGTGCAGCCGGGGTGCGGTGCGCCCGCCGCCGATCCGCAGGTGCGCGCCCATGAACGCGCGCCGGGAGGCGTCGACGCACTCCGGCACCGGCAGCATCCGCTCGCGCTTCCACTTGGTGTGGCTGTGCACCGTCCGGGACTCGCCGCGGACCGCCTTGCGGGGCGGGAAGCGGTGGCAGCCGTCCGGTGTGTGCTCGCACCACTGCTTGAAGTCGCCGCCGGCCTCGCCGCGGACGGCCGCCTCGGCGTACTCCTGGAGGGCCGTCAGCCCGTCCCAGGCGAGGCGGGCCCAGCCGGCACCGGCGCACTGGAGCTCGTCCAGGGCGAGCGCGGACTTCTGGTCCCCGGTGAAGGTGAGCAGCGGGAACTCGCCCAGCCGGGACAGGAGTTCGGTGAAGGTGTCCGGGTTGTCGTCCGGCCCCGCGACCGGATCCGGCAGGGCCGCGGTGCGCGGGACCCCGGGCGCGCCGACGAACGGGCCTGCGAGCGCGCCGACGACCGGGCCGACGACCGGAGCGGTGGACGGAGCGCAGAGGCGGCCGGGTGCGGCGTGCGCCCGGCCCGGCCGGGTGCGGCGCGCGCGACGCAGCGTGCGCCGCACGCGCTCCAACTCGTCCGCCCTGGCCTGCTGTTCGGCGCGATCCTGCTGCTCCTCGCGGGCGAGCGCGGCCAGCTCGGCGCGGGCGGCGGCCGGATCGGCGCAGGACGCGGCGTCCGGGCGGGGCTGCGACGGGAGGATCCGCAGCACCGGGACGGCCGCGAGCACGGGCGGCAGCGGCAGTTCGGCGGCGAGCCGGCGCGGCTCCCGGGCGAGCAGGCCGGCGGCGCGGCGGACGTCCTGCTCTATTCGGCCCCGGGCGAGCACCGGGTGCCGGGCGCCGTCGTACCGGGAGGCCGGGTCGACCTCGGGCAGGTAGGTGCGGACGGCGCCGCCGTAGACGGTGTGGTACTCCAGCGCGACGTTGAACCCGGTGCGCGCCCCCGGATCCAGGACGTAGGCCGTGGCGAGGCCGGGCAGCTGCTGGCAGAGCGGACGGACGACGGACTCCGTCCACCCGTCGACCGGGACGTTGACCGGGACGCTGGCGACGACCGTGGGCAGCCGGCGCTCCGGGTCGCACAGCTCGTCGATCAGGTCGTCGACCTCGGCGGCGGTGATCACCCGGGGCGCGAGCTGGACGGCGGCCGGACCGTCGGTGGCGTCCAGCAGCGGCAGCAGGCTGCGGGCGAGCTCGGGCACCGGCACCCGGCACGGCGTCCGCAGGCCGCTGCCGGTGGTGTGCGTCTCGGCCTCCAGCCGGACCCAGGTCGGGCCCGCGGCGGCCGTCGCGATGGTCAGGGTGAGCTGCTGCGTCCCGTGGGGGGCCGGGGTGCGCAGGCGGCGGCGCGAGTAGTGGCCGGTGGCGGGGCCGCCGCGCAGCGGGCCGTGGTCGCGGTCGAGCAGGACGCGGTCGCCCAGGCGGAGGCGCTCGACCTGCGGGCCCGCGGGGCTATCCGCGGTGGAGGGGCCCGTGACGGGGGGGTCCACGGCGTACGGGCTCGCTTCGAGCGGGCTCGCTGCGGGCGGGGGGTCCTCGCAGCCTTCCCGCTTCAGCCAGTCGGCCAGCTGCTGGTCGGCCAGCGAGACGGCGTCGGCGTGCGGGAGCGTCGTGGTGACGGTCATCCGGTAGGGCGTCGCGGGGCCCCTGGGGCCGGGTAGGTCGGCTCGGGCGGGCGACGGGGAGCGATCCGAGGTCATGCGCATACCTCCGTGGTGCGGTGGTGGGGTCTGGTGTCCTCCATCGATGGTTTTCGTCCGGTTCGGCCGGATCCTTGCCCAGGAAACGCCATGGCCCGGAGCGGAAGTTCCAACTCCGGGCCACGTGAATACGTTCGAGTGAATCTGTTCAAGGCAAGACCGGCGTGGCGCGTCCCCATGGGCTACGTTGGCCGACTGCGCCCGTGCGTGGCGGCGGAAGGCCTCGGGGCGTCGCGGGAGGCCGCAGGGGGCGGCAGCGGGGCGGGGGCGGCAGCGGGCGCAGCGCCGCAGGGGCTAGACCGGCACCTCGACGTACGTGCGGCCGGCCGCGACCGCCACCGCGGTACCGCCGGTCGCCTCGGCCAGCCAGGTGTGGAAGGCCCGCACCTCCGGCTCCGGCACGCCGACCTCGATCCGCACCCCCGCCGCCTCGTAGGCGAGGTCGCTCACGGTGTACCCGGCCGCCCGCAGGTCGTTCTCCACCCGCCCGGCCCGCACGTGGTCCGCCGTCACGGCCAGCAGTGCCACCGGCCGCCGCTCCAGCAGCCCGACCGCGTCCACCGCCTCCGACACCGCGCTCCCGTACGCCCGGACGAGCCCGCCCGCGCCGAGCTTGATCCCCCCGAAGTACCTGGTCACCACGGCCACCGTGTCGGTCAGCCCGCGGCGGCGCAGCACCTCCAGCATCGGCACGCCGGCCGTGCCGCCCGGCTCGCCGTCGTCACTGGAGCGCTCGCGGCGCTGCTCGTCGCCGACCACGAAGGCGGTGCAGTTGTGCCGCGCGTCCCAGTACTGCTTGCGGACGCCCGCGATGTACGCCTGCGCCTGCTCCTCGTCGGTGACCCGGGCGAGGTGGCAGATGAACCGGGACTTCTTGATCTCGATCTCGTGGCTGCCGGCCTGCCGGATGGTGAGGTACGGCCTGGGGGTCGGCTCCGGCGTGGCGGACATGGCGCGGTGGTTCTCCCGGAAGACGGCGAAGGCTGGCGGCGCACGCCCCCGGCGTGCGGGGCGGCACCGCCAGCCTAGTTGGCCGCGGGGGTCGGACGGGCGGCGGTCAGCGGCCGGCGAGGGCGTCCAGCTGAGCGCGGTCCAGGCCGGTCAGGGCGGTGACCTCGGCCGGGTCGACCGCACCGCAGTCCAGGCCGCGCAGCACGTAGCCGCTGAGCGCGCGGGCGGTGGCCGGCTCGTCCATCACGTCGCCGCCCGCCTTCGCGACGTAGGCGGCGAGCCGGGCGGAGGCGGCCTCCAGGCCCTCCCGGTAGAAGGCGTACACGGCGGCGTACCGGGTCGGCAGGTGCGCCGGGTGCATGTCCCAGCCCTGGTAGTACGCGCGGGCCAGCGAGCGGCGGACGAGGCCGTGGTGGAGCTTCCAGGCGGCGTGGACCTGCTCGGTGGAGCCGGTCGGGATGACGTTGGTCGAGCCGTCGGAGAGCCGGACCCCGGTGCCGGCCGCGGCCACCTGCATGACGGCCTTGGCGTGGTCGGCCACCGGGTGGTCCATGCTCTGGTAGGCCGCGCTGACGCCGCAGGAGGCGCTGTAGTCGAACGTGCCGTAGTGCAGGCCGGTGGCGCGGCCCTCGGCGGCCTCGATCATCAGGGCGACGGTGGCCCGGCCGTCCGGGCCGAGGATCGCCTGGGTGGTCTCGATCTGGATCTCGAAGCCGATCCGGCCGGCCGGCAGCCCGGCGCGCCGCTCGAAGTCCTCCAGCAGCCGCACCAGCGCGGTCACCTGCGCGGCGTAGGTCACCTTCGGCAGGGTGAGGACCAGGCCGTCCGGGAGCCCGCCCCCGGCGAGCAGGGTGGCCAGGAACAGCTCCAGGGTGCGGATGCCGCGCGCGCGGACCGGCGCCTCCATGCACTTGATCCGGATGCCGATGTACGGCGGGGCGCTGCCGTCCGCCACGGCGGCCGCGACGAGTTCGGCGGCGCGGACGGCGGCGGCGTCCTCCTCGGCGTCCGGGCGGGGGCCGTAGCCGTCCTCGAAGTCGATCCGCAGGTCCTCGATCGGCTCGCGCTCCAGCTTGGCGCGGACGCGGGCGTGCACGTCGGCGAGCAGAGCGTCGTCGGCGACGCCGAGGGCGCGGGCGAGCTCGGCCGGGGTGCCGGCGTGGGTGTCGAACGCTTCGAGGGCCTGGCGGCCCCACGAGCGGACGGTGTCGGCGGCGAAGGCGTCGGCCGGGACGTAGACGGTGTGCACCGGCTGCCTGGTCCCGGAGTCGCCCGGGTAGCGGCGCGCCAGGTCGGCGTCGACCGGGGCCAGCAACGCCTCCACGGCGTCGAGGGCGGCAGCGGAGAAGGAGGCCCCGCTCGTCGACCCGTTACCGTCGACCTCGACCTGCGACATCCGTACTCCTCCGTGCCGAACCAGCGCTTCAACAGATTGTTGAGGCGAAGGTAACTCCGGCCGGGTCGGGCGTCAATGGTCGACCGAGCGGTGGACGCGGGGTCGCGGCGGTGTCCGGCCGCGGATCACCCGGTCAGTCCCTCCCGGCGGCGGCGTAGCGGTCGCGCAGCTGCGGGTAGAGCTCGGCGACGTCCTTGGGGTGCACCGAGCCGTCCGGGCGGTTGCCGGTCAGGCCGTACTCCCTGGTCAGCCAGTCGGCGAGGCGCTGCGGGTCGGGGTGGTGCTCGAAGGTGTCGATGTACGAGACCAGCGCCTCGAAGGCCAGCTCCGGGTCGAGTCGCGCCGGAGCGGGACGCGGGCCTGCGGCCTCGACGGGGGCCCGCTCCTCGGCGCGCACGGCGGGCTCGGCCTGGACGAGTTCGGCCTGGACGAGTTCGGCCAGTACGGGCTCGGCTTGTACGGGCTCCTGGGCGGGTGCGGGGTCCTGCCCCTGCTGCACCGGGTGCTGGGTCCCGGCCTGGGCCTGGGGCTTCGGCGCGGCCCCGGGCACCGACTCCTCGTCCAGCGGGCGCGGGGGCTTGAACCACGGGGAGGCCTGGCCGGGCACGCGGCTGCCCGGGCTGGCGTCGGCCTGGTGGCCGCCAGTGGTGCGGACCGGCCGTGCCGTCCACACGTTGAGCTCCTCGCGCAGCGCCTGCGGGGCCGCCTCCTCCGTGCCCGCCGGCTCCTGGGCCGCGCGCAGACGGACGGCGGCCAGCTTGGCGAGCATCGGCGCGGCCACCTCGGCCGACATCGGCGGGACGGCCGCCGGGACCTCCTGCGGCTGAGCTTGGGGCTGCGGCTGAGCCTCGGGACCGGGCTGTTGAATCTGCTGGACCTGCTGAACCTGCTGGGCCTGCTGAGACGGATGCGGCTGGGCCTGGCGCTGCTGGGGCTGCTGCGGCTGGGGCTGGGGCCGCAGGGGAACCTCCGGACCGGCCGGGGCGATGGCCGCGGCGGCGCGCTGCTCCTGCGGCTGGAGCTCCAGGGCCTCCTTCGCCTCGCGCTCGCGGGCCTCGTCGTCCAGCCGGTCGAGCAGCGACGGGTCCAGCGGCACGCCGTACTTGGCGAGCTTCAGCGGCAGGAGCGCCTGGATCGGAGCCGACCGGCGCCAGCCGCGCCCGTACCGGAAGCGCAGCTGCGCCCGGTAGACCAGCCGGTTCTGCTCCAGCCGGACGACCTCGTCGTACGAGCGCAGCTCCCACAGCTTCATCCGCCGCCAGAGCCGGAAGGTCGGCACCGGGGAGAGCAGCCAGCGCATCATCCGCACCGACTCCATGTGCCGGTCCGCGGTGATCGCCGCGATCCGGCCCACCGCGTGCCGGGAGGCCTCGACGACCACGACGAACAGCACCGGGATGACGGCGTGCATCCCCATGCCGAGCGGATCGCCCCACGAGGCGGCGGCGTTGAAGGCGATGGTCGCGACGGTCAGCACCCAGGCGGTCTGCCGCAGCAGCGGGAAGGGTATCCGCAGCCAGGTCAGGACCAGGTCGAGCGCCAGGAGGACGACGATGCCGGCGTCGACGCCGATCGGGAAGGCGTAGGAGAAGGCACCGAAGCCCTTCTCGGAGGCCAGTTCCCGCACCGCGTTGTACGACCCCGCGAAGCCGATGCCCGAGATGATGCAGGCCCCGGCCGCGACGATGCCGAGCAGGCCCCGGTGGGCCTTGGTGAGCGTTGGGCGTGCCATGACGTCTATCAACCCCTGGATTTCGGCTGCTGCCGTGCGCTGCCTCGCTGCCGGTTCCCGCTGGTCGGGGGACGCCGGACGGCTGACCTACCTCCGCGGGCTCGGCCCACCGGAGTTTACTCGTACGCGCGTTTCAGCGTTTCCACAGGCCGGAGCGTCACAGGGGAGGGCGCGCCCGGACCGCCCCGGGACCGGGCGGAGCGTCAGGCCGTCCGCCCGGCGGTGCCGTTGAGGTAGGCCAGGACCGCGAGGACGCGGCGGTTGGCGTCCTCGTCCGGGGCGAGTTCGAGCTTGGTGAAGATGTTGGCGATGTGCTTGGCCACCGCGCCGTCGCTCACCGTCAGCCGGGCGGCGATGGCCGAGTTCGAGCAGCCCTCCGCCATCAGCTCCAGCACCTCGCGCTCGCGCGGCGACAGCCGCAGCAGCGGCCCCGGACGACGGGCCGTGGTCTGCATCAGCTTCGCGATGACGTCCGGGTCCATCGCCGTGCCGCCGGCCGCCACCCGGCGGACCGCGTCGATGAACTGGTCGGCGTTGAAGACCCGGTCCTTCAGGAGGTACCCGATCCCGCCCGTGCCGTCGGCCAACAGCTCCCTCGCGTACAGCTGCTGGACGTGCTGCGACAGCACCAGGACCGGGAGCCCCGTGATCTCCCGGCGGGCCTGGAGCGCCGCCTGCAAGCCCTCGTCCGTCAGCGTCGGAGGCAGCCGGACGTCGACCACGGCCACGTCCGGCCGGTGCGTCAGCAACGCCTCCAGGAGCTCGGGCCCGGTCTCGACGGCGGCGGCGATGGTGAAGCCGTGCGCTTCCAGCAGCCGGATCAGGCCTTCGCGAAGGAGGTAGAGGTCCTCGGCGAGGACAACTCGCACGGCAGCTCCAAGGTGATGGTGGTCGGACCGCCGGACGTACTGTCGATGGCGAGGACACCGTCGAAGGTACCCAATCGACGTTCGATGCCGCGCAGGCCCGTCCCCTTCGCCGGCTCCGCCACGCCGACCCCGTCGTCCGTCACCGTGACCCGCAGCGAGCCGGCCCGGTAGAGGATGTCCACCCAGACCTGCTCCGCGTGCGAGTGCTTGGCCGCGTTGGCCAGCAGCTCGCAGATGCTGAAGTAGGCGGCGGCCTCCACCGGGGCGGGCAGCCGGTCCGGCACGCTCACGCACACCTCCGTCGGCAGCGCGCTGTCCAACGCCAACGCCCGGACGGCGTCGCCCAGTCCGCGCTCGGCGAGGACCGGCGGGTGGATGCCGCGGACGAGGTCCCGGAGCTCCTGCAGCGCCCGGGCCGAGGACTGCCGTGCCTCCGACAGCAGCTCGCGGGCGGCCGTCGGGTCCGTGTCCATCAGGTGCTCGATGGTGCCGAGCGTCATCCCGATCGCGACCAGCCGCGCCTGCGCGCCGTCGTGCAGATCCCGCTCGATCCGCCGCAGCTCGGCCGCCTGGTCGCCGACCGCGTCCGCCCGGGTCTCGGTCAACTCGGCCACCCGCTTGGTCAGCTGGGCGTGCGTGGCCCGGCCGTCCTGGTCCAGCACCCGCCGCGCCAGCTCGGCGTGGAGACGCACCGCGAACGGCGCCAGCAGCACCGCGAGCGCCACCATGCCCAGCCCGAGCCCGAAGTTCAGCACCAGCGACAGCTGGACCGGACGCACCAACCCGATGCCCTCGTAGGACCTCGGACCCGAGATCACATAGGCCGTACTGAAGAGAATGAGACCGGCCAGCGGACCCGCCAGGGCCAGTACCGCCAGCGGATTCACCACCAGCCAGGCCATCTCGCCGCGGGTGGTCCGGTCCCGGAAGCCCCAGTGCAGCAGCTGCGCGTACTTCGCGACCGTCCGGGAGCGGTGGTACGAGTAGCCCGTCCACCAGTGCCCGCGCTCGTCCGGCTCCAGCACCGGCATCGGCTCGTAGACGGCCGGCAGACGTATGCCGTGCCAGCGCTCCAGCTGCCTGCGCGTGCGGTTCGCCGTGGGGCGGACGAAGAGCGCGGCCACCGTACCGCCGGCGAGGGCCGCGGCCACCAGGGCGAACAGCGCAACCGGGTAGTAGTACGCCATCACCTGGGCCGTCACGACGCCGGCCAGCACGGCCGCCAGCACGGGCAGGGCGAACCCCGGCACCGCCCCCAGCACCAGGAGGCCCAGCCGAGCCAGCCCTTGGCCACCCGACTCCAGGGCCGCCTGCGCCTGAACGCGCACACCCGCGCCGCTCGTTCGACTCGTTGTTGTCACGGAAGCTCCTGATGCCGGTCTCAATCGTCCAGCATCAGTGTTCACGAAGCGGACGCCACCGACACTGGCCATGACACCCCAATTCCGGGGTGGACCTAGCACCACCTGCAGGCGGATGCACCACGAGGGGATCCCCGGGACCGACCGGAAACGCGAGCGGACATGCGAAAAGCCCCTGATCCGAATGGATCAGGGGCTTCTCTTGAATGATTGTTCGGCGGCGTCCTACTCTCCCACAGGGTCCCCCCTGCAGTACCATCGGCGCTGTGAGGCTTAGCTTCCGGGTTCGGAATGTAACC
>NZ_JBHYWI010000127.1:0-20305 GCF_042751525.1 Kitasatospora sp. NPDC059408
TCCTACGCCCTCAGCGGCGCATACACCGGCGTCTACGGCTACGCCGGCCAGGTCTACTAACCCACACAAACACGGCGGCCCTGCACCCCACCCAACGGTGCAGGGCCGCCGTGTTGCTGCGAGGTGTCACCCTTCCTGCTGCGGCTTGCGGCGCAGAGCCATGAGCAGCAGGAACGCCGCCGTCAGGGCCGCCGAGAGGCGCAGGACGCCCGGGGCGGACGCCCAGGTCATCTGCCCGAGCTGCGAACCGGGTCCGGCTCCCGCTTGGCCGTGCTGGGTCTGGCGCATCTGGTAGAGGGTGGACGCGCTCATCGTGATCAGCGGGATACCGAAGATCGCGAACTTGCGGGTGAGGTCCTTGAGTTGGCTGGAGAGGTAGCCGAGGCCCCAGCCCGCCAGCATGGCCGGGAAAAAACCGGTCCAGGCGCCGCCCGCGAGGAGGGCCGAGGCGAGCAGGAGCAGCGGGGACGGGCGGCGGCCGGAGAGTGCGCTCTTCTTCGGAGGCTTCGAGGACTTCGGGGACTTCGGGGACTGCCCTGGCTTCGCGGAACCGGCGGCTCTGGCGGCCTTCTTCTCCTTCCGTGCCTTCTTCGGCTTCGCCCCGGCCGCCGACTGCGGCCCAGTCGGCTGCGCGGGCGGCTCGTCGCCCTCCGCCGCCCGCTGCTCGGGGATCTGCTTCGGCGGGGCCGCCGGCGCGTCCGAGAAGTTGAGCATCACGAGGTCCCAGCCGCCCCCGCCGGAGTGGATCACCTGCGGCGGCGGTACGGCCTCCGGGTCGGCCTCCTCCGCGGGCTCGCGCGGCGGGTCGAGCGGCACGGCGGACATGCCCGGCACGCCGGGCGCAGTGGCGGCGTCGTACACGCTGTCGTCGGAGCCGTCGTGGGAGCCGTCGTGGGAGCCGTCCCGGGCACCGTCGCGGGTCCCGGCGGACTCACCGCCCGACCGCGCGCTCCACGGCCCGCTCTTGCGCCACCACTCGCCGTCCGTCATCCCCGACACCCCGCCTCGCCCGTACCCTGCCCGACCCACCGAACCGCCCTCGGCGTGACGCTACCCACCAGTCCCCCACCCACGCGAGTCCCGACCCCGGGTCCACCGACGCCGCACCCGACTAACCTAGGTCGAATGACCACACAGCAGGGCCCCCAACGCTCCGGCAGGTCCGCCGCCGGCCCCCGCACGCTCGCCGAGGAGCTGCGCGCCCGCCCGGACGACGGTCTGGCCGCCCTGCTCCGCGCCCGCCCGGACCTGCTCAACCCGGTGCCCGGCGACCTCACCCAGCTGTCCGCCCGGCTGTCGTCGCGCGCCTCCGCGCTGCGCGCCCTGGAGCGGCTCGACCGGTTCACCCTGCAGGTCGCCGAGGCGCTGGCCACCGCGCCGGACGGCACCACGCTCACCACCGTCCGCACGCTGCTGACCGGCCCCGCAAAGGTCAAGCCGCACCCGGGCGCCACCCCGCTCACCCCGGCCGACCGGTCCGCCGTGGCCGCCGCGCTGCCCCGGGCGATCGCCACCCTGCGCGACCGCGCCCTGCTGTGGGGTCCGGACAACGGGCTGCGCCTGGTCCTCGCCGTCCGCGAGGCGCTCGCGCCGACCGCCGCCAATCCCGGACGCACCGGCCTCGGCCCGACGCTCGCCGACGCCACCATGGGCACGTCCCCGGCCCGGCTGCAGCAGCTGCTCGCCTCCGCCGGCCGGCCCGCGACGCCGGACCCGGTCACCGCCGTCGCCGCGCTCACCGCGCTGCTCGCCGACCGCGCCCGCTGCGACGCCCTGCTCGCCACCGCCCCCGAGCCGGCGCTGCGGCTGCTGGAGCGCCTCGTCTGGGGCCCGCCCACCGGCACCGTCCCGGACGCGGCCCGCCCGGTCACCGCCGAGGACGCGCAGAGCCCCGTCGAGTGGCTGCTCGCCCGCGGCCTGCTGCTGCCGAGCGGCCCCGGCAGCGTCGTCCTGCCGCGCGAACTCGCCCTGCACCTGCGCGGCGGGCGCACCCACCGCACTGTCGAGCCCGCCCAGCCCGAGCCCCGGCCCGCCGCTCCACCGCGCGATCCACAGGCCGTGGACAGCGCCGCCGCCGGCCAGGCCCACACCGCCGTCAAGACCGTCGAGGAGCTGCTCGACCTGTGGGGCCTCACCCCGCCGCCCACCCTGCGCGCGGGCGGCCTCGGCGTGCGCGACCTCAAGCGCACCGCCCAGGCCCTGGAGACCACCGAGCAGCAGACCCCCTTCTGGCTCGAACTCGCCTACACCGCGGGCCTGCTGGCCCCGGACGGCGAGGCCGACGAGTGCTGGGCCCCGACCCCGGCGTACGACACCTGGCTCCAGCAGGACACCGCCGAGCGCTGGTCCGTCCTCGCCGCCGCCTGGCTCGCGGCCACCCGCGTGCCCGGCCTCACCGGAACCCCGGACGGCAAGGGCAAGCCGCGCGCCGCCCTCGGCCCCGAACTCGACCGCACGCTCGCCCCCTCCGTCCGCCGCGCCGCCCTCGCGCTGCTCGCCGAACTCCCGCCCGGCACCCCCGCCACCGCCGCCGAACTGCTGCCCACCCTGCGCTGGCAGCGCCCGCTGCGCGGCGGCCCGACCGGCCCGGGCGGCCACGAACTGCGCGACGACCTCGCCGGCTGGGCCCTCGCCGAGGCCGAACTCCTGGGGATCACCGGCCGCGGCGCCCTCGCCGCCCCCGCCCGCGCGCTGCTCACCGCCGAGGCCGACCCGGCCGAGGTGCTGGCCCCGCTGCTGCCCCGGCCGCTCGACCACGTCATCCTGCAGCCCGACCTCACCGCGATCGCCCCGGGCCCGCTGCTCACCCCGCTCGCCCAGGCGCTCGCGCTCTGCGCCGACATCGAGTCCAAGGGCGGCGCCACCGTCTACCGGTTCACCCCGGCGTCCGTGCGCCGCGCCCTCGACGCCGGACGCACCGCCGCCGACCTGCGGGCCTTCCTGGAGCAGCACTCGCGCACGCCCGTCCCGCAGCCGCTGACGTACCTGATCGACGACGTCGCCCGCCGGCACGGCGTCCTGCGGGTCGGCGCCGCGTCCTCGTACCTGCGCTGCGACGACACCTCGCTGCTCGGCGAGGTCCTCGCCGACCGCCGCTCCGCCGACCTGCGGCTGCGGCTGCTCGCCCCCACCGTCCTCGCCTCCCAGGCCGCCCCGGACGTCCTGCTCGCGACGCTGCGCACGATGGGCTACGCCCCGGCCGCCGAGTCCGCCGAGGGCGACGTGCTGATCACCCGCCCGGACAGCCACCGCACCCCGCCGCGCACCGCGCCGACGCCCGTCCCGGACGGCCCCCCGAGCCCCGACGACACGCTGCTCGCCGCCGCCATCAAGGCCATCCGGGCCGGCGACCGCGCCGCGACCGCCACCCGCCGCGAGCCGGCCCCCGACCCGCGCAAGCTGCCGCGCACGGCCGCCGCCGAGACGCTGGCCACCCTCCAGACCGCCGTCCTGCTCGGCGAGCGGATGTGGATCGGCTACCTCAACGCCGAGGGCATCGCCAGCCAGCGGATCATCGACCCGGTCAAGGTCGAGGGCGGCTTCGTCACCGCCTTCGACCACCACGCCGACGAGCTGCGCACCTTCGCCCTGCACCGCATCACGGGCGTGGCCGAACTGGAGGACTGAACGGGCTCAGTGCCCCTGCGACTCCTTCATCTTCTCCTTGACCGCCTGGTCCGCCAGGGTGCCGATCTGCCCCTGCCCGACCGGCAGTTCGCCCCCGCTGACGGTGTCCGCCAGCAGGAACCCGGGCGCGGCGAGCAGCCCGCCCGGCCCCTCCCCGATGCCCGCGAGGGCGTGCGCCGAGCCGGCGGAGGAGGCGGTGGCGGCGAAGGCCGTCCCCATGAGGGCGAGGGCGGTGAGAACACGCTTCGACTTGTTCATGCCCGGCCCAACGAGCGACACCCGCCGTGGTCACCACGCGGTTGCGGCCCGGGCGCACCCGGCGTAGTCCGGAGACAGGGGCACCCGACAAGGAGGCATCCACCATGCTCGGCGATCGGATAGCGGAGTTCACCACCACGGAGAGCGGCCGGCGGGTCCTCGCCACGGTCGGCAGCCCCGCACTGGAAGTCTCGATGACCGGCACCGGCCAGCTCCTCGGCCACCCCGTCCGGGAGTTCGTCACCTACGAGTCCGAGCTCCGCCCCGACGGCTCGCTGTTCGGCGAGGGCCAGGGCATCGGCATGTCCGACAAGGGCGAGGCCTACAGCTGGCACGGCAGCGGCATCGGCCACTTCACCGAGGGCGGCGCCGTCCGCTGGCGCGGCAGCATCTACTTCGAGAGCTCCGCGGACGCCTTCCTGCGCCTCAACGACCTGGTCGGCCTGTTCGAGTTCGAGAACGACCCCCAGGGCAACGGCAAGGCCGTCCTGTACGAGTGGAAGTAGCCCACCCACGTTCACCGCGGAATGAGCGACACTGGAGGGTCTGCGTCAAACCACCCTGTCAGCCAGTGGAGGGCTCCCCCGCGTGAACGACGGACCGCTCATCGTCCAGAGCGACAAAACTCTTCTCCTGGAGATCGACCACCCCAAGGCCTCCGACTGCCGCCGCGCCATCGCGCCCTTCGCCGAGCTGGAGCGGGCGCCCGAGCACGTGCACACGTACCGGGTGACGCCGCTCGGGCTGTGGAACGCGCGGGCCGCCGGGCACGACGCGGAGCAGGTGGTCGACGCCCTGGTGACGTACTCGCGCTACCCGGTGCCGCACGCGCTGCTGGTGGACGTGGCCGACACCATGGCCCGTTACGGGCGCCTCCAGCTAAACAAGCACCCCGTCCACGGGCTCGTGCTCACCACCACCGACCGGCCGGTCCTGGAGGAGGTGCTGCGCTCCAAGAAGATCGTCCCGCTGGTCGGCGCCCGGGTCGACCCGGACAGCGTGGTCGTGCACCCCTCCGAGCGCGGCCAGATCAAGCAGGTGCTGCTCAAACTCGGCTGGCCCGCCGAGGACTTCGCCGGGTACGTGGACGGCGAGGCGCACCCCATCGACCTGGAGCAGGACGGCTGGCAGCTGCGCCCGTACCAGGCGCAGGCCGTCGAGGGCTTCTGGCACGGCGGCTCCGGCGTCGTCGTGCTGCCCTGCGGCGCCGGCAAGACGCTGGTCGGCGCCGCCGCGATGGCGGAGGCGAAGTCGACCACGCTGATCCTGGTCACCAACACCGTCTCGGCCCGGCAGTGGAAGCACGAGCTGGTCAAGCGCACCTCGCTCACCGAGGACGAGATCGGCGAGTACAGCGGCACGAAGAAGGAGATCCGCCCGGTCACCATCGCCACCTACCAGGTGATGACGACCAAGCGGAAGGGCGTGTACGCGCACCTGGAGCTGTTCGACGCCCGCAACTGGGGCCTGGTCGTCTACGACGAGGTCCACCTGCTGCCCGCGCCGGTGTTCAAGTTCACCGCCGACCTCCAGGCCCGTCGGCGCCTCGGCCTGACCGCGACGCTCGTGCGCGAGGACGGCCGCGAGGGCGACGTGTTCAGCCTCATCGGCCCCAAGCGCTTCGACGCGCCGTGGAAGGAGATCGAGGCGCAGGGCTACATCGCGCCCGCCGACTGCTGCGAGGTGCGGGTCACCCTGACCGACTCCGAGCGCCTCGCCTACGCGACCGCCGAACCGGAGGAGCGCTACCGCTTCTGCGCCACGACGGCGACCAAGCGGCGGGTGGTGGAGGCGCTGGTCAGGAAGCACGAGAAGGACCAGACGCTGATCATCGGCCAGTACATCGACCAGCTGGACGAGCTCGGGGAGGCGCTCGACGCTCCGGTGATCAAGGGCGAGACCAGCAACGCGCAGCGCGAGAAGCTGTTCGACGCGTTCCGGAACAAGGAGATCGGCGTCCTCGTGGTCTCCAAGGTCGCGAACTTCTCGATCGACCTGCCCGAGGCCACGGTGGCCATCCAGGTCTCCGGGACCTTCGGCTCCCGCCAGGAGGAGGCGCAGCGCCTCGGCCGCGTCCTGCGCCCGAAGGCGGACGGCCACGCGGCGCACTTCTACTCCGTGGTCGCCCGGGACACCGTGGACCAGGACTTCGCCGCGCACCGGCAGCGCTTCCTGGCCGAGCAGGGCTACGCCTACCGCATCATCGACGCGGACGACGTGCTCTAGCGGGGTTCAGTACCGGACACCGTCGCGCCCGAGGAAGATCACGCGCGCGGCGGTGTCCAGGGCGATCCCGACGTTGCGGACGGCGGTGGCGAGCGGGTTGCGGTGGCGGCCCGGGAGGGCGGTGGCACCGGCCGGGGCTGTGCTGGGGTTCCGTGTGCTCATGTCTTCAACGGTAGGCACCCGACCGGCCGAAGGCATCACTCCAAAGGCCGCATCCGCCGGGCCGGACCTCGTCCTCCGGGTGTATGCGCACCCCTGAGAGCTGCGGGGCTGGAACCCCGAGACGGACAGGTCTAAGATCGTCCGTCTGCCCCCTCCCGAACCGTGGTACCTGCTGAAGTCCCGCAGGCAGCCGGGGGAGGCGCCGACCGCACGGCAACCGGCCGGCCGTACCCACCGTGAGCTCCATCGATCCGCTGCGCCCGCCACCGGGGCAGCCGGGAAGGTTCGCTGTGCCCGCCACCCCCACCACCGACCCCCTCCAGCGCGAACGCGACCACCTGGCCGCGGCCCGGTCCGCGCTGCGAGCGATGCGCGAGGACGTCCAGTCGCTGGACCTGCGCGACGTGACCGGCACCTGGGTGTCCGCCGCCGTCCTCCAGAACCAGATCGAGGCCAGGATCGCCGCCCTGGCCGACCTCGCCGACACCCCGCTGTTCTTCGGCCGCCTCGACTACCTGCACGCGATCAGCGAGGAGCTGTCCGAGGGCGGCGGAGGAGAGAACTTCTACATCGGCCGCCGCCACGTGCACGACGCCGACGGCGACCCGATGGTGATCGACTGGCGCGCGCCGGTCTCCCAGCCGTTCTACCGGGCCAGCCGCACCGAGCCGATGGACGTCGAGCGCCGTCGCCGCTTCGGCTACACCGGCGGCGAGCTCACCGCGTACGAGGACGAGCACCTCACCGACCCCGAGGAGACGGAAACCTCCTCCGCCCTCCTCGCCGCCGAGATCGAGAAGCCCCGCGTCGGCCCGATGCGCGACATCGTCGCCACCATCCAGCCCGAGCAGGACGAGATCGTCCGCTCCGACGTCACGGGCACCATCTGCGTCCAGGGCGCCCCCGGCACCGGGAAGACCGCCGTCGGCCTGCACCGCGTCGCGTACCTGCTGTACGCGCACCGCGAGCGCCTCGCCCGCACCGGCACGCTGGTGATCGGCCCGAACAACGCGTTCCTCTCCTACATCGAGCAGGTCCTGCCCGCCCTCGGGGAGCTCGACGTCGCGCAGGCCACCGTGCAGCAGCTGGTCGGGCACGTCGAGGTCAGGGGCGAGGACACCCCCGAGTCGGCCCGGCTGAAGGGCGACGCCCGGATGGCCGAGGTGCTGCGCCGGGCCGTCCGCTCGGGCATCGCGCTGCCCACCGAGCCCTGCGTGGTGGTCCGCGGCTCCCGCCGCTGGCGCGTCCCCGTCCACGAACTGGCGGAGATCATCGAGGAGTTGAAGGGACGCGACACCCGCTACGGCGCCGCCGGCGAGGCCCTGCCGCAGCGCATCGCGCACACCGTGCTGCTGAAGATGGAGCAGTCCGGCGAGGCCCCGGACGACCGGGTGCAGGACGCGGTGGCCCGCAACTCCGCGGTCAAGGCCGTCGTCAAGCAGTGCTGGCCGCCGGTCGACCCGGCCAAGCTGGTGCTGCGGCTGCTCTCCGACCCGGAGTTCCTGGCCGCGTGCGCCGAGGGCGTGCTCACCGCCGACGAGCAGCGGGCGGTGCTGTGGCCCAAGCCCGGCCGCTCGGTGAAGACGGCCCGCTGGACGGCGGCGGACGCCGTCCTGGTCGACGAGGCCGGCGACCTGGTCCAGCGCACGCCCTCGCTCGGGCACGTGGTGCTGGACGAGGCCCAGGACCTCTCCCCGATGCAGTACCGCGCGGTCGGCCGCCGCTGCACCACCGGCTCGGCGACCGTCCTCGGCGACCTCGCCCAGGGCACCACCCCGTGGGCCACCGCGAGCTGGCCGGACGCCCTGCACCACCTGGGCAAGCCGGGCGCCCACGTCGAGGAGCTCACCAAGGGCTTCCGGGTGCCGGAGGAGGTCATCGCGTACGCCTCCCGGCTGCTGCCCGCGATCGCCCCCGGCCTGGCCCCGGCGACCTCGGTGCGCGACACCGCGGGGTCGCTGGCGATCCGCCGGGTCGCGGACGGGGAGCTGACGGAGGCGGTGGTCGAGGCCTGCCGGCGGGCCCTGGAGCACGAGGGCTCGACCGGCCTGATCGCCGCCGACGCGCGCGTCCCGCTGTTCGCCGAGGCGCTGGCCGCGGCCGGCCTGCCGCACCTCTCCCCCGGCGCCGAGACCAGCGCCGAGGCCCGGCTGACGCTCGTCCCGGCCTCACTGGCCAAGGGTCTGGAGTACGACTACGTGGTGCTGGACGAGCCGGCCGCCGTGATCGCCGGCGAACCGGACGAGCGCACCGGCCTGCGCCGCCTGTACGTGGCGCTCACCCGCGCCGTCTCGGGCCTGACCGTCCTGCACGCGGAGCCCCTGCCCGAACAGCTCGGATAGCGGCGGAGGGGCCGGCCCGCACCCGGACCGGCCCCTCCCGCGCGCGACGGACACCGGTCGACCGGCTGTCGGCGCTTCCACGCTCAGCCGTCGATCAGGGCCCGCCACTCGGCGACCTTCGCCGCGTCGACCGGCGCCTGCCACCCGCCGGCGCGGACCGCGCCGCCGACGTGGAAGGCGTCGAAGCCGGCCGCCCGCAGCTCCGGCACGTGCTCGGCCCGCAGGCCGCCGCCGATCAGGATCCGCTGCCCGTACCCGGGTTCGGCCTTCCTGGCCAGTTCCGCGAGGAGCACCTCGCGCCCGGCGTCCACGCCGCCCGGCGCGCCCGAGGTGAGGAAGGTGTCCAGTCCGGGCAGCGCGCCGACGGCCGCGCGGACGGCAGCCCGGTCGGCGCTGTGGTCGATCGCCCGGTGGAAGGTCCACCGGCAGCCGGCCACCGCGTCCGCGACCGCCGCGGTGGCGGCGAGGTCGACGGCGCCGTCCGCGTCGAGGAAGCCGAGGACGAACTCCTCGGCCCCCTCGGCGCGGAGCCCGGCGGCGCGGGCGCGCAGCTCGTCCAGGTCGCCCGGCGCGAAGCCGTCCCGGAGGCGGAGCATGACGCGCAGCGGCAGGTCGACGGCGGCCCGGATCCGGGCGAAGTCCTCGACGGACGGGGAGAGTCCGTCGGCGGCCATGTCCGTGACCAGTTCGAGCCGGTCGGCGCCGCCCGACTCGGCGGCCCGGGCGTCCTGGGGGGTCAGCGCGATGACTTCGAAAATTGGTCTAGACATATCCGTAGCCTGCCACATCCGCCCACCCCCGGCGAGCCCGCCGCCCGCTTCCGGTCACCGGCCCCGGCAACCGGCTCGGGGTCACGCCGCGGCGCGCTCCTCGTCGACGTCGCCGCCGCCGGGGCCGCCCGTGCCGCCCCGCCCGATCCTGTGCATCGCCACCGCGGCGATCACCATCAGCCCGATCACCGGCAGCGCGACCGGCAGCAGCCGGGAGAGCCCGCCCGACTCGCGCCAGATGTTGAACAGGCTCGCGAACGTCGTCAGCGACAGCACCGCGACGCCCACGGCGGCCGGGAACTCCTTGCCGCGCAGAGCGGTGAAGGTCAGCAGCACCGGCACGAGCAGCAGCACCGCGAACCACTGCGAGTCCAGCGGGAAGGTGGTGTCGTCCCAGCGCTGGAGCCACACCAGCCCGGCACCACCGACCACCGAGGCCAGCACCACCCCGCGGGTGCGCCAACCCGGCTTCGGCAGCAGGTCCGTCGGCGCCGCGAGCAGCAGCACGGCGGCCAGCGCGGCCGGCAGGGTCGCCATGCCGACGTACCCGGCCCACCACAGGTCGAAGAACACCGGCCCGGTGAACGCCTGCGCCAGGACGGCCAGTCCGAGCACCGCCTGGATCGAGGCGATGACGCGCACGGCCGTCCACCGCCCGAGCAGCGCCGCGATCGCGAGCAGCAGCGCGGTCACCGGCGGCGCGAGGATCGTGGCCCACGTGGTGTACGAGTGGTCCCAGGTGAGCTTGAACGAGGCCCCGTCCGGGTCGGTGACCCACGGGACCAGCCCCGAACCGGCCAGCGCGCCGGCCACCATCGGCGCGGCGAGCCCGAGCACCCGCCCGAGCATCCCGGAGCCGGTCAGCCCGAGCCGCACCCGCAGCCCGTACGCGGCCAGGTCGAAGACCTCCCGGGCGACGGCCGAGCGGTCGGCCTCGGCCGTGGCGTCGGCGAAGACGGCGGCGATCTCCTCGCCGCGCTCGCGGCGGTACCGGGACGGGTACAGCTGGAGAGCGGCCCGCAGCGCGCCCGAGGGCGCTCCGATCGTGGGTGTGGTCATGCGAAACTCCCCCTCGTCAAGGTCCGCAGCGCGGTCCCGGGCTTCCCCTTCAGCGCCGACCGGACGGTGGCCAGCCGGCGCTCCGCCTCGGCCGCGACCGACCGCAGCCGCTCCGCCTCGGTGGCGAGCGCCGTCCGGCCGGGGCCGGTCAGCGCGTAGGTGCGGCGGGCCCGGCCGTCCACGATCTCCTCGGCGGCGACCTCGATCAGGCCCTGCTGGAGCAGGCGGTCGAGGGCGCCGTAGAGGGTGCCGGTGCGCATCTTGACCCGGCCGTCGGAGATCTCGGAGATCTCCTGGATGAGCGCGTAACCGTGCCTGGGCGCGTCGGCCAGTGCGGTGAGCAGCAGCAGCGTCGGCTCCTGCATCGAGCGTTCTGTCATGCGTCTACATATATCGTCAACCGGCATATAGGTCCAGCACCGGTCCCCCCGGAGAGGCGTCCGTTACACGACCAGCACAATGGCGCCCATGCCGAACACCGAGGACCTGCTCGCCGACTGGACCGCCCTGCTCCACCGCTGCGGCACCACCGTCGACCCCGAGCCGTACGGGCGGGAGCTGCTCCGGCGCTGGGCCGAGCCGCAGCGCAGGTACCACACCACCGACCACCTGCGCGCGGTCCTGCGGCACGTCGACGGCCTCGCCGCGCACGCCGCCGACCCGGACGCCGTCCGCCTCGCCGCCTGGTTCCACGACGCCGTCTACCGGCCCGACCGCTCCGAGAACGAGGAGCGCAGCGCGGCGCTCGCGGTCCGGGCCCTGACCGCCGCCGGTCTGCCCGCCGCGCGGACGGCCGAGGTCGAGCGCCTCGTCCTGCTCACCGTCACCCACGACCCCGCTCCGGGCGACCGCGACGGCGAGGTGCTGTGCGACGCGGACCTCGCCGTGCTCGGCGGCACCCCCGAGGCGTACGCGGCCTACGCGGCCGCCGTCCGCGAGGAGTACGGCTTCGTGCCCGAGCCGGACTTCCGGGCGGGCCGGGCGGCCGTCCTGCGCCGACTCCTCGCCCTGCCCGCGCTCTACCGCACCCCGGCCGCCCACGAGCGCCTCACCGCGCCCGCGCGGGCCAACCTGGCGGCCGAACTCGAACTACTGGAGAACTAGACCAACTTGCCGACCGGCGCGACGGCGGTGCCCTGCTTGCCGCACACCCAGTGCGGGTCCGGCCCCAGCTCCGGCTCCACGCTCAGCGCGTGCGGGTCCCCGTCGGCCGCGCAGGCGGTGCACAGCGGCCAGCGCCCGTACGCCTCCAGCAGCGCGTCCTGGACGTCCTGGGCGACCAGCCCGAGCACGTACTCGGTGCCGTCCGGCCACTGCTCCAGCCACCACCGCCGGTGCGTGACGGCCTGCTCCACGAGCGAGACGACGGCGGCGTCCGCCACGTCCCGCGCGGTGAGGTCGGACAGGATCTGCGCACGGGCCTCGTGCAGGGCGGTCTCGATGTCAGCCATCCGTCGATTCTCCCAAACAACGCCGCGTGGGCGGCCCCCCGAAGGGAACCGCCCACGCGATCGGAACACCGATCCGGTCGTACGACCCGGATCAGAAGTCCATGTCACCGCCCGGCATGCCGCCGGCCGGGGCCGCGGCCTTCTCCGGCTTGTCGGCGATGACGGCCTCGGTGGTGAGGAACAGGGCCGCGATCGAGGCGGCGTTCTGCAGCGCCGAGCGGGTCACCTTGGCCGGGTCGATGATGCCCACGGCGATCAGGTCGACGTACTCGTTGGTGGCGGCGTTCAGGCCGTGACCGGCGGGGAGGTTGCGCACCTTCTCCACCACGACGCCGCCCTCAAGGCCGGCGTTGGTCGCGATCTGCTTGATCGGGGCCTCCAGCGCCACGCGGACGATGTTGGCACCGGTGGCCTCGTCGCCCTCGAGCTCCAGCTTGTCGAACGCGACGGCGGCCTGCAGCAGGGCGACGCCACCACCGGCGACGATGCCCTCCTCGACGGCGGCCTTGGCGTTGCGGACGGCGTCCTCGATGCGGTGCTTGCGCTCCTTGAGCTCCACCTCGGTGGCCGCGCCGGCCTTGATGACGGCCACGCCGCCGGCCAGCTTGGCGAGGCGCTCCTGGAGCTTCTCGCGGTCGTAGTCCGAGTCGCTGTTCTCGATCTCGGCGCGGATCTGGTTCACGCGGCCCGCGACCATCTCGCTCTCGCCGGCACCGTCGACGATCGTGGTCTCGTCCTTGGTGATGACGACCTTGCGGGCGCCGCCCAGGAGGTCCAGACCGGCGTTCTCCAGCTTCAGGCCGACCTCCTCGGAGATCACGGTGCCGCCGGTGAGGGTGGCGATGTCCTGGAGCATGGCCTTGCGGCGGTCGCCGAAGCCCGGGGCCTTGACGGCGACGGACTTGAAGACGCCCTTGATCTTGTTGACGATCAGGGTCGAGAGGGCCTCGCCCTCGACGTCCTCGGCGATGATGACGAGCGGCTTGCCGCTCTGCATGACCTTCTCCAGCAGCGGGAGCAGGTCCTTGATGCCGCCGATCTTGGAGTTGGCGATGAGGATGTACGGGTCCTCGAACGTCGCCTCCATCCGCTCCAGGTCGGTGGCGAAGTAGGCGGAGATGTAGCCCTTGTCGAAGCGCATGCCCTCGGTGAGCTCGAGCTCAAGACCGAAGGTGTTGCTCTCCTCGACGGTGATGACGCCTTCCTTGCCGACCTTGTCCATGGCCTCGGCGATGAGCTCGCCGATCTGGGTGTCGGCGGCCGAGATGGAGGCGGTGGAGGCGATCTGCTCCTTGGTCTCCACGTCGGTGGCCTGGGCCAGGAGCTGGTCCGAGACGGCGGCGACGGCCTTCTCGATGCCGCGCTTCAGGGCCATCGGGTTGGCGCCGGCGGCGACGTTGCGCAGACCCTCGCGAACCAGGGCCTGGGCGAGCACGGTGGCGGTGGTGGTGCCGTCACCCGCGACGTCGTCCGTCTTCTTGGCGACCTCCTTGACGAGCTCCGCGCCGATCTTCTCGTACGGGTCCTCGAGCTCGATCTCCTTGGCGATGGAGACACCGTCGTTGGTGATCGTGGGGGCGCCCCACTTCTTCTCCAGCACGACGTTGCGACCCTTGGGGCCGAGCGTGACCTTCACTGCGTCGGCGAGCTGGTTCATGCCACGCTCAAGGCCGCGGCGAGCTTCCTCATCAAAGGCGATGATCTTGGCCATCTGAAGTGGTCCTCCGGGACACGGTCGACTGCTCGGACCAAGGGGTGCCCGCGACGGACGGCCAAGGTGTGCGGGGGTCTATTCCCCTACCGCTCCCAGGGCCTCACCGACCCGGTCCGCTGTCACTCTCAAGCTGTGAGTGCTAACGCCAATGATTAGCACTCCGGGTGGTCGAGTGCAAGCCCAATCGCCAAGCCGGGAGCCGCCGCGGGAACGCCGACGGGCCCGCACGACGCGTGTCGCGCGGGCCCGTCGAGAAGCGAGTGGTCACCAGCCGTGGGCCGCGCCGAGCTCCTGGAGCCGGAAGGGGTCAGACCGCGCGGACCATGTCCGCCTGCGGGCCCTTCTGTCCCTGGGAGATCTCGAACTCGACCCGCTGGCCCTCCTCGAGGGTGCGGTAGCCGTCCATCTGGATCGCGCTGTAGTGGACGAAGACGTCCGCACCACCGTCGACCGCGATGAAGCCGTAGCCCTTCTCCGCGTTGAACCACTTGACGGTGCCCTGAGCCATTCCGAACTCCCCTAGTGCTGTGCTGGCCCTTCACGGTCCCGCAGGTCGCGGGCCCGGGTTGGTTGTGAAGGCCGGCCCGGGGAACCCCCCCTGGGCGCAGCCGTGCACGCCGCGATCAACCGCCCCGAACGACATCCGTGAGCGGGTGATTGCGTCGACCGCGGCTGAATGTATCCGGATCGACGCCCTCTGCAACAGGGCCCTCCGCGGTGAATTCCGGGTCCGCATCAAGGGACAGGACGGGCCGAATCGGAAGGAACTCCGCAATTCACGCCGGACATAGCGGACGGATTACACAAATCCCCTGGAGAATTCTGACATCCGCGTGACATGTTTCCCGGACCCGGTCCCCGGGCGGTCTCAACGGACGGACGGCGGAGCGGCGGTTCGCACGGGGAGGGTGAGGGGGACCCCTGTTCCCGGCCGAGCGACACTCTACTCCCACTCGACCGGGAAATATTCCCGCCGAAATGCGAGCGGCCGCCCCCGCGCACGGAATGCGGAATTCCGTGCGCGCGGGCGGCCGGTCGGAGCGGGGCGCGGCTCAGCAGCCGCCGGCCACCGCCGGAATGATCGAGACGCTGGCGCCGTCCTTGATCTCGGTCGCCAGTCCCTCGGCGAATCGCACGTCGTCGTCGTTCACGTACACGTTCACGAAACGGCGCAGCTTGCCGGTGTCGTCCAGGATGCGCGCGGAGATGCCCGCGTGGTTCTTCTCCAGGTCGGCGATGACGTCGCCCAGGGTCCCGCCGTCGGCGGTGACCTCGGCGGACCCGCCGGTGTAGGTGCGCAGGATGGTGGGGATGCGGACGGTGGCGCTCATGGGTGGCTCTCCTCGTGGGGGAATCAGGCGGACGCGAGGCCGGCGGTGCGGAAGGACTCCAGCGTCGGGCGGATGACCGCGGTCATCCCGGCATCGGCGACGGCGTCCAGGGTCTTGAGGCCGTCACCGGTGTTGATCGCGACGGTCTCCTTGGCCGGATCCAGCTGCCCGGTCTCGACCAGCTTCTTGAGCACGCCGACGGTCACCCCGCCCGCGGTCTCGGCGAAGATGCCCTCGGTGCGGGCCAGCAGCCGGATGGCGGCCACCACCTCGGCGTCGGTGACGTCCTCGACCGCTCCGCCGGTGCGCCGCGCGATGTCCAGCACGTACGGGCCGTCCGCCGGGTTGCCGATCGCCAGCGACTTGGCGATGGTGTCCGGCTTCACCGGCTTGATCACGTCCCGGCCGGCCTTGAACGCCGCGGAGACCGGCGAGCAGCCCTCGGCCTGGGCGCCGAAGATCCGGTACGGCCGGTCCTCGACCAGCCCGAGCTTGATCAGCTCCTGCAGGCCCTTGTCGATCTTCGTGAGCTGCGAGCCCGAGGCGATCGGGATGACGATCTGCTCCGGCAGCCGCCAGCCGAGCTGCTCGCAGATCTCGTACGCGAGCGTCTTGGAGCCCTCGCCGTAGTACGGGCGGAGGTTGACGTTGACGAAGCCCCAGCCCTCGCCGGCCGGGTCGCCGATCAGCTCCGAGCAGAAGCGGTTCACGTCGTCGTAGTTGCCCTCGATGCCGACCAGCTCGCCGCCGTACACACCGGCCATGACGACCTTGCCCTGCTCCAGGTCGTGCGGGATGAACACGCACGAGCGGAACCCGGCCCGGGCCGCCGCCGCACCCACCGCACCGGCCAGGTTGCCGGTCGACGAGCAGGACAGCGTGGTGTAGCCGAAGGCGCGCGCGGCCTCGATCGCGCAGGCCACCACGCGGTCCTTGAACGAGTGCGTCGGGTTCCCCGAGTCGTCCTTCACGTACAGGTTCGCGGTGAACCCGAGCTCGCGACCGAGGTTGTCCGCCTTGACCAGCGGGGTCCAGCCGGGATTCAGGTTCGGCTTCGAAGCGACGTCCGCGGGCACCGGCAGCAGCGGCGCGTAGCGCCAGATCGACGCGGGCCCGGCCTCGATGCGCTTGCGCAGCTCCTCGGCGGCCTCGCTCCCGAACTCGTACGCGATCTCCAGCGGCCCGAAGCACTCCACACAGGCGAAGCTCGGACCGAGCGGGAAGCGGGTGCCGCACTCCCGACAGGACAGGGCGGTGGCGGGGCCGAGATCCACGGATGCGGGTGCGACTGTGTCGATAGCCATGATGGCGGAGGCCTCTCTCCTCATCTTCCCCGTGGTGCGGGCGCACCACGGGCCGGAATTGGCACCTGTCCCGCCGGGGCCTGGTGAAAGCCGCGCGAGAAGGTTGCCGGGACGTCAACGGGCCGTTCCCTCAGTCCCTCTGGATGAGCATGTGAAGTTGTCGTCAGCGGTGACCCCGGCGTGCGAAGGTCCGACCGCTGTACGAAGACTGTATCCGAAGGCGCCGAGCCCGAAAGGGACCGTCCGCCACGCGAGATGGCCCGTTCCACCCCGATCCGCCGAGGAGAGTCCCGTGCCCGCCGAACCGACCCCCGCACTCCTCCCGCAGGCGGCCTCCTGGCTGGGCCGCCGCTCGTGGAGCGCGGCCGACCGGCCGGTCGACACCCTCCTGGCGGCCAAGCGCCGCACCGGCCACACCGTCAGCGTCGTCCTGCCCGCCCTCGACGAGGCGGCCACCGTCGGCGACATCGTCCGCACGATCCGGCGCGAGCTGATGGAGCGCCTCCCCCTCGTCGACGAGCTCGTCGTCGTCGACTCCGGCTCCGCCGACGACACCGCCGCCGTGGCCGCCGCGGCCGGCGCCCGGGTCGTGCCGCGCGACGGGATCCTGCCCCGGCTGCCCGCCGTGCCCGGCAAGGGCGAGGTGCTGTGGCGCTCGCTGCTGGTCACCCACGGCGACATCGTCTGCTTCGTCGACGCCGACCTGCGCGAGTTCGACCCCGCCTTCGTCTCCGGCACCGTCGGCCCGCTGCTCACCGAGCCGGACATCCAGCTGGTCAAGGCCATGTACGACCGCCCGCTCGAAGTCAGCGGCTCCGCCGGGGACCCCGACGCGGTCTTCCCGGCCGGCGGTGGCCGGGTGACCGAACTGGTCGCCCGCCCCCTCCTCAACCTGCACTGGCCGGAACTCGCCGGTTTCGTCCAGCCGCTCGGCGGCGAGTACGCGGCCCGCCGCGTACTGCTCGAACGGCTCCCCTTCCCCACCGGCTACGGCGTCGAACTCGGCCTCCTGGTCGACGCGTTGGAACTCGTCGGCCTCGACGCCCTGGCCCAGGTCGACGTCGGCGTCCGCCACCACCGCCACCAGGACGGCCAGGCCCTCGGCCGGATGGCCGCCACCATCTACCGGACCGCGCTGGAACGCCTCGACCGCGCCCACCGTCTCAAGGCCTCGGCCGACCTCGTCCACCCGCTGCTCACCCAGTTCACCCGCGACCCGGAGACCCGCGCGTTCACCGCCCACACGCACCCCGTGACGGCCACGGAACGCCCCCCGATGCACACCGTCCCCGAGTACGCGAAGCGCCGCACCGACGGGTGACAGACCCGAGCAGTGCGGCCGCTGCGATCTCGCCGGTTGTCCGGCGATTGGTTTGCGACGTCTGCCGACCGGCAACGTACCAACCGTGACTCCTCCCCCTCTCGACGAGGAGGCTTCCCACTCGACCCCTGCGGAGCCTCATGGCGGCCAAGCCCTGACCGCTGCATGTCGCAGGTCTTCGACGGTACGGCCGCGCCGCGCTCCGCTCCGCCGTACGCTCGGATTCCACCCCGAAGGGTGAACGGGTAGACCCAGAAGAGGACTCATGGCCGATTCATCGACCAAACGTTCGAGCGCGACCGTGCTGGTGGCGTCCAACCGCGGACCGGTCTCCTTCAGCACCGCGGACGACGGCACGCTGACCCTCAAACGCGGTGGCGGAGGCCTGGTCTCCGGCCTCTCCGCGATCGACGACCCGAACGCCGTCTGGGTGTGCGCCGCCCTGGGCGACGCGGACCGCCGGGCCGCCCGCGAAGCCCCCCGCGGCCGCCTCGACCTGGCCGGCCACGACGTCGGCGGACAGGCCGTCCGGATGCTGGACATCGACCCGGAGACCTTCGCCCGCGCCTACAACGGCGTCGCCAACTCGACCCTCTGGTTCGTCAGCCACCTGCTCTACGCCACGCCCACCGCCCCCGCCTTCGACGCCGGCTTCCGCACCGAGTGGGCCGCCTACGAGACGTACAACCGGGCCTTCTCGGACGCCCTCGCGGCCGAGGCCGCCCCGAACGCCGCCGTCCTGGTCCAGGACTACCACCTGTCCCTCACCCCGGCCCTGCTCCGCGCGGCCCGCCCCGACCTGCGCATCGGCCACTTCTCCCACACCCCGTGGGCCCCGCCCGAGTACTTCCGGCTCCTCCCGGACGACGTGGCCAGGGCCGTCCTCACCGGCATCCTCGGTGCCGACCGGGCCGGCTTCCTCACCGAACGCTGGGCGAGGGCCTTCGCCGCGTGCTGCGAGGAGATCCTGCACGCGACCGTCGACCACGACGCCCTCACCATCACCCACGACGGCCGCACGACCCGCCTCGGCGTGCACGCCCTGGGCGCCGACGCCGACTTCCTGCGCGAGCGCGCCCACCGCCCGGACGTCGACGAGCGCCTCGCCGCCCTGCGCGAGGCCGTCGGCGACCGGCGCACGATCGTCCGGGTCGACCGCACCGAACTCAGCAAGAACATCGTCCGGGGCCTGCTCGCCTACCGCCACCTCCTGCGCACGCGCCCGGAGTGGCACGACCGCGTCGTGCACATCGCCTTCGCCTACCCGTCCCGCACGGACCTCGCCGAGTACCGCGACTACACGGCCCGGGTGGAGCAACTCGCCGAAGCGATCAACACCGAATTCGCCACCCCCACCTGGCAGCCGCTGATCCTGCACGTCAACGACGACTTCCCGCGCTCCCTCGCCGCCTACCGGCTGGCCGACGTCGCCCTGGTGAACCCCATCCGGGACGGCATGAACCTGGTGGCCAAGGAAGTCCCGGTGGTCTCCGACCGCGGCTGCGCGCTCGTCCTGTCCCGCGAGGCCGGCGCCCACAGCGAACTGGCCGACGACGCGATCTCCGTGAACCCGTACGACGTCATCGAGACGGCCGACGCCCTCCACACGGGCCTCACCATGCCCGACGAGGAGCGCGCCGACCGCACCAAGCGCCTGGCCGCGGCGGCCACCGCGCTCCCGCCGCAGCAGTGGTTCCTGGACCAGCTCAACGCGCTCTGATCGCCTCGCCCAGATCCGCCAGCAGCTCCACCACGCCCGCCGGCCCGGGCACCACCAGGTCAGCCCGGTCGGCGAGCTCCCGCACCGGCGCGTCCCCCACCGCGCCGCTGCACACCAGAAGACCCGCGAGCCCCTCCCCGCGCAGCTTCTCGACGGCGGCGAAAGCCGCGACGTCCCCCAGGTCGTCCCCCGCGTAGAGCACGGCCCGAGCCCCGACCTCCCGCAGGAAACCGGTCAGCGCGGCCCCCTTGTCCACCCCTGGAGGCCGGAGTTCCAGAACCAGCCGCCCGGGCTCCACCACCAGCCCGTGCTCCGCCGCCAGATCGGCGACCGGCCCCCGCAGCAGCTCCAGCGCCTCCTCCGGCACCTCCGTACGCCGCGTGTGGACGGCCAGCGAGCGCCCCTTGTCCTCGACCCACGTCCCCTCGGGCGCCCCCACGGCGGCCAGCACCCCGGGCAGGGCCCCCCGCGCGGCGGCCACCCCCGGATGCACGTCGGGCGCCGAGAGCTCACCGGCTTCCCAGCGCTCGGCGCCGTAGTGCCCGAGCACCACGACCCCGGGAAGCCCGGCCAACCCCCCGTACTCGACCGCGAGGGCAGCCGGCCTCCCGGTGATGACGACCACCGAACGCACGCACGGAGTCACGCTGCGGAGCGCCCCCGCCACCCCCGGATGCGCCCGAGCCCGCGAGGGATCCGCGACGATCGGCGCGAGCGTCCCGTCGAAGTCCAGAGCGACCACGGCATCACCGGGCGAAGCGAGGATCCCCCGAACCCCGTCCCGCCCGGCCCCGGTCACCGGCACCCACGTCTCAACAAAACCCATGCGGTGCCCATACCCCGAAACCCGCACGCCCCCACCCCCCACCAACGCATCCCCTCAACCACCCCCCATCTCGTCCCCACCCCCTCCCCGCCGCACCAACGCACCCCCTCACCCACCCCCCTCCCCTCATCCCTCCCCAGCGAGAGGGTCGGGCTGCGGGAGGGGGTGGCGGAGGGGGAGGCCGCGCAGAGGGG
>NZ_JBHYWI010000128.1:0-19458 GCF_042751525.1 Kitasatospora sp. NPDC059408
AGCCCGGTGCCGGTCCCCCCGTCCGGGCTTGGGGCCCCCGGGCACGATGGGCGCCCGGCTCGGCCCTTTTCGCATCCGGCCACCATGTTCCCGCCCCGCGAGGGCGTGGACGTGGCCGGCTTCCCGTCCAGCTCAGGAACTCCAGGAGAACGATCACCGTGCAGCTCGTCGTCGGCAAGATCGGCCGCGCCCACGGCATCAGGGGGGACGTCAGCGTCGAGGTCCGCACCGACGAGCCGGAGCTCCGGCTCGGCCCGGGGGCCGTCGTGCTCACCGACCCCGCGTCGGTCGGGCCGCTGACCGTCGAGTCCGGCCGGGTGCACAGCGGGCGGCTGCTGCTGCGCTTCGCCGGCGTCAAGGACCGCAACGCGGCGGAGGCGCTCCGCGGCACCCTGCTGATCTCCGAGGTCGACCCGGACGAGACCCCCGATGACCCGGAGGAGTACTACGACCACCAGCTGATCGGGCTGGACGTGGTGCTCTCCGACGGCACCCCGGTCGGCGAGCTCACCGAGGTCGTCCACCTGCCGTACCAGGACCTGCTCACGGTGAGGAAGGCCGACGGGACGGATGTGCTGGTGCCCTTCGTCAGCCAGATCGTGCCGACCATCGACCTGGAGAACCAGCGCGCCGTGATCACCCCGCCGGCCGGGCTCATCGACCCGGAGCGGGCCGAGGTGGCGGGCAGTGCTGCCGCCGCGGCCCCGGAGGACTCCGCCGAGGACTCCGCCGAGGGCGCCCAGGAGGACTCCCCGGAGGGCGCTCACGGCGACTCGTGGGAAGGCGAGAAGTGACGGCGGCCGAGGGCGTCCAGACGGGGATGCGGCTCGACGTCGTTTCGATCTTCCCGGAGTACCTGGAACCCCTGAACGTCTCACTCGTCGGCAAGGCGCGCGCCCGCGGCCAGCTGGACGTGCACGTCCACGACCTGCGGGACTGGACGCACGACGTCCACCGGACGGTCGACGACAGCCCGTACGGCGGCGGCCCCGGCATGGTGATGAAGCCCGAGCCGTGGGGCGAGGCCCTGGACGCGGTGGTCGCCGCCGGCCCCGAGGGGCAGGTGCCGACGCTGGTGGTGCCCACCCCGAGCGGGCGCCCGTTCACCCAGGAGCTGGCCCAGGAACTGGCCGGCCGCCCCTGGCTGGCCTTCGCGCCCGCCCGGTACGAGGGCATCGACCGGCGGGTGATCGAGGAGGCGGCCACCCGGATGCCGGTGGTCGAGGCCTCGATCGGCGACTACGTGCTGGCCGGCGGCGAGGTCGCAGTGCTGGTGATGGTCGAGGCGATCGCCCGGCTGCTGCCGGGGGTGCTCGGCAACGCCGAGTCCCACCGGGACGACTCCTTCGCCCCCGGCGCGATGGCCGACCTCCTGGAGGGCCCGGTCTACACCAAGCCCGCCGAGTGGCGCGGCCGGACCGTGCCCGACGTGCTGCTCAGCGGCAACCACGGCCGCATCGCCCGCTGGCGCCGGGACGAGGCCTTCGCCCGTACGCTGGCGAACCGCCCCGACCTGGTGGAGCGCTGGCAGTACGGCGCCTTCGACAAGAAGGACCGGGCGGCGCTCTCCGTCCTCGGCCTGGCCTGGGACGACGAGCTCGGCCGATTTCGGTCCGCGGCCGTGGGTGTGGAAGAATAGGCCGCTGCTGTCTGTCGCTGGGCCCCTCCCGTAGGGGTCACGTGGACCGGCGCCCCCGCCACGGGGGGAACGCCGCCAGCCGATGCGGCCCGCAGCAGACCCCATTGCGACGAACTTCCGTGGGCGGCCCGTGGCGCCTGCGATGGAGAGCAACATGAGCAACAAGCTCGCTGCTGTCGACGCGGCCTCGCTGCGTAGCGACATCCCGGCCTTCCGCGCCGGTGACACCCTGAAGGTCCACGTCCGGGTCATCGAGGGCAACCGCTCCCGTGTCCAGGTCTTCCAGGGCGTCGTCATCCGCCGCCACGGTGCGGGCGTCGGTGAGACCTTCACTGTCCGCAAGGTCAGCTTCAACGTCGGCGTGGAGCGCACCTTCCCGGTGCACACCCCGGTCGTCGAGAAGATCGAGGTCGTGACCCGCGGTGCGGTTCGCCGCGCCAAGCTGTACTACCTGCGTGACCTCCGCGGCAAGGCCGCGAAGATCAAGGAGAAGCGCGACCGCTGATCCACCGGCCCCCGGCCTCGCCGGGGGATCGGAGCGCTCCCGGGGGCGCGGCTGCCGCACGGTAAGCTCAGCCCCCGATGAGCACGCACGAACCACCCGCGGACCGCGACGGCAGTCCCGCACCCTCCGGTGCGGACTCGCCGCCGCGGTCCGCGGTCGTTTCCGCGGTTGTTCCGGCCGCCGCCACTGCGGTTGCTCCTGCGATTGCTCCTGCGGCGGGTCCCAGGGCGGTTTCCGCGGATGCGGTGGGCGACGCGGCCGATGACGGTGGCGTTGCCGATGCCGAGGCGGATGGCAAGACCGACGGCGGGGGCAAGACCGACGGCGATGGTGAGGCCGGCGATGGTGAGGCTGCGGACGACGAGGAGCCAGGGCGTTCGCGCTCGCGGGACCTCCTGCTCCTGGCGGGCATCTGCCTGTCCGCGCTGCTCCTGGTGAACGCCTTCGTCGCGCGGCCGTTCACGGTGCCGTCCGGGTCGATGGAGGACACCCTCCGCCCCGGCGACCGGCTGATCGCGAACCAGCTCGCCTACGCCTTCGGCGACCACCCCCGGCGGGGCGACGTCGTGGTCTTCGACGGGACGGGCTCCTTCCTTCCGGAGCCGGACCGGCCGGCCGGCTTCTGGGACGGGCTGCGCTCGCTCGGCCGGGACCTCGGGCTGGCCCCGGCCGGCGACACGGTGTACGTCAAGCGGGTGATCGGCATCGGCGGCGACCGCGTGACCAGCACCGGGCCCGGCGGGCGGATCACCGTCAACGGTGTGCCGATCGACGAGTCCTCCTACCTCGCCCCGGGCGACGAGCCGTCCGGCGTGGCCTTCGACGTGGTGGTGCCGGCCGGCAAGTTGTGGGTGATGGGCGACCACCGCAGGGCCTCCCGGGACTCCCGCGATCACCTCGGCGAGCCCGGCGGCGGGTTCGTGCCGGAGGGCAGGGTGATCGGCCGGGCGGACTGGGTGGTCTTCCCGATCGCGCGCTGGAACAGCCTGGACCGGCCGGCGGCCTTCGCCGCGACAGCGGGGACGGGTGGTCATGGGGACCAGAGGTAGGGGCCGACTGGCAGACCACCCCGCCGACGTGGCGGGGGAGGGCGCCGAGGGTGGCGACGGCGTCGTTCCGGCCCGCGGCCGGGCCGATCGACGCCGCACCGCGCAGCGCGCGGCCCGGCGGCGCAAGCGCTCGCTGCTGCGCGAGTTCCCGCTGATCGTCCTGGTGGCCCTGCTGGTGGCGCTGGTGATGAAGACCTTCATGATCCAGGTCTTCGTGATCCCCTCGGGGTCGATGGAGCAGACCATCCAGGTCGGGGACCGGGTGCTGGTGGACAAGTTCACCCCCTGGTTCGGCAACGAGCCGTCGCGCGGAGACGTCGTGGTGTTCAAGGACCCCGGCGGCTGGCTGGAGAGCGATCACAAGCCGTCCGACGACGGTCCGATCCTGGGCGGGGCCAAGCAGGTCCTCACTTTCGTCGGGCTGCTGCCGTCCGACAGCGAGCAGGATCTGATCAAGCGGGTCATCGGCGTCGGCGGGGACACCGTGGAGTGCTGCGACGCGCAGGGGCGGTTGAGCGTCAACGGCACGCCGGTGGAGGAGCCCTACCTCTCGCCCGGGAACCCGCCGTCCCGGCAGCCCTTCAAGGTGAAGGTGCCCCAGGGCCGGCTCTGGGTCATGGGCGACCACCGGGACGTGTCCGCCGACTCCCGTTTCCACATGGGGAATCCCGGCCAGGGCACGATCCCGCTGAGCGGTGTGGTCGGCCGGGCCTTCGTGATCGCCTGGCCGCTGGACCGCTTCCATCAACTTGACGAGCCGAGTTCACTCTCCTCTCTGGCACGTGCTCCGCAGGCCGCCGGAACTGCGCCGAATTCGGTGCCCGTTGGGCCGGTTCCGATGGAACCTCCGCTCGTTATGGGTGTGTTGGGCATCCTTCCGCTTGCCGTTCGCAGGCCGGACGGGCCTTCGCGGTAGGCCACGCCGGCCGCCGACCCACCGGGTCGCGCGCGTGGGACCGCGAGCCGGATGCCTGGGAGTGATAGAGAAGTGCAGGCGCGGCCGGGCTTTCCGGCTGAGCGTCGAGGCTGTGCTGGTGTCAGGGGCGCCCGTGGTGGGCAGCCCTGAGGCGTTCATGGTCGTAGTGAGCGTGGTGCCCGCTGTGCGGCACTCCGAGCGCGGGCGCACGGGCGTCCGCACAGCAGGGAGGAGACGTTGTGGGGGATTTGGTGATCGGCGCCCGCTCAGGCGCCGGAGAGCCCGAGGGCTCCGGCGGCCGGGCGGACCGGTCCGCCGAGTCCGCAGCGCCGTCGGCCTCGGTCGAGGACGCGGCGGCCCAGTCCGCCGACGAGCCGGGCGACGGGACGGGCGGTACCCCGGGCGAGCTCCGGAGCGGGGCCGGGCCGGCGGACGAGCCGGAGGGCAAGGCGTCCGACAAGGACAAGAAGCCGCGATCGTTCTGGAAGGAACTGCCGATCCTGATCGGCATCGCGCTGGTCCTGGCCCTGGTGATCAAGACCTTCTTCGTCCAGGCCTTCTCCATCCCGTCGGAGTCGATGCAGAACACGCTGCAGGTCGGTGACCGCGTCCTCGTGGACAAGCTGACCCCCTGGTTCGGGGCCGAGCCCGAGCGCGGCGAGGTCGTGGTGTTCCACGACCCGGGCGGCTGGCTGAACGACGAGCCCGTCCAGCAGAGCAGCAACTCCTTCCTCCGGGGGGTGCAGGACGTCCTCAGCTTCGTCGGCCTGATGCCCTCGGCCAACGAGAAGGACCTGATCAAGCGGGTCATCGCGGTCGGCGGCGACACCGTCGAGTGCGAGAGCGGCGGTCCGGTCAAGGTGAACGGCGTCGCGCTCAACGAGCCGTACATCTTCCCGGGCAACAACCCCTGCAGCCGGACCTTCGGGCCGCTGAAGGTGCCGTCGGGCCGGATCTGGGTGATGGGCGACCACCGCGACGACTCGCTGGACTCCCGCTTCCACATGGACCAGCCGGGCGGCGGGACCGTTCCGGTGGACGACGTGATCGGGCGCGCCTTCGTGGTGGCCTGGCCGATCGACCGCTGGGCGACGCTGCCGGTGCCGGGCACCTTCGACCAGAAGGGCCTGGCGGCGGGCGTGCCGCTGGTGCCGCCGGTGGCCGGCGCGGCGGGAGCGGTGGCGCTGCTCCCACTGGTGCGCCGGGTGCGGAACAGGTCGGACCGCCGGAAGGACTCCTGAGCTCCGGCAGCTCCTCCCCAGCTCTTGCGCGGGCCGTGGTACCGACGAGTAATCTGCTCGGACGTGCCACGGCCCGACGGGTTTTCCGCCTGTGCCTCCGGCGCACCCGGGGCGTGCTCCGGCGGGTCAGAGCTGGACGGTGTCGATGAGCAGTGTCGTGGAACAGACCGCCGACCGGCCGGTCACGCCCACCCGGCCGCGCCACCGGGCGGCCGCCGTGATCCAGGGCGTCCTGATCGGGCTCGGCCTGGTGCTGTTGGTCGGCGGCTTCGCCGTGATCGCGGTCGGCTACCGGCCCTACAACATCCCCTCGGGCTCGATGTCCCCCACGCTGGAGGTCGGGGACACGGTGCTCGCCCGGAAGACCGACGGCGGCTCCGTCGGCCGGGGTGACGTCGTGGTCTTCAAGGACCAGGCCTGGGGCGGCGAGCTCATGGTCAAGCGGGTCGTCGCGGTGGGCGGGGATACCGTGGCCTCCGCCGAGGACGGCCGCGGGCTGACGGTGAACGGGACCCCGGTCACCGAGCCCTACCTCGCGGCGCAGGGTCCGCAGGGCACGGCCTTCAGCGTCACGGTGCCGCAGGGGCGGCTCTTCCTGCTCGGCGACAACCGGATCGTCTCGCTCGATTCCCGTACCCACTTGTCGGTCGACGGCGGGACCGTCGCGGCCGACGCCGTCGAGGCCCGGGTGGAGGCGACCGCGATGCCGTTCGGCCGGATGGGTGGGTTCACCCGGACCACGGCGTTCGACGGCCTCGCCGGTCCGCGGGCCGCTCAGCCCGGTCCGCTGGTCCCGGCGGCGGTGGCCACCGTGGCCGGCGCGGCGCTGATCGTCGTGACCTCGGCGGTGGGCGGCGTGGCCGGTCTGGCCCGCCGGTTCCGTCGGGGGCGCGCATCCTGAGCGCGGCCGCCGCCTGCCGGGCCGCTCTGTCGAACATCGCCCCGGATGGACGCGTCGGGTGGCAGGATCGGTACCACCACCGATGCGGACGGAAGGGGTGTGAAGAGCTGCCATGACGGTACGGCGTCGCCAGGCGGCGCGGATCCTGCTGCTGGACGGGTCGGACCGCGTCCTCCTCTTCCTGGGCTCGGATCCGGCGGTGCCGGACGTGACCTGGTGGTTCACCCCGGGAGGCGGTTTGGAACCCGGGGAGGACGTGCGCGACGCCGCCGCGCGGGAGCTCGTGGAGGAAACCGGTTTGCGGGGCGTGGAGCTGGGGCCCTTGGTGGGGTACGGCACGGTGTCGTTCTCCTTCCGGGGACAGCGCTACGAGCAGGAGCAGTGGTTCCACCTGGCCCGGACCGAGGCCACCGGCCTCGACCACTCGGGCATGGGCGACGAGGAACACGCCGAGTTGCTCGCGGCACGCTGGTGGACGCTCGAGGAGCTGAGGCGGACCGCCGAGACGGTCTACCCGGCCGGACTGGCCGACTTCCTGGAGCGACTGCTGGTACAGGGCCCGCCGGTCGCTCCGGTACGGCTCTGAGCGTGGGTGCGGTGGTCCACAATGGGTGGACGTGACAAGTTGAGGGGACGCCTGGATGAGTGCCGAAGATCTCGAGAAGTACGAGACCGAGATGGAGCTCAAGCTCTACCGGGAGTACCGGGACGTCGTCGGCCTGTTCAAGTACGTGATCGAGACCGAGCGACGTTTCTACCTCACCAACGACTACGAGCTGCAGGTGCACTCGGTCCAGGGTGAGGTCTTCTTCGAGGTGTCGATGGCGGATGCGTGGGTCTGGGACATGTACCGGCCGGCCCGGTTCGTCCGCAAGGTCCGGGTGCTGACCTTCAAGGACGTGAACATCGAGGAACTCGCGAAGAGCGATCTGGAGCTGCCCTCGGACGACGCCGGCTTCGGGAACTGACGTTGGACCGCCCGGTTCCGCGTTGTCCAGGGGAATTTCGCGCAATCGGGGATTCTCACTCCTGCGGGTGACGGAAGTTATCCACAGGCGCTAGTTGTCCACAGGAAAAGGGAAATACCGGGTCCCGCCGAGCACGGCGTTGCAACCTCCACGGCGGAGGTGGTCATCGTGCAGAACACGACCGTGCAGAACCCGACCGCGCAGGGCGCGATCACCCGGCAGGCCCGCCAGGGCGGGCCGGACAGGCCGAGCAAGACCAGCCTCGGCCGCTACGGCGAGCGGGTCGCCGCCCGCCGCCTCGCGGAGGACGGGCTCCGCATCCTGGACCGCAACTGGCGCTGCGCCGAGGGTGAGCTGGACATCGTCGCCCTCGACGGCGACACCGTGGCGGTCTGCGAGGTGAAGACCCGCTCCGAGCGGGGCTTCCAGCAGCCGACCGAGGCCATCGACCAGGCCAAGGCGGCCCGGCTGCAGCGGCTGGCCGAGCGGTGGCTGGCCGAGCGCTGGCCCGGGCACTTCGCGCAGCTGGCCGGGCCCGGGTACGACCCCGGGCCCGCCGATCCGCAGTGGCCGCCCGTCCCGCCGGGCGGGGTGCGGATCGACCTGGTCGCGGTGATCAACCGGTCCCGGGGCGCCGCCTCGGTGGACCACCTGCGGGGGGTGGTCTGATGGCCTTCGCCCGTACCTGTTCCGTCGCGCTGGTCGGCGTCGACGGGGTGATCGTCGAGGTCCAGGCCGATCTGGAGCCCGGGGTGGCCGCGTTCACCCTGGTCGGCCTGCCCGACAAGGCGCTGTCCGAGGCCCGCGACCGGGTGCGCGCGGCCGTCGTGAACAGCGGCGAGGCGTGGCCGCAGCGCAAGCTGACCGTCGGCCTCAGCCCCGCCTCCGTGCCCAAGAGCGGCAGCGGCTTCGACCTCGCGGTGGCCTGCGCCGTGCTGGCCGCCGCCGAGCGGCTCGACCCGTCGGCCATCGCCGACCTGCTGATCATCGGCGAACTGGGGCTGGACGGCCGGGTGCGGCCCGTCCGTGGAGTGCTGCCCTCGGTGCTGGCCGCCACCGACGCCGGGTACGAGCGGGTCGTCGTCGCCGAGCAGACGGCGGCCGAGGCCTCGCTCGTCCCCGGGGCGAAGGTGATCGGGGTCCGCAGCCTGCGCCAGCTGCTCGCCGTCCTCACCGGTGTGCCCGCGCCGGAGGAGCCGCCCGATCCGATCACGGGCCGCCCCGATCCCCTGATGGCCGGGCTCATGCTGCCGAGCGCGGGCGTGCGGGGCCTGCCCGACGACAAGGCGGCCCGCCTCGACATGGCCGACGTGGCCGGTCAGTACGAGGCCCGGCGGGCCCTGGAGATCGCCGCCGCCGGGGGACACCACCTGTACCTGAAGGGGCCGCCCGGGGCCGGCAAGACGATGCTGGCCGAGCGGCTGCCCTCGCTGCTCCCGCCGCTCACGCAGAAGGAGGCGCTGGAGGTCACCGCGGTGCACTCGGTGGCGGGCCTGCTCCCGGCGGGCCGTCCGCTGATCGACCGCGCCCCGTACTGCTCCCCGCACCACTCGACCACGATGCCGGCGATCGTGGGTGGCGGCAGCGGCCTGCCCAGACCAGGCGCGGTGTCGCTGGCCCACCGGGGCGTCCTGTTCCTGGACGAGGCACCGGAGTTCCCCGTCCGGGTGCTCGACGCGCTGCGGCAGCCGCTGGAGTCGGGCGAGGTGGTGATCGCGCGCTCGGCCGGATCGCTCCGGCTCCCGGCCCGGTTCCTGCTCTGCCTCGCGGCCAATCCCTGTCCGTGCGGCCGGTACTCACGGCGGGGCGAGGGGTGCGAGTGCACCCCGGCGATGGTGAGCCGCTACCAGGGGCGGCTGTCGGGGCCGTTGCTCGACCGGGTGGACCTCCAGGTCCAGGTCGCCCCGGTGACCAGGGTCGAGCTCATGGAGCGGGACACCACGGCGGAGACCACCGAGATCATCGCGGCCCGGGTGCTGGCCGCGCGGGAGCGGGCGGCCGCCCGGCTGGCCAGCACGCCCTGGCGGGTCAACGCCGAGGTCCCGGGGCACGAACTGCGGACGCGCTGGCAGCTCGCCCCCGGCGCGCTGAACGACGCCGCACGGCAGTTGGAGCGCGGGCTGCTCACCGCCCGGGGTCTGGATCGGGTGCTCCGGGTCGCCTGGACGGTCGCGGACCTCGCCGGCCGGGACCGACCGGACCAACGGGACGTGCGGACGGCGCTGGTCCTGCGCACCGGCGTGGAGCACGGTCTTCCGCTCACTGAACGCGCCTTCGGGCGTCTCGGGGGCGTCCCCGCCCAGCGGAGCGGTCCGGGGAAGGGCCCAATCGGAGGAGCCCGCGACGAGTACCCGGCGGACGAGGACGGTGACGCATGAACCGGATGACGGCGGATCCTCAACAGCCGCCGCCGCCGCCGACGCCGACGACGACGGCCGCGCAGCCCGAGCCGGAGCGGCTCGCCCGGGTACTGCTCAGCCGCCTGAGCGAGCCCGGGGACGCGGTGGTCGGCCGGTGGCTCCGCCAGCTCGCCGCCGTCGAGGTGGTCCAGGCGATCCGGGAGGGCGCCGTGCCCGACCACCCCGGGCTCGACGGGCCCCGCCTGGCCGGCTACCAGGCGAGACTCCCCGGTCTGGACCCGGCCGAGGACCTGGAACGGGTACGAGCCTCCGGTGGACGCTTCATCATTCCGGGGGACACGGAGTGGCCCAGCCAGCTCGACGACCTGGGCGACGGGCGGCCGGTCGGGCTCTGGACGACCGGTACCGGGTCGCTGCGCCTGCTGGCCCTCCGCTCGGTGGCGGTGGTGGGCTCCCGGGCCTGCACGGCCTACGGCGCGCACGTCGCGGGGGAGCTGTCGGCCCAACTCGCCGAGCGGGGCTGGGTGGTGGTGTCCGGAGCCGCCTACGGGATCGACGCCGCCGCCCACCGCGGAGCCCTGGCGGTGGGCGGGCTGACCGTCGGTGTCCTCGCCTGCGGGGTCGATGTCGCGTATCCCAAGGGCAATGCCGAATTGATCCGGCGGATCGGGGTCCAGGGCCTGTTGGTCAGCGAACTACCGCCCGGGGAACATCCGAACCGCTTCCGCTTCGTGTTGCGCAACCGGGTCATCGCGGCCCTCACCAGGGGCACCGTGGTGGTGGAGGCGGCCGTGCGCAGCGGGGCACTGAGCACGGCCAGACGGGCGCGGGACCTCAACCGGCACACCATGGGCGTGGCCGGGCCGGTCACCTCCGAACTCTCGGCGGGCGTGCACGCCCTGATCCGCAGTGGCGGCGCCACGCTGGTCACCGACGCGGCGGAGGTGACGGAATTGATCGGTGCGATCGGGGACGACCTCGCGCCGCCGCGGGCCGGGCCGGTCCTGCCGAGGGACCTGCTGGAGCCGCCGGTCGCACGGGTGCTGGAGGCCGTGCCGGCGACGGCCGAGGGCGCGCCGGTCGAGCGGCTGGCCCGGCAGTCGGGGCTGCCGCCGGACGAAGTGCTCCAGCGGCTCTACGAGTTGGGCTCGCTCGGCTTCGTGGAGCGGCACGGCGCGCACTGGCGAATCGTGCGGAGGAGGTGATCGCGGGGAGGGGCGAACAGCTGCGCAGATGGGGGCTGCAAGAAGGAGTGACGGGAGATCGGGGGGTTGACCTGCCGAACCGGTTCGTCCACTGCGGGTGCCCGGATCCGGTGACGAGAACGCCACCGGATCGAGGGACGACCGAGTGGCGGTAGCGCATTGCAGTGAGTCGGTCACGCTACGCTCCACATGCCTTCCCTATCAGCACATGACTCGGCAGAACGGCGCAGACCAACGCATGCCCACACACATTCCCGGACACAGAGTGACCGGTGGCGCCCGGTCCTCGGGAGGACCGCGCACCGAGCGGCGCCCCGTGACCGAGTACCCGCCCAAGGCGACGGGGGCGATGGGGAGCCTGTCACGGCAGGGCGGCCGGCCGGCGTCGGTGCCCGGCCAGCCCGCCGATGCCGCCGGTCCCGACCCGGCCGGCCCCGATGCCGTCGGTTCCGACGCGGTCGACGGGGCTGACGCCGGTACCGGCGGGGGCGAGGTCGTGGTCGGTACGGGCACGTGGATCGGGGCGGCCGCCGACGGTCCGACCGGGGCGAGTGCCGTCACGGAGGCGCCCGCGGCGGTGCCACCACCGGCGCCCCCGCCCGGACCGGGACGGCAGGCTCCGCCCCCGGCTGCAGTGTTGCCCCCGACGCAGGCCCCATCCCCGGCCCAGCTTCCGCCTCGGGCCCAAGCACTGCCCCCGCCGTCGGCCCCGTCCGCAGGCCCGTCGGCGCCTTCACCTCGCCGAGGGCCGGAGGCGGGCAGCCCCGCGCGCAGCGCGCTGGAGGAACTCTGGCGCTCCTACAAGGAGACCGGCGACCAGCGGCTGCGGGAGCAGCTGATCCTGCACTACTCACCGCTCGTCAAGTACGTGGCGGGCCGGGTCGGGGTGGGTCTGCCCTCCAACGTCGAGCAGGCCGACTTCGTCTCCTCCGGGGTCTTCGGGCTGATCGACGCGATCGAGAAGTTCGACATCGACCGGGCCATCAAGTTCGAGACCTATGCGATCAGCCGCATCCGCGGCGCGATCATCGACGAACTGAGGGCACTGGACTGGATCCCGCGCTCGGTGCGGCAGAAGGCCAAGGCGGTCGAGCGGACGTACGCGACGCTGGAGGCCCGGCTTCGCCGGACCCCGCACGAGCCCGAGGTCGCGGCGGAGATGGGCATCGCGATCGAGGACCTGCACGCCATCTTCAGCCAGCTGTCGCTCGCCAACGTCGTGGCGCTCGACGAGCTGCTGCACCCCGTGGGGGAGGGCGGCGACCGGCTGAGCCTGGTGGACACCCTGGAGGACCACGGCGCCGACAACCCCGTCGAGGTGGCCGAGGACCGGGAGCTGCGCAGGCTGCTGGCCCAGGCGGTCAACACCCTCCCGGAGCGCGAGAAGACGGTGGTGACGCTCTACTACTACGAGGGCCTGACCCTCGCCGAGATCGGCCAGGTCCTCGGGGTGACGGAGAGCCGGGTGAGCCAGATCCACACCAAGTCCGTCCTGCAGCTGCGCGCCAAGCTGTCGGACGTCCGGTAGTGCGTGCGGCCGCCCGCTCGGGCGTGCGGTTCCGGCCGGGCAGCCCGAGGTTTGCGCGGCGGCGTATCGGCCGCGTGTAGGTCTCCGTAAAGTGGGAGCGTGCCGAAGATCCGAGCGGCCACGGTGGCCGAGCATCGCCAGCTGCAGCGGGCAGCTCTCCTCGACGCTGCCCGCGTCCTGCTCACCGAGGGGGGCATGGAGGCGCTGACCTTCCCCGCCCTCGCGGCGCGGACCGGGCTCGCGCGCTCCTCGGTCTACGAGTACTTCCGCTCCCGCGCCGCGGTGGTCGAGGCGCTGTGTGAGGTGGACTTCCCGCTCTGGGCGGCCGAGATCGAGGCCGGGATGGAGAGCTGCGACACGGCGGCCGGCCGCATCGAGGCCTACGTCCGGGGACAGCTGGCGCTCGCCGCCGATCCGCGCCACCGGGCGGTCGTGGCGATCTCGGCGCTGGAGCTCGACGAGGCCGCGCGCGAGCGGATCCGGGCGGCGCACGGGAAGCTGGTCGGCCTGGTCACCCTGGCCCTGGAAGAGCTGGGCCACACTCAGCCGAGGCTCACCGCGGCGCTGCTCCAGGGGGTCGTCGAGGCGGCCGTCCGCCATGGCGAGCAACTGGCGGCGGCAGGAGCCGCGGTCGGTGGCCTCGCCGAGAGCCCCGAGCAGATCGCCGACGCCGCCGTCGCGATGGCCCTGCACGGTCTCTCCCGCGGCTGAACCGCCGGATCCTTCGCGGCTGAGCCGCCGATCGGCACAGGTCGCCCCGGTCGAGGCGAGGCGCCCGTCGGCGAACCCGTCGGCAGCAGCCGCGCCGCGCCCGCGCCGAGCAGGGCGAGCGGGTCGAGGTAGCGGTCGCCGCGCAGCAGGCCCCAGTGCAGGCAGCCCCGCCCGGCACAGTGCCGTCCCTCTCCGGCGAGCGGGGCGAGCGGGGCCAGCCGCCCGATCACCTGCCCGGCGCCGACCGTGCCGCCCACGGGCACAGTGCCGGTGACGGGGAGATAGGTGGTCCGCAGGGCGGGAGCCCCCGAGCCGGGGTGCGTCACCGTCACCACCGGGCGGCCCGCGACCAGCCCGGAGAACGTGACCACTCCCGGAGCCGCAGCCCTGATCTCCGCTGCCGCCGGGGCGGCCAGGTCCACGCCGCGGTGCCCGGCGGACCACGGCTTCGCCGGTGCCACGAACCGCCCGAGCACCCCGCCGGGCCCACCCACCGGCCATGCCCGTCCAGGCGCCGGTCCGGCAGAGATGCCGTCCCCGGAGTCACCCGGGCCCGAACGCCCCGCCACGGCAAGAGACCCAAGACCGCGCGCGGCCGCAGCGCCCGCCAGGACGAGCACCATCACAACGCACAGCACCACGAACAGCGCCGAGAATGCCGCCGACGAAGCCGACAAAGCCGACGACACCCCCCGAACCCCACCACGACCAGTCATGCGCCCGAGCGTCCAGGCCGCGAAGCGCCCACACCACCCCCTTCGGGATTCCTGTGGACAAACCGTCCCCGCGAACGAGCGGTATCCCCCGAATGGGTGTACGGACGCCGCCATCCGGTGTACAAGCGCTTCCCGGCGGCCCCGCGGACCCACCGTCGCGAGCGTCGTGGCGAACGTCCTAGCGAACGTCGTGGCGACGGCACTCCGACCACACCCCGACCACACCCCGACCACACTCCGACCGCGCTCCGGCCCGCGCCGGCGGCGCCCGTGCCGCCGGACGGCCGCCCGTCCGCGGCCCCTCCGCCACCTGCGGAGTCGCCCCCCACTCGGCGCTTCCCGTACACTTCACACGCGACCCGGTCCGCCGGGTCGACTTCGCACGCCCCGCCACCGGTGGACGGATGCGGCTCGGCCGCCGCCCCCGCCAGGTGCGAGTGCCGCTCGGTCCGCCGAGCCCGCCCCGGTCCCCGACCGAGCGGGTTCAAGCGGCTCGGCACGTTCGGGGCGTCAGGCGTGGCTGTCACCTGACCGCCACGGACAAACCGAGCCTGACCCGGCCGTACATGCAGTCACCCGAACGGGGAGCGCCATCGCGCGAGCCCCGGGACGGCCTGCGCGGCAGCCGGGCCGTAACACCTGAGGAGAACGGCTATGGCCGTCGTCACGATGCGGGAGCTGCTGGAGAGCGGCGTCCACTTCGGTCACCAGACCCGCCGCTGGAACCCGAAGATGAAGCGCTTCATCATCACCGAGCGCAACGGCATCTACATCATCGACCTCCTGCAGTCGCTGAACTACATCGACCGCGCCTTCGAGTTCATCAAGGAGACCGTTGCCCACGGCGGCAGCGTCCTCTTCGTCGGCACGAAGAAGCAGGCCCAGGAGGCCATCGCCGAGCAGGCCACCCGCGTGGGCATGCCCTACGTGAACCAGCGCTGGCTCGGCGGCATGCTGACCAACTTCTCGACCGTCTACAAGCGTCTGCAGCGCCTCAAGGAGCTCGGCGAGCTGGACTTCTCGGACGTGGCCGGCTCCGGCCTCACCAAGAAGGAGCTCCTGGTCCTCCAGCGCGAGCACGACAAGCTGGAGAAGACCCTCGGCGGTATCCGTGACATGCAGCGCGTTCCCAGCGCCGTGTGGATCGTGGACACCAAGAAGGAGCACATCGCGGTCGGCGAGGCCCGGAAGCTCAACATCCCGGTCGTCGCCATCCTCGACACCAACTGCGACCCCGACGAGGTCGACTACAAGATCCCGGGCAACGACGACGCGATCCGCTCCGTCACCCTGCTGACCCGCGTGATCGCCGACGCCGTCGCCGAGGGCCTCAAGTCCCGCGCCGGTGTCGCCAAGGGCGACGCCAAGGCCGAGCCGGGTGCCGACCAGCCGCTGGCCGACTGGGAGAAGGACCTCATCGAGGGCGAGAAGAAGGCCGAGGAGGCCCCCGCCGCCGCCGAGGCTGCTGTCGCTGAGGCCCCTGCCGCCGAGGCCCCGGCCGCCGAGGCTCCGGCCGAGCAGGCCTGACGTACCAAGGGTGAGGGGCACTCGCCGGTACGACGCCGGTAGGTGCCCCTCTCTCCCGTGCCGGGACCGGACAACGGTCCCGGCACATCCCCACGCAGACACGCGAGACGCGAGAAGAGATTCACACCATGGCGAACTTCACCGCCGCGGACGTCAAGAAGCTCCGTGAGCTCACCGGCGCCGGCATGATGGACTGCAAGAAGGCCCTGGACGAGGCCGAGGGCAACGTCGAGAAGGCCGTCGAGCTCCTGCGCATCAAGGGCCAGAAGGGCGTCGCCAAGCGCGAGGGCCGTGACGCCTCCAACGGCGCCGTCGCCGCGCTGATCGCCGAGGACAAGAAGTCCGGCGTGCTGGTCGAGCTCAACTGCGAGACCGACTTCGTCGCCAAGGGTGACAACTTCGTCAAGGTCGCCGACGCGATCGCCGCCCACGTGGCCAAGACCGCCCCGGCCGACCTGGACGCCGCCCTGGCTTCCGAGATCGAGGCCGGCAAGACCGTCCAGCAGTTCGTCGACGAGGCCAACGCGACCCTGGGCGAGAAGATCGTCTTCCGTCGCTTCGCCCAGTTCGACGGTGACGGCTTCGTCGCGGTCTACCTCCACAAGACCAGCCCCGACCTGCCGCCGGCCGTCGGCGTCCTGGTCGAGCTGGACAAGGAGAACGCCGAGGTCGCCAAGGACGTCGCGCAGCACATCGCCGCCTTCGCGCCGAAGTACCTGTCCCGCGAGGACATCCCGGCCGAGGACATCGAGAACGAGCGCCGCGTCGCCGAGGCCACCGCTCGCGAGGAGGGCAAGCCGGAGGCCGCCCTGCCGAAGATCGTCGAGGGTCGCGTCACCGGCTTCGTGAAGGAGAACTCCGTCCTGGAGCAGGCCTTCGCGAAGGACAACAAGAAGTCCGTCGCCAAGGTCCTCGAGGAGAACGGCGTCGCCCTCAAGCGCTTCGCCCGCTTCCGCGTCGGCGCCTGAGCCACGTTCCCCCTGGTCCCCGGCGCGCTTACGCTGGGAACCGCCCCCGCCCGCTGACCCGGGCGGGAGGAACGCCGAACGGGCTCACCCAGCGACAACCGCCACGGGCGGGCCGCGTCGGCACCATGAACGACGAGGAGGCCATTGCCGTGCAGGACACCGAACCGGTTCCCGCGGCAGTGGCCTCCTCGCGTGTACGCGCAGACCGGGCACCCGCACACCCGCGTCTGTGAACCAAGTAGGTGCAGAAGGAGAAGTCCCATGCAGGAGACGCAGGAGACCGCGCAGGACCCCAAGGACGGCTCGCGCCGCCGGGTGCTGCTGAAGCTGTCCGGTGAAGCCTTCGCCGGTGGCGGCGGGCTCGGCGTCGACCCGGACGTCGTGCACGCGATCGCCCGGGAGATCGCCACGGTCGTGCGCGCCGGCACCGAGGTCGCCGTGGTCATCGGCGGCGGCAACTTCTTCCGCGGCGCGGAGCTGCAGGTCCGTGGCATGGACCGGGCCCGGTCCGACTACATGGGCATGCTCGGCACCGTGATGAACTGCCTCGCGCTCCAGGACTTCCTGGTCAAGGAGGGCATCGAGACCCGCGTCCAGACCGCGATCACGATGGGCCAGGTCGCCGAGCCGTACCTGCCGCTGCGGGCCGTCCGGCACCTGGAGAAGGGCCGCGTGGTGATCTTCGGCGCCGGTATGGGCATGCCGTACTTCTCCACCGACACCACGGCCGTCCAGCGGGCGCTGGAGATCCACGCGGACGTCCTGCTGATGGGCAAGAACGGCGTGGACGGCGTCTACGACTCCGACCCGCGGACCAACCCGGACGCGGTCAAGTTCGACGCGCTGGAGTACTCCGAGGTCATCGCCCGCGACCTGAAGGTCGCCGACCTCACCGCCATCACGCTGTGCAAGGACAACAACCTCCCGATGCTGGTGTTCGAGCTGCTTGCGGAGGGCAATATCGCGCGCGCGGTGAAGAGTGAGAAGATCGGCACACTCATCAGCCAGGATTCCGTCCGGGCCTGAGCAGCAACCAGCCGTACGGGACGGCGTCGGCGCCGTGACCGGGCGCCACGCCGACACCGGTCGGGACAACAGCAGATGAACCGGACAGGGAGACCACAGTGATCGAAGAGACCCTCCTCGAGGCCGAGGAGAAGATGGAGAAGGCCGTCCTCGTCGCCAAGGACGACCTCGCGGCCATCCGCACCGGCCGTGCCCACCCGGCGATGTTCGCCAAGATCGTCGCCGAGTACTACGGCGCCGTGACCCCCATCAACCAGCTGGCCTCGTTCTCGGTGCCGGAGCCCCGGATGGCGGTCGTCTCGCCGTTCGACAAGACCGCGCTGAAGGCCATCGAGCAGGCCATCCGCGACTCCGACCTGGGCGTCAACCCCTCGAACGACGGCTCCATCATCCGGGTGGTGCTGCCCGAGCTCACCGAGGAGCGCCGCCGGGAGTTCATCAAGATCGCCCGCACCAAGGGCGAGGACGCCAAGGTCTCGATCCGCGCCGTGCGTCGCAAGGCCAAGGACGGCATCGACAAGCTGGTCAAGGACGGCGAGGTCGGCGAGGACGAGGGTCGCCGCGCCGAGAAGGAGCTCGACGACACCACGGCCAAGTACGTGGCCCAGGTCGACGAGCTGCTCAAGCACAAGGAAGCCGAGCTGCTCGAAGTCTGATGAACGACGCCCCTGACGCCCCTGGCTACTGGGGCCCATCCGACCAGCAGTTCCAGCCCTACCGCCCGGCGCCGCAGCCGCAGGCCCCCCGGCAGCCGTCGCACGCGGCGCCCGGGTACGCCGATCCCACGGCGCCGGGGTACGGCGATCCCGCCGCACCGGGCCCGCAGGTCGCCCAGGGTGCGCCCGGCGCCGTCCCGGGCGACCAGGGCGGCCGAACGGGTCACGCCTCGCAGCCCCCGGTGTACTGGGGCCCCGACGCGGAGGAGACTCAGGTCATGCCTCCCGTACCGGCCGACCCGGTCCCGCCCGGCGGCCCCGGCCTGCCCGGCGGTCCGGCCGCGGGCCCGGCGGCCGGTTCGCACCCCTCGGCCCGCCAGGACGCGGGCCAGGCGCGGGAGGCGGGCCGGCTGAGCGGTCCGCTGTTCCGGGACGAGCATTCCGCTGCGGCGGTGCCGGGTGCGTCGGAGACCGTCGTGCTGCGCGCGATGACCGATGACGTCGCCCCCGCCCCCGGCCACGGCGCTCCGCCGTACCCGGGGGCTCCGGCGCACCCCGCGCCTCCGTCGAGCCACCCGGCGGCCGGGCATCCCCCCTTCGTGCCGTCGTCCCACCCAGGGCAGGAGACGCCCGTGGCCCAGCCCGAGCCGCAGCCCCAGCCCCGCAAGCAGCGCGGCGGCCGTAACCTCCAGGCCGCGATAGGGGTCGGGGTCGGTCTCGGCGCGGTGATCATCGCCTCGCTGTTCGTGGTGAAGGCGCTGTTCCTGGTCGTCGTGATGGCCGCGGCGTCGGTCGGCGTGTGGGAGCTGACGAGCCGGCTGTCCGAGCGCAAGCAGATCAAGGCGCCGCTGGTCCCGCTGGTTGCGGGCGGCATCGCGATGATCGCCACCGGCTACTGGGCCGGGGTCCAGTGGGCCGCGGCCTCGCTCGCGCTGACCGGGCTCGCGGTGATGGTCTGGCGGATGGCCGAGCCGCCGGACAACTACCTGCGGGACATAACGGCGGGCGTGTTCACCGCCTTCTACGTGCCGTTCCTCGCGACCTTCGTGGCGATGATGCTGGCGGCCGACGACGGTCCCCAGCGGATCGTGCTCTTCCTGATCGTCACGATCTGCAGCGACACCGGCGCCTACGCGGTGGGCTACAAGTTCGGGAAGAACAAGCTGGCCCCGACGATCAGCCCGGGCAAGACCCGGGAGGGCCTGGCGGGCGGCATCGGCCTGTCGATGCTGGCCGGCGCCCTGCTGATGCAGCTGATCATCGACGGCGGCAGCTGGTGGCAGGGCCTGATCCTGGGCGGCTGCGCGGCCGTCACCGCGACCCTGGGCGACCTGGGCGAGTCGATGATCAAGCGCGACCTCGGCATCAAGGACATGGGCACGCTGCTGCCCGGCCACGGCGGGATCATGGACCGGCTGGACTCGCTCCTGCCGACCGCCCCGGTGGTCTGGCTGCTGCTCGCCGCCTTCGTCGGCAGCTAGCGCACCCCCGCACGCGCGGGAGGGCCCCGGTGGTGCCGAAGTGCCGGGGCCGCGCGCGGGT
>NZ_JBHYWI010000129.1:0-18825 GCF_042751525.1 Kitasatospora sp. NPDC059408
GTGATCCGTCGGCCGGGGAATTCCTGGTTGAAGAGCTGGGCGAGGGCGAGGGAGAGGAGCATGGTCAGGCCGACGACGGCGACCGTCCAGAGCACCGTCCAGCCGAGGACCTCGGGCAGGCGCGGGTCGGCGAACAGTTTGCGGTACTTGACCAGGCCGGCCGCGCCGTGGTCGGTGCCGGTGGTGTCGATGCGCCGCAGCGAGGTGCGGACCATCTCCACCACCGGCCACACGACCACGCCGAGGATCAACAGGACGGCGGGCGCGATCCACGGCACCGGGCCGAGACGGCGCAGCGGGTCCCGGTGGCGCGGTGGGTGCGGCACGGTCACTGGCCGGCCTGGACGGCGGCCTGCTGGAGCGCGTCCAGCGCCTTCCTCGGGTCGCTGACGGCGGTGCCGATCTGCGTCTTGACCTGGGCCGAGACGCCCGGCCAGGTCGGGTCGCTGAGCGGGTAGAAGGTGGCGGTCGGCAGGATGCGCAGGAAGGGCGCGAGCGCCTGCTCGTCGGGGTCGGCCTGGAGGGCGGTGAGCGCGGACTTCGTGACCGGCAGCAGGCTGTACTCCTTGGCGAACTTCACCGCGTTGTCCTTGGCGTAGGCGAAGTCGAGGAAGGCCTTGACCTGCTCCTTGTGGCCGCCTTTCTTGAAGGCCATGACCCAGTCGGCCACCCCGAGCGTGGACGGGCTCGCGCCGTCCTTCCCGGGCATCGCGGTCCAGCTGACGTCCATGTTCTTGACGTCGCCCAGCAGGGTGGGGATGCCGTTGAGCATGCCGACCTTGCCGGACGCGAAGTCCTTGGTGAGGTCGGTGCGGTTGACGGCCGCCGGGCTCTGCTCGGTCAGGCCCGCGTCGACCCAGGACTTCAGCTGGGTGAACGTGGCCACGTTGGCGGGGGAGTTGATGGCGTACTTGCCGCCCGCGTCCTGGTAACCGCCGTGGTTGCCGAGCATCCAGATGAACGACTCGCCCTGCGCCTCCTCCTTGCCGAGCGGCACCCCGAGCGGCACCTCGACGCCCGCCTTCTTGAGGGCGGTCGCGGCGGCGGTGACGTCGTCCCAGGTCTTCGGCGGGTTGGCGGGGTCGAGTCCGGCCTTGCGGAAGAGCGTGTTGTTGATCAGGAACATCCGGGCGCTGGAGACGAACGGGACGCCGTACTGGGTGCCGTCCTGCACGCCGGCCTTCGCGAGGGCCGGGACGAAGTCGTCGGCGGTGGCGGCGGAGAGGACGTCGCCCGCCGGGTAGAGCATGCCGTTCTTCGCGTAGTCGGCGTAGCCGCCGGTCTGCAGGAGGTCGGGCTGGTTGCCGTTCTGGACCATGGTCTTGACCTGGGTGTCGAGGTCGTTCCAGTTGATGACCTGGAGGTCCACCCTGACCTTGGGGTTCTGCTGTTCGAACGCGGATATGACGCCCTGCCAGTACGCCTGGCTCGGGTTCTGCCCGTTGGAGCCGTAGTCGGCGGCGACGAACCGGATCGTGGTGACGCCGTCGGCGGACGTGCCGCCGGAGCCGGAGCCCTTGCTGCACGCCGACAGGGCGAGCGTGCCGGCCAGGGTGGCCGCCGACAGGGCGAGGAGAGGCCGCTTCATGTGCAGGACCGCCTTTGCGAGTCTACGAACTGCGTGAAGTTGTGCGATCGCGCAGATCACCAATCAAGTTCGATCAGTAGCGTGCCCAGAGTGTGCCCCGTTGGCGATGGCCATGACGGGCGCGTTATCGAAGTGTTGCCGTACAGGCCGTGGCGAGAAGGCACCCTTCCGCGTGACTGGAACTGCGTGTAGCCTCGCCGCCGGTTGCTCAATCTTGATCTGTTGGGCGTGAAGTGCGGCAGATTTGAGCAGAAGTGCCGTGGGAGCTGTTGGCGCCGTAGACGGGGAGGCCCTTGTGAGTCACGTCAACCAGAGTCACGTCAGCCGGAGTCACGTCGAGCGTGAGATCGCGGATCAGCCGGACTGCTGGCGGCGGGCGTCGGAACTGGACCCGGCCGGGCTGCCCGAACCGGGCGAGCGGGTGGCCGTCATCGGCTGCGGCACCTCGCTCTACGTCGCCCAGGCCTACGCGGCGCTGCGCGAGGCCGCCGGCCACGGCGAGACGGACGCCTTCCCGGCCTCCGAGTACCCGGCCGACCGCCGCTACGACCGGCTCCTCGCCCTCAGCCGCTCCGGAACCACCACCGAGGTGCTGACCGCGCTCGCGCGTGCCGACCGCACACCCCGCACCGCGATCACCGGCGACCCCACGACCCCGATCAGCGCCGTCGCCGACACCGTCGTCGACCTGGCCTTCGCGGACGAGGAGTCGGTGGTCCAGACGCGCTTCGCCACCACCACCCTCGCCCTGCTGCGCGCCCGGCTCGGCCACGCCCCGGCCGACCTGCCCGCCCAGGCCGAACGGGCGCTGGCCGCCGACCTGCCCGAAGGCGCCCTCGACGCACGGCAGTTCACCTTCCTCGGCACTGGCTGGACCGTCGGTCTCGCGCACGAGGCGGCGCTGAAGCTGCGCGAGGCCTCCGGCTCGTGGACGGAGTCCTACCCGGCGATGGAGTACCGGCACGGCCCGATCAGCGTCACCGCTCCGGACACCGTCGTCTGGTTCTTCGGCGAGCCGCCGGCCGGACTCCTCGACCAGGTCCGCGAGATCGGCGCGACCACCTCCGTCACCGGCCTGGACCCGCTCGCCGACCTGATCCGCGCCCAGCGGCTCGCCGTCGAACTCGCCAAGGCCCGCGGCCTCGACCCCGACCGGCCGCGCCACCTCACCCGGTCGATCGTCCTCACCCGGCCGTGACCACGGTCATCGCGCTCGACGTCGGCGGCACCTGGGTCAAGGGCGGCGCGGCCGGCCCGGACGGCCGCCTGCGGGCCGCCACCCGCCGCCCCACCGGCGCCGAGCACGGCCCGGAGGCAGTACTCGCGACGGTGCTCGCCACCGCCCGCGAACTCGCCGACCACTACCGCCCGGTGGCGGCCGGCGTCGCGATCCCCGGCATCGTCGACGAGCCGGCCGGCCGGTCGGTGCTCGCCGCGAACCTCGGCTGGCACCGGCTGCCCGTCCGCGACCGGCTCGCGGAGGTACTCGGCGTCCCCGTCGCCCTCGCCCACGACGTCCGGGCCGGCGGCCTCGCCGAAGCCCGCCTGGGAGCCGGCCGGGGCAGCGGCAACTTCCTGTTCGTCCCGGTCGGCACCGGCGTCGCCGCGGCCCTGGTCGTCGACGGCCGCCCGCTGACCGGCAGCCACGCCAAGGCCGGTGAACTCGGCCACCTCCCGGTGGAACTCGCCGCCGGCGAACCGTGCGGGTGCGGCGGCCGGGGCTGCCTGGAGACGGTCGCGTCGGCCGCCGCGATCGCCCGCCGCTACACCCGCAGGACCGGCCGCACCGGGACGGACGCCAAGGAGGTCGCCGAACGCGCCCGCACCGGCGACTTCGCGGCGGTCACCGTCTGGCGCGAGGCCGTCGACGCCCTCGCGGAAGGCCTCGCCGCCGCCGTCACCCTGCTCGACCCCGAGCGCATCGTGATCGGCGGCGGCCTCGCCGAAGCGGGCGAACTCCACCTGGCCCCGCTCCGGACCGCCCTCGCGGCCCGCCTGACGTTCCAGACCGTCCCCGAGATCGTCCCCGCCGAACTGGGCCCCCGCGCCGGCTGCCAGGGCGCAGCCCTCCTGGCCCGCGAACTGGCGGCGGAGGCGGGGACGTGACGGGCGTGGAGGGGGCGTGCGCGGAGGGCGCGTGCGCGGGAAGTCGGCCGGTTCGACTTCCCGCGCTGCGCGAGTGTCCGATCGGCCGCTGCGGAACCGGTGTCGCCCGCCCCCGCCCCCGCCACCCCGACCCGAGGAGTCCCCGATGCCCCTGACCGGTACCGGTGCCATCGTCGGCCCCGCCGTCGCCTACGGCCGGGGGGTCGGGGCGTTCAACGTCATCCAGCTGGAGCACGCGCAGGCGATCGTGACGGGGGCCGAGGCGGTCGGGGCGCCGGTGATCCTCCAGCTCAGCGAGAACGCCGTCCGTTACCACGGCGCCCTCGCGCCGGTCGCCGCAGCAACGCTCGCGCTCGCGCGGCGGGCGACCGTTCCCGTGGCCGTCCACCTCGACCACGCGACGTCCGCCGGACTCGTCGCCGAGGCCGTCGACCTGGGCTTCTCCTCGGTCATGTTCGACGCCTCCGCGCTCGCCCATGCCGACAACCTCCGCCGGACCGCCGAGGTCGTGGCCCGCTGTCACGCGGCCGGGGTCTGGGTGGAGGCGGAGCTGGGGGAGATCGGCGGCAAGGACGGCGTCCACGCGCCGGGGGTGCGCACCGATCCGGACGAGGCGGCCGACTTCGCCGCCGGGACGGGCGTCGACGCGCTGGCCGTCGCCGTCGGCTCCTCGCACGCGATGGCCACCCGGGACGCCGTCCTCGACTTCGCCCTCATCGCGCGGCTGCGCGAGGCCGTGCCGGTGCCGCTCGTGCTGCACGGGTCCTCGGGCGTCGCGGACGAGGACCTGACCCGGGCCGTCGAGCACGGCATCACGAAGGTCAACATCGCCACCCAGCTCAACCGGGTGTTCACCGCCTCCGTCCGGCGCGCCCTCGCGGACGACGTGCGGCTCGTGGACACCCGCCGCTACCTCGGGGCCGGCCGCGCCGCGACGGCCGCCGAAGTGGCCCGGCTGCTCACCGTCCTCAGGGCGAACCCCTCCTGAGACGGCGAGCAAGGACCCCGCATCCAGACGCCCCGTCCGGATCCCCCCCCCGGCGGGAGCCCCACCGGAGAACGGAAGGTGACACGTCCATGCGCCACACGTCCATGCGCCACCGCTTACGCCGCTCGCACCCCCGAGGCGTCCTGACCACCGTGCTCGCGCTGCTGTGCGCGCTGCTCGGCGCCGTCCCCGCGGCCCGCGCCGCGACGCCGTCGGCGGGCACGCTCTCGCCCGGCCACCGCACGGTGACCTGGCAGAGCCCCACCTACGCCAACGGCGCCGTGCCCGACCCCGCGCACTGCCCGAGCGCCGCCGCCGACCCGGACGGCAAGGTCTGCGACCGCTTCTCGATCACCGTGGACGTCCCGGCCGGCTACTGGCAGGGCCACCCCGACGGCGGCGTGCCGGTCTCGATCAGCTGGCCCGACCCGACCATGGAGTTCGACCTCTACGTCTACGACGGCGCGGGCCGCAAGGTCGCCGAGAACCAGACCGGCGCCGTCCCCACCACCGCCGTGATCCCGGACGCGTCGGGCACCTACCAGGTGCTGGTGGTGCCCTACTCCGTCAAGAACTCCTCCTACACCGCGACCGCGCTGCTCCCCGAGCCCACCACCGTCGGCGACGCGACCGGCATCGTCCGGGACGGCGACGGCTACCTGATCGAGGCGGGCGCGACGGCCCGCGCCCGCGTGGACTTCACCACCGAGGACGCCTTCCGCCTGCAGTTCAGCCCGGACGGCACCTTCACGGCCCCGCCCGTCGGGGAGATGATCGCGACGACTCCGCCCACCCTCAAGACGGTCGAGGAGCGCGACGAGGGCGACTACTACGCGATCAGCTCCGCGCACCTCACCCTGCGCGCGTACAAGCAGCCGCTGCGCTTCGCGCTCTACACCGACGACGACACCAAGCGCGTCTGGGAGGAGACCCGCGGCCTCACCTGGACCCAGGACGCGATGCAGCAGACCCTCGCCCGCGGGCCGCAGGAGCAGTTCTACGGCGCGGGCGAGCAGAACGGCTCGTTCTCCCACCGGGGCAGGACCGTCCACGTCGCCAACGACTACAACTGGAACGAGGGCGGGTTCAACAACTCCCAGCCCTTCTACCTCTCTTCGGCCGGCTACGGCGTCTTCCGCCACACCTACGCCCCCGGCACGTACACCTTCGGCGACCCGGTGCAGACGTCCGAGCGCGAACGCCGCTTCGACGGCTACTACTTCTACGGCCCGGACCTCAAGAACATCATCGGCGCCTACACCGACCTCGTCGGCAAGCCCTTCATGCCGCCCGTCTACGGCCTCGAACCGGGCGACTCCGACTGCTACCTGCACAACGCCAACCGCGGCGAGCGGCACACCCTGGACGCCCTCAAGGTCGCCGACGGCTACACCGCCAACCAGCAGCCGCTCGGCTGGATGCTCGTCAACGACGGCTACGGCTGCGGCTACGAGAACCTCCAGCAGACCGGCCAGGGCCTGCGCGACCACCAGATGCAGCTGGGCCTGTGGACGTCGACCGGCCTGCCCAACCAGGGCGAGGAGGTCAAGGCGGGCGTGCGGGTGCGCAAGCTGGACGTCGCCTGGGTCGGCCCCGGCTACAAGTTCGCGCTGGACGGCTGCCTGAAGGCCAAGGACGGCATCGAGCAGAACAGCGACGCCCGCGGCTTCGTCTGGCTCCCCGTCTCCTGGGCCGGCGCACAGCGCTGCGGCGTGCTGTGGAGCGGCGACCAGAAGGGCACGTACGACTACGTGCGCTGGCAGATCCCGACGTACGCGGGCGCGGCCATGTCCGGCATCGCGTACAACACCGGTGACGTGGGCGGCATCTTCGGCAGCGACCCGAAGGTGGAGACCCGGGACCTGGAATGGAAGACCTTCGTCCCGGCCATCATGACCATGGACGGCTGGGCGGCCGCCGACAAGCAGCCGTGGCGGGCGGGCGAGCCGTACACCTCGGTCAACCGGCGCTACCTCCAGCTCAAGGAGCGCCTGCTGCCGTACTTCTACACGCTCGCCGAGGAGGCGCACCGCACGGGCGTCGGCGCGGTCCGGCCGCTCGTGCTGGAGTACCCGGACGACCCGAACACGTGGGGCGACGCGGCGAAGTACGAGTTCATGAGCGGCAGCGACTTCCTCGTCGCGCCGGTGTACGACAACTCGTCCGTCCGCAACGGCATCTACCTGCCGAAGGGCACGTGGGTGGACTACTGGACGGGTAAGACGTACGAGGGCCCGACCACGGTCAACGGGTACCAGGCGCCGCTGGAAACCCTGCCGCTGTTCGTCCGGGCCGGAGCCGTCGTGCCGATGTGGCCGCAGGGCACGCTGTCGTGGCAGACCCGCGACACCGGCCGGCTCTCCTACGACGTCTACGCCAAGGGCGGCGAGTCCTCGTTCACGCTCTACGAGGACGACGGCACGACGCGCGCGCACGAGCAGGGCGCGGGTGCCACCCAGGAGGTGTCGGTCCGCTCGGTCGGGCGCGGGCACGGCGTGACCACCGTGGACGTCGGCCCGAGCGTGGGCGACTACACGGGCAAGCCGGCCGCGCGCGCCTACGAGTTCACCGTCCACGCCGGGGCCGGGCCGGGCGCGGTGCTCCTGGACCACGAGCCGCTGGACGGCTACTCCTCGCAGGCCGGGCTGGACGCGGCGGGCGCGGGGTGGTTCTACGACGCGGCGGCGGGCGTGGTGCATGTGAAGACGCCGCAGCAGCCGACGGACTCGGGCTTCTCGCTGCTCCTGGCGGGAGCCGGACCGCTGGCGGGCTGAGCCTGGCAGAGCCGGGCCGAGCCGGGGGAGGGCGGAGGTCTTCGGACTTCCGCCCTCCCTCCTTCTTCAGCTCGGCGAACTTGTTCGTAACGAACATGTTCGTTACCGTGGAGAGGACGCCGGCGACCCGAAGGAGCGGACATGACCCAGCGCAATCCGACCCACGTCCCCGCCCACGTCCCGATCGCCGTCCTCGGAGCCGGCCTCGGCGGCCTGACCCTCGCCCGCGTGCTCCACGTCCACGGCGTCGAGGCCGCCGTGTTCGACCTGGAGGCGTCCCCCGAGGCCCGCACCCAGGGCGGCATGCTCGACATCCACGAGGAGTCCGGCCAGCGCGCCCTGCACGCGGCCGGCCTGTACGACGGCTTCCGCGCCCTCGTCCACGAGGGCGGCGAGGCCATGCGGCTGGTCGCCCCGGACGGCGCCGTCCGGCTCGACGCCCCGGACGACGGCACCGGCGGCCGCCCCGAGGTGGACCGCGGCGCCCTGCGCGACCTCCTCCTCGGCTCCCTCCCCGCCGGGACGGTCCGCTGGGGCCGCAAGGTCACCGGCGTCCGGGCGCTCGGCGACGGCCGCCACGAGGTCGCCTTCGCCGACGGCGGCACCCTCACCACCGACCTGCTGATCGGTGCCGACGGCGCGTGGTCGCGGGTCCGCCCGCTGCTGTCCGACGCCGTCCCCGCCTACACCGGCATCTCCTTCGTCGAGGCCGACCTGCACGACGCCGCCGTCCGTCACCCCGAGGCCGCCGCACTCGTCGGCGGCGGGTTCTTCATGGCGCTCGCCGAGGACCGCGGCTTCCTCGGCCACCTCGAAACGGACGGCAGCATCCACGTCTACACCGCCCTGCGGGTGGGGGAGGAATGGCTGGACGGCCTCGGCGCCGCTGATTCGGCGGCGGTCAAGCGGGCCGTCCTCGCCGAGTTCGACGGCTGGTCCGACGGCCTGCGCGCCCTCGTCGCGGACGCCGACGGGCCGCTCGTCGGGCGCCGCATCCACGCCCTGCCGGTCGGCCACCGCTGGGACCGCGTCCCCGGCGTCACGCTCCTCGGCGACGCCGCCCACCTGATGTCCCCGTTCGCGGGCGAGGGCGCCAACCTCGCCATGCTCGACGGCGCCGAACTGGGCGCGGCGATCGCCGCCCACCCCGGCGCCGCCGAGGCGGCGCTCGCGGCGTACGAGCGGGAGCTGTTCCCGCGCAGCGAGGCCTCGGCGGCGGAGTCGGCGGCCAACCTGGAGCGGATGTTCGGGCCGGACGGGCTCCAGGGGATGCTCGACCTGGTCACCGGGCCCGCGGCCTAAGGTGGACGGCATGAGCAGCACCCCGACGCCCCGCCCCCGCAGCCGCCGTGAACGCCCGGCCAAGCCGGCCCTCACCTACGAGGGCATCGTCGCCGCAGCCGTCCGGATCCTGGAGGCCGAGGGGCTGCAGCGGGTGACCATGCGCCGCCTCGCGCAGGAGCTCGACACCGGCCCGGCCTCGCTCTACGTGTACGTCGCCAACACGGCCGAGCTGCACGCGGCGATCCTGGAGGAGTTCCTCGGCGCGGTGGACCTCGCGCCGGTGCGGGCGGCCGGCGACTGGCGCGAGCGCCTGGCCGCCGTCCTCGGCTCGTACACCGGGGTGCTGTTCCGGCATCCGGCGCTCGCCCACACCGCACTCGTCACCCGCCCGTCGGGCCCGCACTACCTCGCCGTCGTGGAGGCGCTCCTCGCGCTGCTGCACGAGGGCGGCGTGCCGGACGGGCAGGCGGCCTGGGGTGTGGACGTCCTGCTGCTCGTGGCCACCGCGACGGCCGCCGAACAGTCCGCCCGCGACGCCGACCCGGGCGCCGAGGCCGAACACACCGCCCTCGCCGAAACCCTGCTCGCCGCCACCGCCCCCGAGCACCCCCGCATCGCGGCCCTCGGCCCCGCCCTGCTCGCCGGCACCCCGGAGGACCGCCTCGCGTGGACCTTCCGCATGGTGATCAACGGGACGGCCGCCACCCCGCGTTAGTGCCCGTCAGTTGCCGTAGGGCTTCTTCTCGCGGGCCTCGCGCAGGGCCTGTCCCCACCAGCCGAGCTGGTTGAACAGCGTGGTCGCGGCGGCCGTCGCGCCGGCGGGCTCCTTCAGCGCGCCGGTCTCGTCGAAGAGCCCCCAGCAGTTGTGGAAGCTGACCACGTCACGGACGGTCACGGAGTGCATCTCGGCGAAGACCTGCCGCAGTTGCTCCACCGCCCGCAGGCCGCCGGACAGGCCGCCGTAGGAGACGAAGCCGACCGGCTTGGCCGCCCACTCCTTCCCGTGCCAGTCGATCAGGCTCTTCAGCGAGGCCGGGAAGCTGTGGTTGTACTCCGGGGTGACCACGATGAAGGCATCCGCCTCGGCCAGCCGCGGCGAGACCCCGGCCAGCACCTGTGCAACCTCCTTGCCGGGGTTGTGGGACAGCTCGTGCGGCAACGGGTGGTCGGCGAGGTCGATCGCATCGACCAGCAGGTCGTCCCGCTCCTTGGCGAGCGAGGCGACCCAGTTGGCGACGGTAGGCCCGAACCGGCCGTCCCGGACGCTACCGGTGATCACGGCGAGACGGAGGGGCGTGGCGGACATGGGGAACTCCTCGACAGTCGGATCTGCGCGCCCCGCTGCGGGGCGACGTCCATATGATCGAAGTTCAAGCGCACTTGACGTCAAGTCGCGTCCGGTCGCGGCGGCAGCTGTCAAGGAAGCCTGCTCCTCCTCCGTCGATGCGACCGGTCGTCACTACGGGGGTTCCGGCGCAGGGATCCGGTTCGGGTTGCTCGGGCCGCTGCTGCTCGCCGGCCCGGAGGTGCGAACGCTGCCGGCCCTCCTCCTGTGCTTGCCCTGGTGGACTCGTGGCGGGGCGAGCCGTTCGCCGGCGTGCCGGTGCTCGCCACCTCTCTCACCAGGCCACCCAGCTGCGCGACGCCCGGCTCGCCCTGCTGGAACGCGGAAACCCGTCCTCTGGCGTTCCGGCGTCACGGCGATAACATGAGTGCTCCTCATGTTTGCCTCGGGAGGCTGCCATGCCGAACCGCCTCGACCTGCCCGCCGGATTCCGCTGGGGTGCCGCCACCGCCGCCTACCAGATCGAGGGGGCGGTGGAGGAGGACGGCCGCGGCCCGTCCGTCTGGGACGTCTTCACCACCCGCTCCGGCGCCGTCCGGGACGGGCACACGGGCGCGGTCGCCTGCGACCACTACCACCGGTACGCCGAGGACATCGCCCTGATGAAGGGCCTCGGGCTGGACGGCTACCGCTTCTCCATCGCCTGGTCCCGCATCCTGCCCACCGGCACGGGGCCTGTGAACCCCGCCGGCCTGGCCTTCTACGACCGCCTGGTCGACTCCCTCCTGGAAGCCGGCATCACCCCGCTGCCCACCCTCTTCCACTGGGACCTCCCGCAGGCCCTGGAGGAGGCCGGCGGCTGGCTCAACCGCGAGACGGCGTACCGCTTCGCCGAGTACGCCACCCTCGTGGCCGACCGCCTCGGCGACCGGATCCCCACCTGGATCACCCTCAACGAGCCCTTCGTCCACACCGTCTTCGGCTACGCCCTGGGCACCCACGCCCCCGGTCGCACCCTCATGTTCGAGGCCCTGCCCGCGGCCCACCACCAGCTCCTCGCCCACGGCCTGGCCGCCTCGCCGCTCCACGAGCGGGGCCTGGAGGTGATGCTGTCCAACAACCTCACCCCGGTGTGGCCGGCCTCCTCGTCACCCGAAGACGCAGCCGCCGCCGAGGCCTACGACGCCCTGCACAACCGCCTGTTCACCGACCCCGTCCTCCTCGGCCGCTACCCCGACCTCTCCGCCCTGGGCGTCCCCGACGACATCTACGGCGCCGTCCGCGACGGCGACCTCGACCTCATCCACACCCCGCGCCTGGACGGCCTCGGCCTCAACTACTACAACCCCACCCGCGTCGCCGCCCCCACCTCCCCGGGCCTGCCCTTCGACCTCGTCGACATCACCGAGGCCCCCCACACCGCCTTCGGCTGGCCCGTCGTCCCCGACGGCCTCCGCCAACTCCTGGCCGGTCTGCGGAAGACGTACGGCGAAGCCCTCCCGCCCATCACGATCACCGAAAACGGCTGCTCCGTCGACGAGTCCACCACCCCCGACCACCCCCGCATCGACTTCCTCGCCACCCACCTCGACGCCCTCGCCCAAGCCATCGCCGAGGGCGCCGACGTCCGCGGCTACTACACCTGGTCCCTCCTCGACAACTTCGAGTGGGCCGAGGGCTACCACCAGCGCTTCGGCCTCGTCCACGTCGACTTCGCGACGCAGCGCCGCACGCCGAGGGCGTCGTACGCCTGGTACCGCGACCTGATCGCCGCCCATCGGGCCCGGGGTGAGCGGTAGTCGGGGGCTGGGCTGTTGTGGCACCCGCCGGACTCGATGCAGGTCCGGTCGGGCTTTGCGAAGCATCTTTCGTGGCCGAGTGCGGCTTGGCGCGGCGTGTGGATCCGTGCCTGCGGCTCGGGGTCGGTGGAACCCGGTGGATTACGTAGTCGGAATGCGTAGTTCTACTGACGCCCGTGGGCCCCGTCGCCGGGGAGGCTTGCCCGGGGTGACAGGAGCAATCAAGAAGCGGATTACCGAGCGGACCCTTGTCGGCGGCACGTGAATGCCGTCCGGGAATCCGCGCGAGGCCGGTTCCGACAGAGCACTCCAGCCGAATTCAAGGGCTGCCTGAATTTCCACACGTGACACACAGTGAGGCCAATCCCCGACCATGCCTGCAGACGATCTCCACCACGCCGCATCGCCGCCATCCGCCTTTCAGCCCCTCCAGGCGGACGACCCGACCGAAGTAGCCGGTTACCGGTTGTACGCGCGTCTGGGGGCCGGCGGGATGGGCCGGGTCTACCTCTCCTACACGCCCGGCGGACGCCCGGTGGCCCTCAAGGTGGTCCGCCCCGAGTTCGCCGAGGACCCCGAGTTCCGCCGCCGGTTCACCCGGGAGGTGGCCAACGCTCAGCGGATCCACGGCCTGTACACCGCCCAGGTGATCGACGCCGGTACCGAGGCCGACACCCCCTGGCTGGTCACGGCATACGTGCCGGGCCCCTCGCTGCAGCAGGTGGCGCGCGAGCACGGCGGGCTGCCGCTGCGTACCGTGCTGCTGCTGCTCGGCGGCATCGCCGAGGCGCTGCAGGCGATCCACAGCGTCGACGTGGTGCACCGCGACCTGAAGCCCGCCAACGTGATGGTCGCCGCCGACGGTCCGCGGGTGATCGACTTCGGCATCGCCCGGGCCGCTGACACCACCGCGCTGACCGGCACCGGGGTCCGGATCGGCTCGCCCGCCTACATGGCGCCCGAGCAGGCCCAGGGCCGCCCGGTCACCCCCGCCACCGACGTCTTCGCGCTGGGCGCGCTGGCCGCCTACGTGGCCGGCGGCGTGCAGCCGTTCGGCGAGGGGCCGGAGACCGCGGTGCTCTACCGGGTGGTGCACGAGCCGCCGGAGCTGGACGCGGTGCCCGCCGAGCTGCGCGCGCTGCTGGAGCGTTGTCTGGCCAAGTCGCCCGAGGACCGTCCCACGCCGGCCGAGATCATCGAGCTCGTCCGCAACCACCCCGAGATCGGTGGGCAGTTGCGGTTCGCCGACGACTGGCTCCCCGCGCCGGTGGCCACCGAGATCATCCGCCGTTCCGACCTGCCCAGGACGCTGCCGACCCCTACCGTCCTGGACTCGGCGCCCTCGCTCGGTACCCCGGCGCCGGCGGCGGTTCCCCCGCCACCGCTCAGTGAGATGCCCACCGCACGTGCGCAATATCCGGAGCAGACCGTTCCGATCGCCGGGGCCGCGCCGCCCCTCACGCCGCCGCAGGCCAAGGCGAAAGGCGTTTCCTGGAAGACCCTGGTGACCATCGCCGTAGTGGTGGCGCTCGGCGGCTCGCTGGCCGGGGTGCTGCTGACCCGGCACGACACGTCGACCACCAGCGGCGGCGACGCCGCCCAGGCCCCGGCCGCCGCGAAGTCCCCGGTCGCGTCGACGACGGCTCCCGCAACGACGGCTCCCGCAACCGCGCCCACCAGCGCGCCCACCGGTGCGGCCACCGGTGCGCCCACCAGCGCGGCCGCCGGTGCGGCGAGCGCCGGCGCCTCGTCGGCCGGTGGCGCGCCCAGCTCGGTCGGCGGCGGCTCGGCGCCCGCGACAGCGGGGAGCTACACCCCGGTGGTGAACAAGGTCGAACTGACCATCCCGGCGAGCCTGTACGCCAGCCAGGCCTACCAGGTCGACCTGGCAGGCGGGAAGACGGCCCCTGCCGTCACCGCTCCCAAGTGGGCCCTCGCCCTGACGCACCAGAGCCCCACCGGTGGCGTCTCGGCCGACTCCTTCCGCGCGGCCGGCTTCGACCTCTCCGACTTCGCCGTGCTGACCGACCCGTCGTCCACCCCGGCCCAGTGCAACGCCGCGATCGACACCCAGCCCAGAGCCGACGTCGGCTTCGCCCAGGTGAACGGCGGCCGGTTGCTCTGCATCCGCGACCGCACCGCCAACAGCATCGCGATCGCGACCATCGAGACCGCCGACGTACAGACCGGCGAGGTCAAGCTCTCGCTGAGCACCTGGCAACGCAGCTCCTGACCCCGTCCGAGGGGGGAGGTAGCGGGCGGAGCAGCCGTTGGGCGACGGCTCCCTCATGCCGTGTCGGGTGCCTCGCCGAGCAGGGCGCGGGTGAGACTCGCCCGGTTGGAGACACCGAGTTTGCGGTAGACCCGGCCGAGGTGGGTGTCGACCGTGCGCACGCTGAGGAACAGCGTGCCGGCGATCTCTCCGCTGGTCAGGCCGGTGCCGGCGAGGCGGGCGACCTCCTGTTCCCGTCCGGTGAGCAGGGCCAGCCCGGCCGGATCCGCCCCGCTCCGGGCATCGGACGGGACGGGGGCGGAGGGAGCAGCGGACGAAGCCAGCGCGGTGAACAACCGGCCGCGCTGGTGGGAGACTTCGTCGGCCAGCCGGGCCGAGCCGCACTGGTGGGCCAGCGCCGCGGCCTGGTCGAGCCACCCGGCCACCTGCTCGGTCCGCAGGCTGTCCAGCGTGAGCGCGGCCACCGCGACCAGCGTGCGGCCCATCTCGATGCGCTCACCGCCGACGGTGAAGTCCGCGACCGCCGCCAGCCCGCTGAGCCGAGCCTGCTCGACGTCCCCGCGCATCCGGTGGGCCCACATGCGTGTGCGCCCGGCGTACCCGCGTCGGTTGGCGGAGGGCAGCTCGTCGACCCGGGCCTCGGCGAGGTGCGCCCAGTGCTCGGCCGTCGTCCGGTCCCCCTCGGCAATCGCAGCCTGCGTCAGGGTCTCGTAGCAGCGTGGTTGCCACCAGGCAGTGACCCGGGGCAGGTGGACGCCGCCTGCGGCGTCCAGCAGCAGCCGGCTCGCCCGGGCCGGATCCCCGGTGATCAGCACGAGTTCGGCATGGGAGCAGCGGACGTTGACGGCCCAGGCGGTCGACTGACCGTCGGCGAGCGCCGCCGCGCGATCGGCCGACGCGAGCACCTCGCGCACCTCGGCGGAACCGCCCCGCCACAGCAGGACCTGCGAGCGGAGCACCGCCAGCACTGCCCGGATCGCCGGGTTGCCGTCGAACTCGGTGTGCCGGTCGGCCTCGTCGAGCGTGGCCAGCGTGCGGCGCAGGTCCCCGCAGCGCAGCTGGGTGCCGGCCAGCGCCATCAGCAGCGCGGGCTGGATGTACGTCTGCCCGGTGCGCCGGGACAGCGCCGCGCCCCGGGTGAGGTGGCGCTCGGCGGCGGCCAGGCGTCCGAGGGTCCCTTCGGCCGTGCCCACGTGGTACAGCGCCTCCAGATTGGTCAGGAGGGTGGCGTCGGAGACGGCGTCGACGAGTTCGACCGCGCTGTCCGCGGTGCGGTCGGCCGCGGCGAGGTCCCCGGTGAACAGGTGGGCGAGCGACGCCTGCGCCAGGGACTTGGCCTCATTGACCCGGTCGTGGTTCCGGCGCGCGATCGCGGCGGCCGTCTCGGCGTGCTGCCGACAGCTCTCGTAGTCCTGCAGGTCGTAGGCGCAGTCGGCGAGTTCGGAGTGCAGGGCGGCCGCCGCGGCGCAGTCGCGGTCGGCCAGGGCCGTGAGCCCGGCACGCGCCACGGCGCCGGCCTCGCTGTAGCGGCCGAGTTGCCGTTCGGCCCGGCTCGCGTCGGCGAGTGCGGTCACGGCGTGGTTCTCGTGCGGCGGTCGGCCGGCCGCAGGTCGGCGCAGTGTGTCGAGCATCGCCCGGCTCTCGGTGGCGTCGCCGGTCAGCAGCCGCGTCTGCGCGAGCAGCACCTGCGCTTCGTGCCAGTGCTGCCCACCCTCCCGGAGCAGCGGCAGTATGACCTCGAGATACCCGGCCGACACAGCGGGGGAGGTGTGCAGCGCGTCGCGCGAGGCGGCGATCAGGGTGGTGAGGTGCTCCGGCTCGTTCGGGTCGAGGGACCGCGCCACATGGTGGGCCCGCCGGGCGATCGGCACCGCGAGCTTGGCCAGCGCGGCCGCCGAGCGGCGGTGCAGGTCCCGGCGCCGGCTGGGTTCGATCTGCTGGTACACGACCGCACCCACCGCCGGGTGACGCAGGACCATCTTCGCTCCGGCGTTGGCCGGACGTACCAGGTCGAGGCCGGTGAGCAGGTCCAGGGCCCGCATGGTCTCGGGCAACTCCAGCCCCAGCGCGGCGGCGAGCAGCTCCGGGTGGAACGAGTGGTCGAACACCGCCGCGGCGTGGAGCACGGTGCGCGCGGTGTCATCGAGGCCGGCCAGCTCACCGAGGATCGCCGTACCGGCCGCGGCGATCGCCTGGCCGTCGGAGGCCATGATCTTGAGGTACTGCGGATTGCCCTGGCCCTCGCGGTGGAGCTTCTCCAGGTCGGGACGCTCGCCGAGCAACTCCCTGGTCGCTGCCGGGGAGAGCGGCCCGAGCTGCCACACGTCGAGCAGGCCGGCGGATATCGCGCGGGACAGCACGGCGGCGAGCGCGGGCGAGAGCTGGCGCTGCCGGTAGGCGAGCAGACAGAGCAGCGGGCCGTTGGCGGTCGCCTGGAGCACCCGCTCCAGGCCCGGGATCCGATCGGCCGCAAGATGGTGCAGGTCGTCCAGGGCGACCACCGCCGCGCCGTCCCGCGTCACCTGCTCGCGCACGTCGCAGGGCTCGTCCAGCAGCGACCGCGGGCCCGGGAACGCGGGTGCGCTCGCGTACTGCCCCTGGGCCGCGTCCACCCGGACCCCTGCGGCCCTGGCGTGTGCGACGGCCGTGGACATCAGCGCGCTCTTGCCGATGCCCGGCTCCCCGACCAGTGCGATCGCCCGTCCGCCCGCCGTCGTCAGGTCACCCAGCACCTCCAGCAGCGCCTCGATCTCCCCCGCCCGCCCGAACAGTTGACGCCCTCTGGCAGCCATCCTCCCGGCCGGCGAACCCTCGAGGATGGATCCGCCGTCCTGCATTCCATCCGACATGACCGGCACATTAGTCGCACCGAATGACAGAATCACCAGCCCTCCACGGCGCTCGCATGCTTGACGACACGTGACCAGCCCTACCAGGTCACTTGGCCGTGGTCATTCGCCGAAGCCGTAGGAGTCCGGCCCGCCTCTTCGGCTCCGCTCCGGAGCCGAAGAGGCGGGCCGTTCGAGGGTCAGGCGGTCGGCGGGCCGTACTCGTCGTGGCGGCGCAGCCAGTGGGTCTCCTCGCCCTCCTCGTGCCGGCCCAGCGGCGTCCGGTCGAGGAGGCCGTAGTAGGCCATGGCGGGCTCAAGGCCGCGTGCGGTGGTGACGTACGTCCGGTGGACGGTGCCGTTCGAGAGCGCGTAGGCGCTCAGCCCGGGGCCTTCGGTGACGTACCCGGGCACGTCGGTGCCGCAGGCCTCCGCCATCTGCCGGACGGTCGGCGGGATGTCGCCAGCGAGGAACGGCCCCAGCTCCTCCGCGGTGTACTGGAAGCCGAGGTCGCGGTGGAAGTCGCTGCCGGCGGTGGAGACCCAGTCGAAGCCCCAGCCCATCCGCTCCCGGTAGGCGAGGAGCTTGTCGATCGGCGCCCGCGAGGAGCAGATCAGCGTCACGTCGCGGGCTTTGAGGTGGACCGCGTTGGGGTCGAGGGTGTCCGCGATCGAGGAGCAGACCGGGCATCCGGCCTCGTACGGCGGGCCGAACATGAAGTGGTAGACAAGCAGCTGCGAGCACCCGCCGAAGAGGTCCGCGAGCGACTTGGTCCCGCCCTCGGTCTCGAAGCCGTAGTCCTTCTCGACCGGCACCCAGGGAAGCTCCCGCCGCTTCCGCGCGAGCTCGTCACTGCGTCGGGTGAGCTTCTTCTCCTCCGCGAGCAGCTCCGCTCGGGCCGCCTCGAACTCCTCCTGCGTGCCGATCCTGTGCTCGGGCATGACCTTTCCCTCCTGTGTGGGAGCAGAACGCCACATCGCGGCGTGCGGTCACCCGCAGTGGCAGCCGGCCGTGCCTGCCACCGGCTACCCGTCCGGCCATACATCCACCGTACGCGCGCGGCGGCGGGCGCTCGAAGCCAAGCCGAATCGCCTGTGCGGTGACGTGATCGCGCGGCGGGATCCCCGGTCCCTCCGGTGCCGTCAGCGCGGGGCCGACCCGGCGGGGAACGGGGCGCCGTGACCCGGGACGATGACGTGGGCCCCGCTGACCCCGTACGCCCCGGTCGGTCGAGGGTTGCCACCAGCGCTTCGGTCTCGTCCACGTCGACTTCGCGCCACGTCGACCTCGCGCCGCAGTGCCGCAGCGCCGCACCCCGAGGGCGTCGTACGCCTGGTACCGCGACCTGATCGCCACCTACCGGGAGCGCCGGCCGCAGTGGATGGCGCTTCGAAGGTTTCGGTCCGGGGACGCAATTCTGTCGGTGGCGGTCGTCATGTCCTCGGGCTGCCCGGTTCCTAGGGTGGAGGCACCGGGAGACACCGGACGCGTCGGTCCGGACGGTGTGGCACCTGGTTGCCGGAGTCGTTCGTCCCCGCCGTTTCGCGCATCCGAGGAGCACCATGACCGCCACGCTGACCGCCATCTCTCCCGCGCACGCCGTCCGCGAGCTGACCGTCGTGGGGCCGGAGGGTCTCGTCGAGCTGGCCGTTCCGGTCACCGTTCCGGTCGTGGGGCTCATTCCGGCGCTGGTCCGGTGCGTTGCCGGAAGCCAGGCCGGTGACGGGGACTGGGCGCTGCGGCGTCTCGGCGGTGCCCCGCTCGAACCCGGTGACACGGCCGTTTCGCTGGGGCTGCGGGACGGGGAGGTCCTGCACCTGTTCTGCTCGGCTGTCGTCGGCTAGCTGTACTGACCACGGAGGTTGGTGACGGGGTTCACGGTCAGGTGATCTTGAAATGAGTGAGGGCCTTCTGGCTCGGTGTGGATTGCGACGTCTGCA
>NZ_JBHYWI010000130.1:0-18241 GCF_042751525.1 Kitasatospora sp. NPDC059408
CGCACCAGCTGCGGGGAGCCGGGCCGTCGGCGTTGCGGGAGGCATCGCGGGAGGCGTTCCGCGAGGCGTCCCGGTCGGCTGGAGCGGTCGGGCCGGAGCGGGTGCGCCGCAGGTGGGCCCGGTGCGAGCCCGCCGGGCCGTCCGGTATACCCCGGTGGGGTCACCCGGGCGGTTCGGGGCTCCCGGCCGGTGCGGCACAATGGAAGGCTGCAAGCCGAATTACTCCCGACGACGCCGGAGCGATCTCACGTGGCGGAATACATCTACACGATGCGCAAGGTGCGCAAGGCGCACGGAGACAAGGTCATCCTTGACGACGTGACGCTCAGCTTCCTCCCCGGGGCGAAGATCGGCGTCGTGGGCCCCAACGGTGCCGGTAAGTCCACCGTGCTGAAGATGATGGCCGGCCTGGAGCAGCCCTCCAACGGCGACGCCTTCCTCTCGCCCGGTTTCACCGTCGGCATGCTCCTCCAGGAGCCGCCGCTCGACGAGTCCAAGACGGTCCTGGAGAACGTCGAGGACGGCGTCAAGGAGATCAAGGGGAAGCTCAACCGCTTCAACGAGATCGCCGAGCTGATGGCGACCGACTACTCGGACGCCCTGCTCGACGAGATGGGCAAGCTCCAGGAGGACCTGGACCACGCCGAGGCCTGGGACCTGGACGCCCAGCTGGAGCAGGCCATGGACGCCCTGGGCTGCCCGCCCGGCGACTGGCCGGTCACCAAGCTCTCCGGTGGCGAGAAGCGCCGCGTGGCGCTCTGCAAGCTGCTGCTGGAGGCGCCCGACCTGCTGCTCCTCGACGAGCCCACCAACCACCTGGACGCCGAGTCGGTGAACTGGCTGGAGCAGCACCTGGAGAAGTACAAGGGCACCGTCGTCGCCGTCACCCACGACCGGTACTTCCTGGACAACGTCGCCCAGTGGATCCTGGAGCTCGACCGCGGCCGCGCCTACCCGTACGAGGGCAACTACTCCACCTACCTGGAGACCAAGCAGTCCCGTCTCAAGGTCGAGGGGCAGAAGGACGCCAAGCGCGCCAAGCGCCTCAAGGAAGAGCTTGAGTGGGTCCGCTCCAACGCCAAGGGCCGCCAGGCGAAGTCCAAGGCCCGTCTGGCCCGCTACGAGGAGATGGCGGCCGAGGCGGACAAGATGCGGAAGCTGGACTTCGAGGAGATCCAGATCCCGCCGGGCCCGCGCCTGGGCAGCGTCGTCATCGAGGTCGAGAACCTCAACAAGGCCTTCGGTGAGAAGGTCCTGATCGACGACCTGAGCTTCACCCTGCCGCGCAACGGCATCGTCGGCATCATCGGTCCGAACGGCGCCGGCAAGACCACCCTGTTCAAGATGCTCCAGGACCTGGAGACCCCGGACAGCGGCACGGTCAAGGTCGGCGAGACCGTCAAGATCAGCTACGTCGACCAGACCCGCTCCAACATCGACCCGAAGAAGACCCTCTGGGAGGTCGTCTCCGACGGTATGGACTGGATCAACGTCGGCCAGGTCGAGATGCCGTCCCGCGCCTACGTGTCGGCCTTCGGCTTCAAGGGCCCGGACCAGCAGAAGCCGGCCGGCGTGCTCTCCGGCGGTGAGCGCAACCGCCTGAACCTGGCGCTCACCCTCAAGCAGGGCGGCAACCTGCTGCTCCTCGACGAGCCCACCAACGACCTCGACGTCGAGACGCTCTCCTCGCTGGAGAACGCCCTGCTGGAGTTCCCCGGCTGCGCCGTGGTCATCTCCCACGACCGCTGGTTCCTGGACCGGGTGGCCACCCACATCCTCGCCTACGAGGGCGAGAGCAAGTGGTTCTGGTTCGAGGGCAACTTCGAGTCGTACGAGAAGAACAAGATCGAGCGACTGGGCGCCGACGCCGCCCGTCCGCACCGGGCCACCTACAAGAAGCTGACCCGCGGCTGACACCCAGCTGTCACGACGGCCCGGCAGACTGCCCCCCGGGGCGGCCTGCCGGGCCGCGGCCCGCCGCCGCCGAACCGCGGCGGGCGACCGGACACCGAGGAGAACACCTGTGGCCCGCCACATCTACGCCTGCCCGCTGCGCTGGTCCGACATGGACGCCTTCGGGCACGTCAACAACGTGGTCTTCCTGCGCTACCTGGAGGAGGCCCGGATCGACTTCATGTTCACCCAGGCCGCCGCGGCCGGTGCCGGGGAGTTCGCGGGCGGGTCGGTCGTGGCGCGCCACGAGATCGACTACAAGCGGCCGTTGGTGCACCGCCCGGAGCCGGTGACCATCGAGACCTGGGTGACCAAGATCGGTGTCGCCTCGCTGACCGTGGCGTACGAGATCAAGGACACCGCCGAGGACGGCGGCGACATCGTGTACGTCCGCGCCTCCACCGTGGTCGTGCCCTACGACCTGGCCGAGCAGCGCCCGCGCCGGATCTCCGCGGTGGAGCGGCAGTTCCTGTCCCGCTTCGTGGACGAGTCCGTCCCGGCGCAGCAGGGCGAGCTGAAGGCCGAAGCGGCCGTCGCCGTCGCCTGAGCGCAGTACCCGAGCGCAGTACCCGAGCGCAGAACCCGAGCGCAGAACCCGAGCGCAGAAACCTCCTACCGATACCGATGAGAGCCGAACCGCGTTGACCACCACCGACCGCCTCGCGCTGACCGATGCCGGCGAGGCCGCCGACCTGTCCGCCTTCCTGCTGCGCCTGCTGCGCTTCGACAAGGCGGCGTCGGTGCGGTTGCAGGCGGTGGCCCCGGCCGAGGGCGAGGGCGTGCTGGCGGTCTTCGGGCGGCTGCCGCTGGGCGGTTCGGGCGCGCTGGCGATCCGCACCGCGCGGCTGACCGGCCTCGGCGAGCCGGTCGACCGGACCGTCTCGGCGGGCCAACTGCTGGACGCCGTCGACGCGGGGACGGGCGCGGTCGCGCTGCCCGCGCCGGTGACCGGCCCGGCCTGGGCCGGGCTGCTGCCGCCGCGCACCGGCTGGCGTCCGGTCGGGGAGTCGGCGGTGGCCCGGGTGTACCCGGAACTGATGGCCGGCGTGCGGGAGTTCCGCGAGCGCAGCGAGGCCGTCCCGATACACCACCGCAGCCGCGCGGTGCTGGACGACCTGGCCGACGAGATCTGGTCCCGCCCGGTGGCGGCGCTGCCGGAGCTGCCGCTGCGGGCGGTCCACGCGGCGTACGTGATCGGCTTCCTGAAGCCGGACGCCCCGCTGACCGTGCACCGGGCCGGCGGCTGGCTGCGGCTGAGCGCCCCGGCCGGGTCGGTGGCGGTCCGCACGGCGGCCGCGCCGGGCGCGGGGCTGGGGCTCAGCCCGCTCAGGTAGGTCCGCTCGGGCCGGGCTGCTCGGGCAGGTCCGCGCAGGTAGGTCCGCTCGGGCAGGGCCGCAGGGGCCGATCAGCCCTCGGCGTTGATCAGCCCTCGGTGTTGATCATCGAGGCGGCGGCGTAGGTGAGGTAGTCCCACAGCTGCTGCTCGTCCTCGGCGGGGAGGGCGAGTTCGTCGACGCCCGCGCGCATGTGCGTGAGCCAGGCGTCGTGGGCCGCGCGGTCGACCTTGAACGGCACGTGCCGCATGCGCAGCCGCGGGTGGCCGCGGTGCTCGCTGTAGGTGCGCGGGCCGCCCCAGTACTGCATGAGGAAGAGGACCAGGCGCTCCTCGGCCGGGCCGAGGTCCGCCTCGGGGTACATCGGGCGCAGCAACTCGTCCTCGGCGACGCCCTGGTAGAACCGGTGGACCAACCGCCGGAAGGTCGGCTCGCCGCCGACCTTGTCGAAGAAGCTCTCCTCGCTGAGCGTGCCACGCCGGATCTCATTCACCCGACCATGGTCGCAGACGCCGACGGGGCCGTACACCGGGACCAAAGGCGTACGACCCCGCGGGGTTGGGCCAGTGCCGTGGCACTGCCGGGGAGCTACGGTCAGACGTCGTCCCACTTGAACAGCTTCGCCGAGACGAGCGTCAGCACGACGGCGAAGCCCAGCAGGATGCCCATGGCGGGCAGCGCGTCCATGACGCCGCCGCCGCGGCTGAGCACGGACCCGGCGGCGTCGACCAGGTGCCGCAGCGGCAGCACCTCGGAGATGGTCTTCAGCCAGCCCGGGGCGTCGTCCATCTTGAAGAAGGAGCCGGAGAGGAACGACATCGGCAGCACGATGATCTGCGAGATGCCGTTGGCCGCCTCCTCGGTCTTGGCGATCGAGCCGGCCAGCAGGCCGATCGACATGAAGGCGATGGTCGCGCAGACCACCAGCGGGATGATCAGCCACCAGTCGCCGCTGAGCTTGAGCCCGAAGTACGGCGTGGTGGCGACGACCAGGAAGATCGCCGTCTGGGCGAGGGCGGTGACCACCGACACCACGACCCGGGAGGCGATGACCGAGAAGGCGCTGACCGGGGCGAGCCGCAGCCGGCGGAGCACCTTCTGCTTGCGCCAGCCGACCAGGGTCAGCGAGGCGCCGAACACGGCGCCGGTGGCGACGGCCCAGCCGAGCAGGCCGGGGGTGAGGAACTGGATCGGCTTGAGCGACTGGTCCTCGACCTGGGTCGCGTCCAGCGAGAACGCCGGCGGCTTGCCGGTGGCCTGCTGGTAGGCGGCCTGGTTGGCCTGCTGGACGATCGCGTTGAGGATGCCCTGGACGGAGCCGGCGCGGACCTGGTCGGCCGCGCTGAAGTGCAGCTCGATCCTGCCGTCCGGGCCCTGCTCGATCAGCGCGTCGAGGTCGCCCTTGCGCACCTTGGTGAGCGCGGCCGCCTCGTCGTCGGTCCTGGTGATCTCCAGGACCTTGTCGAGCTCCGCGCGGCCCTCGCCCTGCACCGAGTCCAGCACCTGCACGGCGCCGACCTGGGCGACCTTGGCGTGCGGGCTGGTGGCGCCCTTGAGCAGGGTGCCGAACAGCAGCAGGAACATCAGCGGGAACAGCATGACGAAGAAGACGGCGCTGCGGTCGCGCTTGAACGACAGCAGCATCGAGCGCGACAGGCTCCAGAAGGCGCTGACCCGCTCGTTGTCCGCGGCGGCGTCGGCCGCACCGCCGCGCTGGGCGGGCACCTTCGGCTCGGTGGACTGGGTGGCGGTCATGCCCGGTACTCCCGTCCGGTCAGCTGGAGGAAGACGTCCTCCAGGGTGGCGCCGCGCACTTCGAGGCCGCGCAGGGCGTTGTGCTCGGCGAGGACGGCCAGGATCGGGGCCGGGAGGCGGGTGGAGAGGGACAGCGTGGTGCCGTCGTCCTCCAGGGAGGCGATGTCGGCGCCGGCCGCGGCGAGCAGGTCGCGCGCCCGGTCGAGGGCGAGCTGGCCGGACTCGACGCTGATCCGGACGGTGTCGTCGATCTCGCGGATCAGTGCCGCGGGGGCGCCGGTGTGCAGGATCTTGCCGTGGTCCATGATCGAGACCCGGTCGCAGAGGATCTCGGCCTCGTCCAGGTAGTGGGTGGTCAGGACGACGGTGCGGCCCTCGCGGTTGATGTCCCGCAGGAGGTCCCAGAGGTTGCGCCGGGCCTGCGGGTCGAGGCCGGTGGTGGGCTCGTCGAGGAAGACGAGCTCCGGGTCGTGGGCGAGCGCGCAGGCGATGGACAGGCGCTGGGCCTGGCCGCCGGACATCTGCTCGGTCATCACCCCGGCCTTGTCGGCGAGGCCGACGCGCTCCAGCATCGCGTCGGCCCGCTTGGGGCCGACCCCGTAGAACGACGCGAAGGTGCGGATGGTCTCCCGGGCGGTGAGCTTGCGGAAGAAGGCGGAGGCCTGGAACTGCACGCCGATGCGCGGCAGCAGCTGCGGGTTGCGCGGCCAGGGGGCCATCCCCAGCAGCTCGATCCGGCCCTCGTCGGGCTTGCGGATCCCTTCCAGGATCTCCAGCGTGGTGGTCTTCCCGGCGCCGTTGGGCCCCAGGATTCCGTAGAATTCGCCGGCTTCGACCGTGAGTGACACCCCGTCGACAGCCTGCACGTCCCCGTACCGCTGACGGATGCCGTCAGCGGATATAGCTGCAGTCATGAGCCCAGAGCGTAGGGCGTTCGTCTGAAAATATGCACATCGGCGACCAGAGATTTGTGCATTGTTTGAGGAACCGGGAAAACGCAGGGCCGGGCGGATTTTCCGATCCGCCCGGCCCTGTTGACCGTTGGTCAGGCGCGGTGCACGGTGATGGTCGTCCAGGCGCCGATGTGGATCCGGTCACCGTCGTTCAGCGGCACGGCGACGTGCGGCGCGATCGGCTCGGAGCCGCCGTTCACCGTCGTGCCGTTGGTCGAGTCCTGGTCGACCAGCACCCAGCTGCCGTCCGCCTGCTCGGCGAGCAGCGCGTGCTGGTGCGAGGCGCCCGGGTCCTCCGGCGGCACCGACAGGTCGATCTCCGGGACGGTGCCGCGGTGCTGGCTGCGCCGGCCGATCCGCAGCTGGCCGCGGCCGGTCAGCGGGACGCGCCGCTCGGGGCAGTACGGCGGGAAGAACAGGCCGGCCGCCTCGGGGCCGCTGCGGGCCATCATCTCGGTGAAGTACTCGCGGTCGGCCGCGACGACGGCGATCCAGTTGGTCCGCACCGGCTGCGGCGGGACGGCGGCGTGCTGCTGCGGATCCGGCTGCGCCGGCATCGGCGGGGCCAGGTTGAACGACGTGCCGAAGTCGCGGTTGCCCGGGTCGGCGTAGACCGGGCCGGAGTCCTCGCGCACCGGGGCCTCCGGGAAGGCGGCCTCGGGGTAGCCGTTCTCGGGCGGAGGGTAGCCGTAGGTGTGCGGTTGCACGGGCGGCTGCGGCTGCGACGGCATGGGCTGGGCCGGCGCGTGCTGCTGGGCCGGCGCGTGCTGGTGGACGGGCGGCTGCACCGGGGCCGGTGCCGGGCCGCCGTACGCCGCCGGGATGTTCAGCGGCGCGGGCGCCTGCGCGGGCGGGGGCACCGGGGCGTGCCCGGCCGGGGCCTGCCGGCGCGAGGGGGTGGACAGGTCGTAGTCGTACCCGCACTCCTCGCAGAACCGGCCGGTCTGCGGGCTGCGGCAGATCGGGCAGACCGTCAGGCCCTCGGTCAGGCCCTGCGGCGCCGGGGCGGGCGGGGGCGGCGGCACCGCGCCCGGCGGCATCGGCGGCATCGGCGCCCCGTACGGTGCACCCCCGTGCTGCGGGTGCCCGGCGGGTGCGCCGGGCGCGGGTGCGGCTCCGTACGCCCCCGGGTGGGCTCCGGGTGGGGCCGGGGGCGGCGGAGTCATCGGAAAGCCGCAGAAGTCGCACCAGTCCTCGGCCTGCGACTCATGGCCCCTCGGGCAGATCGGCATCAGGTCCCCCTCAGTTCGTGCCGGCTTGGGGCGGCGGTCGCGCCGGGCGGCGGCCCGGTCACGTCTTCAGCGGTAGCGGTCACTTCTTCACACGTACGGTCTTCGTCGACCGGGTCTCGAGGGTCATCGAGTCGGCCTCGCTCACGTTCTTACGGAACCGAACCGTACCCTCCTTGGCGTCGACGACGTCCACCACCTTCTGGAGCAGCTTGTAGGTGCCCTCGTTGCCGGTCGCGTGGGCGATCCGGACGGCGGCGCCGAGCTTGGCGGTCGCGGTGTCGACGTCCCCGGCGCGGTGCGCCTCCAGGCCCTCCTGGATGGAGGAGGCGAGCTCGGCCTGGCCGGTGTAGTGGGCGACCTGCGGGCTGATCCGGGTGGAGGAGGCGAGGTCGTCCGTCCAGACGGCCTTGACCAGGCCCTGGGAGAGCACCTCGGGGGTGCCGCCGGCGGCCTGCGGGGGCAGCACGAGGCTGACCCGGGCGGCGAGCATCTCGTTGCCGACCGAGGCGGCCGGGACCTCGACGCACACGTGGTAGTCGCGGCTCTCGTCGCCCCAGGAGCCGGTCGGGTAGTCGCCGGCCCGCGGCCCGGCCTCGGCGCGCCGGGCGGTGAGGTCCTCGACGCTCGGGGCGACCTGCTTGACGAACTTGACCGAGGCGTTGGCCGGGGTCCAGATCCGCAGCGCGACGTCGGCGACCTGCTTGCCCATGGCGCCGGCCATCATCGAGCGGAAGTCGTCGGCGAGGCCGCCCGGTTCGGCGACGATGTCGACGGTGCCGAGCAGCGCGGAGGAGATCGTGCGCAGCTCGTCGATCCGCCAGTCGGTGCCGACGCCGCGGCAGTCGGCGGTGAAGTGGCCGGTGACGCGCTCGATGTTGCGGGCGAGGTCCTGCGCCGACTCGTGCTCGTTGTTGCCGTCGGTGAGCAGGATGGCGTGCCGGATGGAGATGTCGCGGCGGGTCAGGAAGAGCTTGTCGGCCTTGGCGAGCCAGGTGCCCATGGCGGTGCCGCCGGCCGCGGTGAGGCGGCGCAGGGACTCCTTGGCGTGTTCGCGGGTGGTGGCGGAGGCGGTCGCGAGGGTGCCGTCGCCGGGGTAGATGTCGCGGGCCTCGTGGGTGCCGGCGACGACCGCGAAGGCGGTGCCGTCGCGCAGGGCGTCGATGGCGGCGGCGGTGGCCTCGCGGGCGCCGTTGATCTTGCTCTTGGGGTAGTCCATCGAGCCGGAGCAGTCGACCAGGATGACCACGGCGGCGGTGCCGGCGGCCCCCTGCGTCCCGGCGTCGGCGACGCCGAGCGGGCGGCCGCCGGTGGTGCCGCCGCCGGTCGCGGTGACGGTGACGATGGCGTTGACCTCGCGGGCACCGTCGGCGAGGAACTCGTTCTGGAAGATGTCCACGTCGAACCTGGGCAGGTTCGGCTTAGCCAGTGTTGCCATGGGCCGGTGGCTCCCGTCGGGATGAAGGGTTGATGCGGGATCGGTCGGTGCACCCGCCCGGCGCTCGGGCCGGGCGGGGCGGGCGGGACGGACCGTCGGGACGTCAGGCGGTCGGCGGGTGCGGCGGCTGCGGCGGGACGGGCGGCACCCCGGGGGCGCCCGGCGGGCCGGCCGGCGGCGCGGGCGGTGCCGGCGGGGCGGACGGTGCCGGCGGGACCTGCGGCGGCAGCGGGGCGGCCGGGGAGCCGATCACCGGGAGGTCCGGCAGCGTCGGTTCGTAGTCCGGGTCGTCCTCCGGGTCCGGCCGCGCCCCGGCCGGGGTGATCACCGGCAGGTCGAGGGCGGTCGGGGTCTGCTCGACCTCCTCGGGGTCGGGCCGGGCGGGCGGGTCGATCGGCAGGACGGCGACGGTGATGTTGTCGTGGCCGCCGGCCGCGACCGCGAACCTGACCAGGGCCTGGGCCGCCGCGAGCGGTTCGGTCCGGGCGTCCGGCCGGACGTAGTAGGCGAGGTCGGTGGCGGCCTCGGCGTAGTTCCACAGGCCGTCGGTGCAGACCAGCAGCACCCCGGGGACGTGCGGGGTGAAGTCCAGCGTGTGCGGGACGACCTCCTCGGCGTCGGCGCCGAGCCAGCCGGTGATCGCGTGGGCGCGCGGGTCGGCGTAGGCCTCGGCCTCGCCCATCAGGCCGGCCTCGACCATCCGGGCCGCCCAGGAGTCGTCCTGGGTGAGCCGGAAGGGCTCGGCGGCGGCCCGGTCGTCCGGGATCCAGTAGGCGCGGGTGTCGCCGACCCAGCCGATGGTGACCCGGCCGCCGGCCGCGATGGCGCTGACGTAGGTGCAGGCGGGCGCGTTGAGGTCGGGCCGGGCGGGCCCGGCGCCGGCCCCGGCGAGGTCGGCGACGGCCTTGGCGGCGTCGGCGATGGCCCGGCGCATCGCGGCGTCCGGGTCGGTGCCGGCCTCCAGGGCGCTGAGCAGCGACTCGGAGGCGGCGTCGACGGCGGTCTCGGAGGCCTGGTCCGGGCGGTCCGAGGAGGAGACGCCGTCGCACACGACGGCGACGACGACGGGCTCGCCGCCGGGCAGCGAGGTCGCGGCGACGGTGAAGGAGTCCTCGTTGCGGTGGTGGCGCACGCCGCGGTCGCTGACCCCGGCGACGCCCGCGAGGGCCTTCTCCATGTGGTCGCGCGGGCGCGGCTGGGCGCCGCCGCAGGCCTCGCAGTAGCCGTCGGCGCCGACCTGCGGCAGGCCGCAGTGGACGCAGACCGGCCCGTGCTGCTGCGCGGGGACGGACTCGGCGCGGGGGGAGGCCCAGCCCGCGGGCATCGCGCCCGGGGCGGGCCGGCTGTCCCGGCCGGTCCCGCAGGCGCCGCAGAAGGCGTCCTCCGGGGCCAGCGGTTCGGAACAGCTCGGGCACACGGTCTGCTGCGGCATCGGTTACACCCACGTCCTGGGGCGGGCGCGGTTGGCCCGTTCCACCATCTCGATCCTGGTCTCGGCCCGGTCTGCCAACCGGGCGAGTACCCGGTAGGACTGTTCCAGGGCGAAGCGCAGTTCCCGCTCGTCGGCGGGTCGTCCCAGCACCGTCGGCCGTCCGCCCTGGCCGGCCCCGGCGGAGCCGGCGGTGACCCAGCCGAGGGCGGCCTGGAGCACCTCGACGGACAGTTCCTCGCGCCGCCGGTCGTCCAGCCGCAGGGCCGTCAGCTGGTCGGAGCCGGCCGCGAGGTCGGCGCCGATCGGCTCGGTCGCGGCGCGCTCGCGCAGCCGGGCGCGGACGGCGGCGATGCGGGCGGCGGTGTACTGGCTGGAGGTGGCCGGGACGGACTCCAGGACGCGGACGGCGTCCGGCCGCATCCCGTCGTCGAGGCGGACCCGGGCGAGGCCGAAGGCGGCGCTGAGGTAGGACTGGTCGGTGGTCCAGACGAGCCGGTAGAACTCGGCCGCGTCGCCGCCGTCGCCGAGCAGTTCGGCGCAGATGGCGAGGGCCAGCTTGGGGGCGCTCTCGCCGGGGAAGGCGTCGTAGACCGCGTCGAAGGCCTCGGCGGCGGCCCGCAGGGAGGCCTCGTCCGGCTCGCCCGCGCTCGCGTCGGCTCCGGCGGTGGCGCCGACGAGGGCGGTGAGGCCGCGGTACCAGACGACCCGCCAGTCGTCGGAGTGGTCCTGCTCCAGGGTCGCGAGCGCGGCCAGGGCCTCGCTGTGGCGGCCGAGTTCGAGCAGGGCGCGCAGTTCGCGCAGGCGGCGTTCGGCGGAGTCGGCGGGGGCGCCGGCCAGTGCGGCGAGCGCCTCCTGGGGGTCGGTGGCGAGCAGGGTCGCGAGGAAGCCCGCGTTGGGGTCGCCGGGGTCGACCCGGGGGACGGGCAGCGCGAGGGCGGCGGCGGCCGGGTCGAGCTCGGCCACCCTGAGCTGCCCGGTCTGCTCGGTGGGCAGCACCAGCTCGGTGTCGACGACGCGCAGTTCGGGCCCGAACAGGGTGGAGAGCGCGGGCCGGGCCCGGCCGTCCTGGAGGGCCAGGACCTCCCGCAGCACGCCGGTGAGCTGGTCGGCCATCTCCTCGGCGGAGGCGAAGCGGCGGGCCGGGTCGGGGTCGGTGGCGCGGACCAGGAAGCGGTAGTACGACTCGTACGTCGCGAAGACCTCGACGTCCTCGGGGCCGGGCAGCGTGTCGCGGTAGGTGGTGCTGTAGCCCTGGAAGTCGAAGGTGAGCACCGCGAGGGTGCGGGCGACGGTGTAGAGGTCGGAGGCGGGGGAGGGGCCGAGGCTCGCGATCTCGGGGGCCTGGTAGCCGACGGTGCCGTAGATCGGGCCGTCGTGGTCGAGGCGGCAGACCGCGCCCATGTCGATGATCTTGAGCGCGTCGCCGCTCTGGATCACGTTGTCGATCTTGAAGTCGCAGTAGATCAGGCCCCGGGCGTGCAGGTACCCGAGCGCCGGCAGCGCCTCCAGCGCGTACGCGATCCCCACCTCGACGGGCAGCGGCTCGCGCCGGCCGTCCGCGGTGCGGCGGTCGTTGGCGATGTCCTTGAGCGACTTGCCGCCGACGTACTCCATGACGATGTAGCCGTCGGTGGAGCCGGTGCCGATGTCCAGGTGCTCGGCGAAGTTGATGATCCGGACGATGTTCGGGTGGTCCACCTCGGCGAGGAAGCGCCGCTCGGCGACGGCCGCGGCCAGCGCGTCCTCGTCGCCGGTGTTCAGCAGGCCCTTGAGGACGACCCACTTGTCGTTGACCCGGCGGTCCACCGCGAGGTAGATCCAGCCGAGGCCGCCGTGCGCCAGGCAGCCCACGACCTCGTACTGCCCGCCGACGAGGTCCCCGCGGCGCAGCTTGGGCGTGAACGAGTACGGCGTGCCGCACTTGGTGCAGAAGCCGTCCGGGCGGCCCGGGCGGCCGTCCTTCTCCCGGCCCACCGGGGCCTCGCACTTGGCGCAGAAGCGCTTGCGCTCGGGCACCTCGGGGTTCTCCAGCACCGCGAGGGACGGGTCGGCCGTCTCCACGGTCGGGACGGTCACCAGGCCGGCGCCGAGCCGGCTGCGGGTGCCCGCGCTGACGCTGCCGCGGGTGCTGCGCACCGAGACCGAGCGGCTGCTGCCGGTGCGGGTCGAGCGGTGCGAGCGGGAGCGGCCGGACATCGAGCGGGCGGAGCCGGTGCGGGCCGAGCGGACGGAGTTGCCGGTGTCCGGGGCGACCCGGGCCGAGGGCACGTACGGCTGGGTGGTGCCGGTCTCGCCGCCGGGCGCGGTGAGGCCGCACTCGTCGCAGTAGCCGTCCGCGTCGATCGTGCCGGAGCAGTCGCGCGGGCAGGGGGCGCCGGGGCCCGCCGCCGCCTTCGGGGGCGCGGCGGCCTTCGCGGAGGTGGTGCCGGCCACCGGGGCCAGCCCGCACTCGTCGCAGTAGCCGTCGGCGTCGATCGTCCCGTTGCCGGTGCAATCCGGCCGTGTGCACGCCTCGCCCATCAACCTCAGCCCCCCTGTACCTGTCCGTCGACCGGCGTCTGGCCGGCCTCCTCGTGTGCGGACTCGGCGTGCGCCGGCCGCAGCGACTGCTGGAAGCGGGCCACCGCGGCGGCCGCCGCCCGCAGGTCGCAGGGCGCGCTCCACAGCAGCCAGCGCGCCTTCTCGTACCGCTCGATCACTTCCGGGTCCTCGGACACCCGCAGCCGGGCGGCCATCGCCTTGTAGGCGTCCAGCCGGCCGCGCAGTTCCGCCCGCACGGCGAGCGGCTGGGTGACCTCGGTCAGCGACTGGCGGGCGCGGGCCAGCTCCTTGGCGGCCGCGTCCTCCAGCGCGTCCAGCAGCGGCGCCAGCCGGCCCCACTGCCCGGCCTGCCGCAACTCCAGTGCCACGACGATCCGTTCGCGCAGCGCCGAGGCCGGGCCCGGTACCGCGGGGACGTCGCTGGCGGCTATCTTCGCCAGCACCTCGCCGCGCGCCCGGCGGGCCTCGCCGAGCGTCGCGTCGGCCCGCTGGAGCAGGTCGCCGACGCCCTGGAGGCGCTCCTCGGCGTCGTCGCGCAGCCGCAGCAGGTTCTCCAGCTCCAGCCGCACGCCGTCCAGCGCCCGCCCGGCCCGGTCGAAGCGCTCGGTGTCCACCACCCCGGACGGGGAGGCGAACGCGCCGCCCTCCGGCACGGTGCCGCGCTGGGCGGGCACCCGGGCCGGGCGCCACAGCGCGAGCGGGTCGCCGCGCACCTCGGTGCGCAGGGCCGTCAGGTCGGCCTCCAGCCCGGCCAGGTCGTCGCCCAGCGGGTGGGTGGCGGCGTGGACGCCGAGCGAGGCGGCGAGCGTGCGCACCCGGTGCAGTTCGGCGAGCAGCAGGTCGATCCTGGCCGGCAGCGCGGACCACACCGCGTCGGCGGCGCTGACCACCTCCAGGACGGTGGCGTACCAGGAGTTCATCCTGGCCATCAGCGCGTCCAGGCTGACCCGCTCGACGAGCTTGGCGGGCGCGCCGAGCAGCTGCGGCCCGTCCGGCAGCGCGCCGCCCGGGACGGTCACCGCGTCGCCGGTCAACAGCTCGCTCAGCTCGGCGAGTTCGGCCGAGCCCGGCTTGGCCTTGCGGGCCCGCACGGCGCGCGCGGAGGCGAGCGCCTCGGAGTACCGGTCGAACAGCGCCCACAGCAGCGGCAGGCCCTTCCCGGCGACGGCCCAGCGCTCCTGCGTCCGCCCGGACAGCTCGGCGCCGTCCAGCAGCCGCAGGCCCGGGTGGTCCTGCAGGGCCAGCAGCGCCGACTCGACCGCGTCGCGCTCCGCGCCGAGGCGCGCGAGCGCGCGGTCCACCTCCTCCCGGTTCAGTACCGGGCCAGCAGATGCCACCGCCGTCCATCCTTCCTTCACCGACCCGGCCCTGACGGGCTGCGGATCTCCCCGTGCACGACGGGTCTCCCCGTGGTGATCGTCCCGAACCCTAGCCGGTGCTCCTTCGGGCGGAGCGGGCGCGGGGCGTCAAGACGGCGTCAACGGCCCGCGTGCGGGCCGTGGCCGCCCGGCGGCCCTGCGGAGGGCCGCCGGAGGGCCTCCGGCGGCCGTTCCTAGTGGGCCGTCGCGCCGGGCCAGTAGTGGTCGGCGTCGTTGAGCATGTACGGCTTGAGCCACCGCTCGTACGAGCTGCGCCAGGCGCCGCTCGCGTAGTAGTCGGCCAGCACCTGGTTGACCCGCGCGGTGAGATCGGGGCTGCTCTTGAGCATCGCGACGCCGATGACCTCGGGCTGCGCCTCGCCGTCCACGATCCGCACGGTCTGGTCCTGGGCGGCCTGGCCGGCCGCGAGGCCGTCGTCGGTCATCGTGGCGTCGACCTTGCCGAGCTGCATGAGGACCAGGCAGTCCAGCTGGTTCTCCACCGGGACGACCTGCTTGGCGGTCTTCTTGACGTCCTTCAGCACCGTCGCGGCCGTGGAGCCGTTGGCGGCGCACACGGTCTTGCCGGTGATCGCGTCGTCGAGGTTCTTCGCCGGGGACGACCGGGGCACCAGCACCCGCTGGGTGATGTTGAAGTACGGCTTGGAGAAGGCCACCTGCTCCATCCGCTGGCAGTTGATCGTCATGGTGCGGACGATCAGGTCGACCCGGCCCTTCTGGATGGCGTCGACCCGGTCGGCCGTCGCCACCGGCTTGAGGACGACCCTGTTCGGGTCGCCCATGATCGCCGCACCGATCGCGCGGGCGAGGTCGATGTCGAAGCCCTCGATCTGGCCGGTGTTCGGGTTGCGGGCGCCCCAGCGGAAGCTGTTCTGGTCCACGCCGATCACCAGGCTGCGCTTGGCCTTGACGGCCTTCACCGCCGGGCCGTCCTCGGTGCTCGGCGGGACGCTGCCGTAGATGTCGCAGGGTCCGGCCTGCGCGGCCTGTGGTGCCGGCGGCGACAGCGGTGCCGCCTCCGCCGCCAGCGGTGCGGCGCCGGACGGGCCGCCCCCGCCGAGCACGGCCGCGCAGGACGCCAGCAGCGCCAGCGCCGTCACCGTGCGGGTCCGTACGGTCCCCTTGCGCATGTGTCCGTCCCCCCTCTACCGGTACTCGGCCAGTCGGCGGCCGAGGCCGCGCAGCGCCGCCACCGCGGCCAGCAGGCCGAGGACGGCGGCCGCGGCGGCGGTGGTGCGCAGGTCGCCGTCGGTGCCGTCGGCGGCCTTGTGGAACTCCTGCTGCTCGGTGTCGGCGGCCTTCGCGAGCTGCAGGTCGGTCGCGTTGAACGCGGCGTCGGCGGTCCCCGGCGCCTTCGCCGGGTCGGCCGTCACCGTCGCGTCCAGGGCGCCCTGGTAGTCCGCGTCGTCGGTCTCCAGCTTCTTCGCCGTGTCGTGCCGGGAGGACCACGAGTCGAACTGCTGGGCCGCCTCGCCGACGGTGTCCCGGGCGGACGCCGGCGCCAGCCGGAACGCCTCCGGCAGCGAGCCGGGGCGGGACTCCTCCGGGGTGCCCGCGGGCACGGCCTGCGCCAGGTGCGTCGTCGTCGCGGACCACAGTTCCGCGTACTTGGTGGTCGAACCGCGGGCGACGTAGTGCAGGTTCTCCGCCAGGCGGGCCGTCAGCACGTCCACCCGCGCGGTGTTGAGGGCGCGCAGCGGGGTGGCGCCGAGGCGGTCGCTGTCGTCCAGGGAGGAGCTCGTGGTGGCGCCGGTGACGGCGAGCCAGAGCGCGCCGGAGAGGACGGCGGCGGTGGCGCCCAGCAGGCCGACGTTGAACACCCGGTTGGTGCGGCGGAACAGCACCACCTGCACCCAGACCAGGGCGCCGAGGGTGAGCACCCCGAGCGCGTACCCGGCCCAGGGGGCGGACTTCGCCTCCTCGTAGTCGTTCGAGAGCTCCTTGTTCTCGAACGTCGTCAGCTCGGCGGCGGCCGGCAGCAGCACGTTGCGCATCTGGTCCGAGGCGTAGCGCAGGTAGGCGCCGCCGAGCGGGAAGCCCTGCCGGTTGTCCGCCCGCGCGCTCTCCACCAGGCCCGCGTAGACGGGCAGTTGCTGGTTCAGCCGGGCCAGCGAGCCCTGCGCGGGGGAGGAGGACGTCGTCCGGGCGGCGGCCTCGGCGATCAGCCGGGCGGCCGTCGAGAGGTCCTGCTCGTAGCGGTCCCGGACGGCCTTCGGCTCGGTGCCCGCGAGCAGGAAGCCGGTGGCCGCGGTGGTGTCCGCGTCCGCGAGCGAACGGTGGATGTCCGCCGCCGCCTGGCTCAGCGGCTGGCTGTACGACACCACCCGCTCGGCCGCCTGCGCCCGGCTCTCCAGCTGCCACGCGCTCAGCCCCCCGAACGCCACGGTCAGCACCGCCAGCACCGCCCCGGCCAGCCGCAGCCGGCCCGGCGCGGTCCGCGCGGCGCGCGCCAGCCGGGCCTTCACGCCGGACGGCGGCAGCGCCGACGGCACCCCGCCGGGCCGCGGCGCCGGGGCGCCCGCCCGGCCCGGTGCCGCCGGCGGACGGTTCGGCCGTGCCGGAACCACGGCGCCCGCCGCGCCGCTACCTCTTGGTGTCGCCACCCGCCTCATCCTCCCCTGGGGCCCGGCCCGTCCTCCGGTGCCCGGCCGATGCCAGCAGTATGGCCGTGACTCCCCCCGGCCACACCCGAGTTGCGCCGATCTTGAGCTTCGCCGTGCACGATTGGGGCCCGCCGCCTCCGCGAATTCTTCATACGTATTCCCGTACGGACCCGTCGGGCGGAGGCGGGCGGCGACCGCTGCGACGCGGATCGGGGCCCGCGCGGTTCCCGGACGCCCGGTCCGGGAGCTCCGGCCCGTACGTCGTCCGGCCGTCGCCGCCGGGGCTCCCGCGCCCCTGCTCCGTACGATGGGGCCATGCGCCTGCTTGGAACGATCGCCCCCGACCGCCCGCTGCTCGTCGTCGCCGTCCGCGAGGAGGCCGCCCACCTGGACGACCGGCTGCCCGTGCTGCTCACCGGGATAGGGAAGGTCAACGCCGCCGCGGCGCTCGCCACCGTCCTCGCCCGGGGCGAGAAGCCCTCCGAGGTGATCAACCTCGGCACGGCCGGCGCGCTGCGCCCCGGCTGGGAGGGCACCCACCACGTCACCCAGGTGATCCAGCACGACCTCGACTCGCCCGCCCTGCTGGCCCTCACCGGCCGCAGCTACGGTGCGCCGCTCGTGGTCGGCAAGGGCGAGGGCCCGGTCCTCGCCACCGGCGACCTCTTCGTCTCCGACCCGGCCGCCCGCGACCGCCTCGCCGAGCACGCCGACCTCGTCGACATGGAGGGCTACGCGGTCGCCACCGTCGCCCACCGGGCCGGCCTGCCGGTGCGCCTGGTCAAGCACGTGAGCGACGAGGCCGGCGAGGGCGCCGTCCGCTCGTGGCAGGAGTCGGTCGACGACTGCGCCCGGCACCTCGCGGAGTGGGTCGCGGCGCAGGGCTGGTGACGGGAGCGGGGCTGGTGAGGGCAGCGGGGACGGTGACGGCGCAGGGCTGGTGACGGTCCTTCGGGTCTGACTAGGGTGGCGCGGTGACCGAGAACGCCGCGCCCTCCCCGCGCCCCGACGTCCGCCCGCCCAGCGTCAACGCCGACGAGCCGACCACGCTGCTCACCTTCCTCGACTACCTGCGCGAGGCGGTGATCGCCAAGCTCGCCGGGCTGCCGGACGACGACGCCCGCCGCCCCGGGGTCGCCTCCGGGACGAGCCTGCTCTGGCTGGTCCGCCACCTCGCGGTGGTCGAGCACAACTGGTTCGAGTGGGCCTACCGGGGCGTCGGCGAGCAGCCGCTGGAAACGGACGAAGTCCCGCTCGGCGACGCGACGGTGGCCGGCGAGATCGCCGCCTACCGGGCCGCGATCGCCCGGTCGAACGCCGTCGCCGCACAGGTCGGCGCCGACCTCGACCGGCCGGGCGCGCGCTCCCTGCGGCCGGACGGCGAGGCGCCGTCGCTGCGCTGGGTGCTCGTCCACATGATCGAGGAGACCGGCCGGCACGCCGGGCACGCGGACATCATCCGCGAGCAACTGGACGGCGCGACCGGGCGCTGAGGCGGGGTGGGGGGCCGCCCCAACCGGGGCCCCCCCCCCCCCCCCCCCCCCCCGCGCAGGGGAGGATAAACAAAAGACGGCGCCGGCGCGATTGGGAGTGGTTGTATCAGGGGGGGGGGGGGGGGATAAAA
>NZ_JBHYWI010000131.1:0-16753 GCF_042751525.1 Kitasatospora sp. NPDC059408
TCACCGCGTCACCGCCTCGGGCCGGCCGCCCCCGGCCTGCGGCCCCCCCCGCTCGGGTGTTGCCGGGCCCCGGGCGGGCCCCCGGCGGGCCACGGGCCGGGCCCCCCGTCCGTGCCGTCAGGAGATGGCGGCCGTCCGCCGCTCGAAGACCTCCGGGCGGGCCGTCTCCAGCGCGGTCGCGACGGCGCCGAGCAGGACCGCGTCCTGCCCCAGACGGGTCGCCTCCAGGCGCGGGCGCATCGGCGAACGCTCGTGCAGCGCTTCCTCCAGCGGGCGCAGCAGCAGGTCGGCGCTGCGGCCGATGCCGCCGCCGAGGACCACGACGTCCGGGTCGAGCAGCGCCGCCACGACGGCGAGCGCGTGGCCGAGCCGGTCGGCCTCCAGCCGGACGGCCTCCGCCGCGGCCGGGTCGCCGGAGCGGGCCCTGTCGAACACCTTCTCCGCCGTCAGCGGCCGGCGCATGCCGAGCCCGAGGGCGGTGCGCACCACCGCGTCGGCGGAGACGGTCTGTTCGAGCGTCGGGTCGCCCTCGACGCCGGGTGGGACGTCGCAGCCGGGCAGGCGCAGGAGGCCGAGTTCGCCGGCCGCGCCGTGGGCGCCGGTGAGCAGTTCGCCGTCCTTGACGACGCCGACGCCGAGGCCGGTGCCGACGAGGAGGTAGACGAAGAGGCGGCTGCCCTCGCCCGCGCCGTAGGTGTACTCGCCGACGGCGGCCAGGTTGGCGTCGTTGGCGACGGTGACGGCGCGGCCGCTGCCGAGGCCCTCCGCGATGCGGTCGAAGAGGCCGGGGCGGCCCCAGCCCGGCAGGTTGGCGGCGAGCTGGACGCTGCGCCGCCGCTCGTCCCACACGCCGGGGGAGCCGGCCACGGTGTGGGCGACGTCGGCCGGGGTGAGGCCGGCCTCGGCGATGGCCTCCTGCGCGGCGGCGACGGCGGCGTCGGCCACCGCGTTCGCCGAGCGGCCCCGGTTGGGCAGGTCGCGGCGGGCGACGATCCGGCCGGACAGGTCGGCGACGGCCACCCGCAGCCGGGCCCGGCCGATGTCGAGGCCGAGGACGTGCCCGGCGGCCGGGTCGGCCTCGTACAGGACGGCCGTGCGGCCCCGGTCGGGGGCGAAGCGGCCGGCCTCGCGGGCCAGGCCGGCGAGTTCGAGGGCGGCCAGGGCGGCGGAGACGGTGGGCTTGGACAGGCCCGTGTCGCGGGCGAGCTGGGCCCGGGAGAGCGGTCCGTGCACGCGCAGCCGCTCCAGGAGCAGCCATTCGTTGTTGCTGCGCAACCGCTGCCGGTTCCAGGTCTGCTGACCTGGCAGCGGCACCGGGGTGGGCGGGGCGGGGTCCCGGGGGGCCTGGTCGGCCGTTCTCCGTCCTGCTGCGTTCATTCGGCCGATGGTATGGCACCGTCCGGCGGCGAACGAGCCCGGGCGGGGCGCGATCGGGAGGCCGGGGCCGGTGGTGGCGGGACCGGCCGTTCCGCGCCACCACCGGTGGGGTGACGGGCCGTTGCGGCCGCGTCAGCTGATCGTGTAGCCCGCCCCGAAGGCGGTGACGTCCAGCGGGCCGTCGAGGTTGTAGTTGCCCGTCGCGGCTATGCGGCGCAGGCACTCGACGCGGTCGACGGACTTGCGCCACTCGTCGGCCGTCGAGCCGTTGGCCGGGTTGGTGAGGTCGTCGACGCGGACGTCGAAGAACGCCGCGAGCCAGGCGTTCTCCCCGGCGCTCGACGGCGGGCCGGCCTTGGCGTTGGTGCGGGCGATCAGTGCGGGCAGCGCGTCGTACTCGCCGCCGTTGCCGTGCTGGATCGAGGCGTCGTACAGCTCGGCGCGGGCGAGCGCGGTGGTGAGTCCGAGCTGGTCGGCCTGGCTCATCGCGGGGGAGAAGTAGCGCTGGTCGACCTGGTCGTCCTGGACCTGGCGGAACGCCGGGTCGTCGGCGGCCTGCTGCCACGCCGCGATGTAGTCGGCCTCGGGCAGCCCGCTGGTGTCGCCGCTGCCGGCCGCGGCGAGGCGCTCCAGCTCGGGGACGAAACGGGCCAGCGGGTTGTCGGGGACGGCCGCGGTGTAGGCGCGGACGACCTTGAGCGCGTCGCCGTCGTTGGTGGTGAAGCCGGCGCGCCCGGCGGTGACGCCGCGGCCGTCGTTGATGTTCTCGGCGTAGCCGTACTGGATGACGGTGGTGCTGTTCTCGAAGATGCTGATCAGCTGGTCGGCCCGGCGGCGCTGGTCGGCGGTCATGCCGCCGGCGTCCAGCGGGCGGGCGGCGGTCGCGGTGGTGGCGGCCGCCGTGGCGGCGGTGGGGGCGGCGGGCAAGGCGGGCGAGGCGGTTGCGGCGCAGGCGGGGCCGGCGGCCAGGGCGACCGCGGTGGCGACGACGGCGAGGCGGGGGACTCGGGAAAGTCGCATGGCTGTGCTCCGTTTCTCCGTGGGGGTGAGGTGAAGCGCGAGCTCGCGGCAGCAGACTAGGGGCCCGGGCGCGCCCCGGTCCATAAGGTAAGTAAACTTTCCTAATAAATTTCGGAGAGGATTCGGCGAGGAGGGCACGCCCATCGCCGGCGGGAGCGTTTATCGCGTGTTGATCACCCGCCCCTAGCGTCTGCGGCATGGACGAGAGCACGGCCGAGCGGCCGGGGGACGCCGGGCGGCTGCCCGAGGGGCGGATGACCGAACAGGACGCGGACCGGTTCAGGCAGTTGCTGACGGGACTGGAGAACTCGCTCGCGGCGGACCGGGAGGCGGCGGTGCGGCGGGACGGATGACCGTCAGTTGCAGCCGCAGTCGCACCCGTCACAGCCGCAGTCGCAGCCGTCGCCGCAGCACTGGCAGCACTGGCAGCAGTCACCGCACCCGTCGCAGCCGCTGCAGTCGCAGTTGTCGCAGCAGTCGTTCCGCTCGCAGAAGCCCTTGCGCGGCTCGCGGCTGAACGGGTCGTTGTGCTCGCAGCACATCAGCTGGCACGTGCAGGCCATGAGCGCCCACACCGCGCAGCCGGCCAGCAGGTTGCGCGGCTGCGGCGGCTTGGGGCCGACCGGGGTGAAGCCGGGGCCCTGCGGGATCCACGGCGGGGCGGGCGCCTTCTCGGACTCCCGGCGCGGCGGGGCGTCCTGGGGGTGCTCGGCGGACGGGCGCTCGGCGGACGGGTGGCCCCCGTCTCCGCCGCTGCCGGGCGTCCGGGTGCGGCACGCGGCGGTGTGACGGGCCGAGCCGAAGACCCGGTCGACGGCGGTCTCCGTCTCGTGCGCGAGCAGGACGTGCACCAGCGCCCGGTCCGTCAGTTCGACCTCGCGCAGCGCCAGCCGGATGCCGTGGACGGCGTCGCGGCACAGCCGTTCGGCCTCGGCGCGGTCGGTGCCGGTGGCCGTCAGCGGGTTCCAGGCGCCGCTCGCCGTGTCGCCGTCCTGGTCCTCGGCGGCGTCGAGGAGGTGGGCGAGCCGGCCGAAGAGCCGTCCGGCCTCGGCGAGCGGGGCCGCGTTGCCGGGGCGCCCGGCGAGGACGGCGGTGTGCGCGAACGCGGCCGACGTCGCGCTCTCGGTCGGCTCGGTGACCAGCAGGACGGACCCGCCCGGGCGCAGCGCGCGCTCCAACTCGCCCTGCCGGGAGGCGGCGTCGAGCAGGACGGCGGTGTCGAACCCGACCGCGGAGGCGCTGCCCGCGCTCTGCCGGTCCCAGCGCCGGGTGACGGCCCGCGCCCCGGCCGCGACCGGCCGGCGGGCGAAGACGCCGTCGCGGTCCTCGACGTGGTCGCGGATCTTGACCGAGGCGAGCGCGAGCGAGACGGCGGCCGCGAGCCGGGCGCCCTCGCCCTTGGCGACGGAGGCGGTGCGCATGCCGCGCAGCGGGCACGGCCCGGCGGTACGGCGCCAGGAGGAGTCGTCGCGGGCGCTCTGCGCCTCGACCAGCACCGAGATGATCAGGCCGTCGTAGTTGGTGGCGGTGCGGGCGAGCTGCCCGTGGTCGTCGCGCAGCGCGAGGCACAGCCCGCACAGGTGCGCCATCCACGAGCTCTGGAGCCGCTCGGACAGCCGGTGCTTGCACGGTCTGATGATGCCGAACATGATTCCCCCTCGCCGTTCGGGCCTCTGACCAGCCCCGATCCGGCCGACATCATATGATCAGCCGCCCCGCCGGGCCGAGGGGTCGCACGAGATCCGCACACGCCGGGGCCGGGTCGCGGCGGCCCCCGACACCTCCCGGCCGGCCGTTCTTCGGACAAGGGCCCGCGCGACCGGGAACCGCGTCCCGGATCCGGGATAGCATCGCGAATATGGGAATCGAGACGGCCGCCGACGAGCGGCTCGCCACCAGGCTCGCCGAGCTGCGGGTCGAACGCGGCTGGACGCTGGAGGAGTTGGCACGGCGGGCCGACGTCAGCCGGTCCACGCTGTCGCGCGTCGAGCGGGCCGAGGTCAGCCCGACGGCCGCGCTCCTCGGGCGGCTGTGCGCCGTCTACGGGCGGACCATGTCCCGGCTGCTCGCCGAGGTCGAGTCCGCGCCCGCGCGACTGGTGCGGGCCGGGGAGCAGCGGATCTGGCGGGACGGCACGAGCGGCTTCGTCCGCCGGTCCGTCTCCCCGCCGCACAACTCGCTGCGCGCCGAGATCATCGAGGGCCGGCTCCCGGCGGGGGCCGACATCGTCTACGACCGCCCGTGCGTGCCCGGCATGGAGCACCACCTGTGGGTGCTGGAGGGGGAGTTGGAGCTGACCGTCGACGGCGAGCCGCACCGGCTCGGCGCGGGCGACTGTCTGCGCTACACCACCTCCTCCAGCCGCTTCCGCAGCCTCGGGCCCGGCGAGGCCCGGTACGCGCTCGTGGTGGTGGAAGCGTGAACGGCGCGAACCCCGCGATAGCCAAGGCGCCCCGCGAGCGCTTCGACGCCGCCGGGCGCCGCGTCCTGCTGGTCTGCGTCGCGGGCGGGTTCACCACCCTGATCGACCAGTCCGTCCTCAACACCTCCATCCCCGCGCTGCGCGAGAGCCTGCACGCCCAGCCCGCCCACCTGCAGTGGATCGTCGCCGGGTACTCGCTGGCCTTCGGTCTCGCCCTCATCCCCGGCGGGCGGCTCGGCGACGTCCTCGGCCGCAAGTGGTTCTTCGTGACCGGCCTCGCCCTGTTCACCCTGGTCAGCGTGGTCTCCGCGACGGCCGCCGACCCCGGCGTGCTGATCGCCGCCCGGCTGGTGCAGGGCGCGGGCGCCGGACTCGTCAACTCCCAGATGATCGGCACCCTCCAGGACGTCTTCGAGGGCCAGCTGCGCGCCCGCGCCCTCGGCATGTACGCCGTCACCGGCGGGCTCGCCTTCGCGCTCGGGCCGCCGGTCGGCGGCGCGGTGCTGGCGGCCGTCGGGCCCGAGCACGGCTGGCGGCTGACCTTCCTGCTCAACGTGCCGTTCGGCCTCGCCACCGTCCTGCTCGCGGCGCGCCACCTGCCCCGGCCGCGGCCGAGCGCCCGCAACGCGAACCTCGACCTCGTCGGCCTCCTGCTCGTCGGCGCGCTCACACTCGCGGTGATGCTGCCGTTCGTCCAGCCGCCCGCCTGGACGGGGTGGCTCGCGTTCGCCGCCGTCGCCGCGCTCCTGCTCGGCACGCTCGTGTGGTGGCAGCGCCGCTACGCCCGCTCCGGCGGCCACCCGCTGATCCACCCCGCGCTCACCCGCTCCGCGCCGTACGCGCTCGGGACGGCCACGGCGATGGCCCAGTTCGGCTCCTCGCTCGCGGCCGGCCTCGTGCTCACGATGTTCCTCCAGGACGGCCTCGGGCTCTCCCCGGTGGGCGCGGCCCTGGTGGCGCTGCCGTCGGCGGTCGCGATGGGGGTCGCCTCCGCGCTCGCGTGGCGGGTCGTGCAGCGCTTCGGCCGGCGGACCGTCACCGCGGGCATGACCGGCTCCGCGCTCGCGATGCTGCTCAGCGGCCTGGTCGCGCACTGGGCCCCCGCCGCCGTCCTGCCGTGGCTGCTCGCGCTGCTCCAGCTCCTCGGCGGGGCCTCGGTCGGGCTGATGGGCGCCACCAACCAGTCGTACGTGCTGCGCCACGCCCCCGCCGAGGCGGCCGGGGTGAGCGGTGCGATCCTGCAGATGGCCCAGCGGATCGCGGCGGCCGTCGGCGTCTCGGCGCTGTCCGGCGTCTACCTGCGGGCCACGGACGCGGGCGGCGGCCACCGTTCGGCGTACCTGTACGCGAGCCTGGTGTGCGCGGCCCTCGCCGGGCTGGCGGTGCTGGCCTCGGTGCTGGCGGGCCGCGCGACGGCCCGCGAGGCCGCGGGCGCGGGCGGGGTGTCCGTAGAGGTCGGGGCCGGGGCCGTGAGCCGTGGGGAAGCGCCCGCCCGGTGAGCAGCGGCCCGCCCTGAGCCGTGGGCGAACATCCGTCGGCTGACCGGCCGCCCCGACGTACGGTGATCGGCATGACGGACGTTCGGATCGTGGACCTGCCCGACGTGGCGATCGCCTGCCGTGAGAGCGGCCCGCCCGACGGGCCGCCGCTGGTGCTGCTGCACGCCCTCGGCGAGCGGGCATCGGACTGGGACGGCGTCCTGCCCGCGCTCGCGCCGGGGCACCGCGCGTACGCGCTCGACCTGCGCGGGCACGGCGACAGCGGACGCGCCGCCGTCTACAGCCTGGAGGCCATGCGCGACGACGTCCTCGCCGTGCTCGACGCGCTCGGGCTCGACCGGGTCGACCTGGTCGGCCACTCGATGGGCGGCGCGGTCGCCTACCTGCTCGCCCAGGCGCGTCCGGAGCGGATCGGCCGCCTGGTGCTGGAGGAGATCCCGCCGCCGTTCCCGCGCCCGGCGAGCGCCGTGCCGGACGCGCCGCAGGAGCCGGTGGACTTCGACTGGGCGGTCGTCCGCCCGCTCAAGGCCCAGGTGGACACCCCCGACCCGGCCTGGCGCGAGGGCCTGCGGCGGATCACCGCGCCGACCCTCGTGGTGGCGGGCGGCCCGACGAGCCACGTCTCGCAGGAGCGGATCGCCGACCTGGCCGCCCTCATCCCGGACTGCCGCACGGTCACCATCGACGCCGGCCACCTGGTGCACGCCGCCCGCCCGGCCGAGTACGTCGCCGCCGTGGCGCCGTTCCTGGCGGTCTGAGCGGTCTGAGCGGCCTGGCGGTTTGAGTGGTCTGGGCGGCCTGAGCGGCCTGGGCGGTCTGACGGCGGGGCCCTCCGGCCCGATCCGAAGACGCGCCCTACCCCGCCGGCTCCGGCGCGACCGGCGCCGGGGTGAGCGGCAGGGTCGCGGTGACCCGGAAGCCCGACCGGTACGGCGTGGCGGACAGCTCGCCGCCGAACAGGGCGATGCGTTCGGCGAGTCCGATCAGGCCGTGGCCGGTGGACAGCTCGCGCCGGGTGGCGGTGCAGTGGCCGGCCCCGTCGTCGACCACGTCCAGGTGCAGCACGTCGGTCCAGGTGATCCGGACCGCGGCGTGACTGCCCGGCCCCGCGTGCTTGGTGATGTTGGTGACGGCCTCCTGCACGAGCCGGTAGGCGGTCAGGTCGACGCTCTCGTCGAGGTGCGCCGGCGTCCCCTGCACCTCCAGGTCGATCAGCACCCCGGCCCGGCGGACGTCCTCCAGCAGCGGGGCGAGGTCCGCGAGTCCCCTGCGCCGGACGCCGTCCTCGACGGGCGCGTCGGCGGTGCGCAGGAGGCGCAGCAGGCGGCGGAGTTCGGCCATGGCGCCGCGGCCGAGGTCCTCGATCCGGGTGAGGGTCTCCTCGGCGCGGGGCGGGTCGGCGGCGGCCGTGGCGCGGGCGGTCTCGGCCTGCATGACGATGACGGCCACCGCGTTGGCGACGATGTCGTGCAGCTCGCGCGCGATCCGGACGCGTTCGTGGGTGACGGCCAGGCGGGCGCGGGCGAGCGCGAGGCGGTCGTGCTCGGCCGCGGCGGCGGTGGCCCGGCTCCACCGGCCGACGCCCCAGGCGGCGATGGTGAGCGGCAGGTAGAACGCGAGGGCGGTGACGAGCGCGGCCGTCCGGTAGCCGGGTGTGCCGAGGCTGGTCAGGATGTCCGCGGTGTCGAGGCCGATCGGCACGGCCGTGAGGGCGAGGGCGGTGAGGGCGGCCGGGCGGCGGCACAGCCGGGCGACGGTGTACAGCGCGACGAGGATGCCGAAGTACGGCGTGAAGTGGAAGTCGGTGAGGATGGTGAGCACGCTCGCGCCGGCCGCGAGCGCCCAGACGACGAGGTACACCGCCGTCGGCCACCGCCGCCGGAACAGCAGGGCGACGGCCTCCGGCAGGGCGAAGGCGGCGAGCACGAGCCGTGCGGGCCAGCTGGTGCCGGGGGCGATCGGGTCACCGAAGAAGAAGGCCTCGGGGACGATGACCGCGAGGGCGAGGGCGGCGTCCTGCACCCGGGCGGACCGGATCCACCGGCGGGTTCCGGCCGGGACCTGTTCGGGATCCATCCGGTCGGGCTCCTTCCCTCAGCCGCCGGTGCCGGTCAGCACCTGGGCGGGCAGTTGACGCTGATGCAGCAGATCCCGGCGGCGAAGACCGAGACGTCGCTCGCGGCGAAGCCGGTCCACCAGTCGTCCCCGGACCCGGGGGCGGGCGCCGACGGCGGACGGGTGACCGGGTAGCCGAGCTCGGCGAACACGGCCCACAGGTCGCCGCCGTGGCGCCGGACGCTGTCGACGAGCCCGTCCGCCGTGGTGCTCGCGGCCGCCGGGGCCTGGGCGGACGGCGAGGCGAGCGAGAGGACGGCGACCGCGGCCCGGACGCCGTCCACGGCGACCGCGGCCAGGCTGACCCCGGCCACCCGGAGCGCCTCGGCGCCGTCGCCGGGGTCGGGGGCCGGGCCGAGCCGCACGAGGTAGCGCTGCCAGGGGTCGCCTACGGTCCTCGGCGGATCGGGCACGAGCACGCTGCGCGGACCGGCGAGGATGCCGTGGGCGAGGGCCGGGCCCGCCGTGCCGCCGGGCCCGATGAGGTGCACGGTGGCGCCCACCGCGGGGGACTGGGTGGAGTGGTCGTTCATGGCGGAGTCCTGGGGGTGAGGGTGCCCGGGGCGGGCATCGGCCGAACGCGTGTCCGGTCCAGTCCTAACCCGCCCGCTCCCGGGCCGCCCCCAGGGGGCGACCGCCCGGGTGAGCTCGCGAGCGGGGTCGTGCGTGCCGCCGGGAAGTCGCCCGGGGCGGCCGTCGTTCGCGTACGTGGCATGCCCCCACGGTGGACCGCCCCCGGTCCCGGGCACCTGAGGCCCTCGTCCCGGCGCGGTCCCGGTCACCCACGGCGACCCCGGATCGAAGCGCTCAGACCCCCGGCTCCGACGGCAGCCGCCCGCTGCGCACCGCCGCGACCAGGTCCGCGTGGTCGGCCTCCGTGCGGTCCGCGTAGGCGACCGCGAAGGCGGCGATCGCCTCGTCCAGCGCCTCGCTCTTGCCGCAGTAGCCGGCGAGGACGCCCGGGTCGGCGGTGTGCGCGTGGGCCCGGGCGAGCAGCGCGCCGGTGATCCGGGCGTAGTCGTCGAGCTGGCCGGGCAGCAGCGCGGCCGGGTCGACGCTGCCCTTGCGGTTGCGGAACTGCCGTACCTGGTAGGGCCGTCCGTTCACCGTGGTCCAGCCGAGCAGGGTGTCGCTGACCACCTGCATGTGCTTCTGGCCGAGCACCACCCGGCGGCCCTCGTGCGGCTCCGGGTCCGTGACGGCGAAGCCCGCGCGGGTCAGGTGGGGCAGGAGTACCGACGGGCGGGCCTCCTTGACCTGGAGCACGAGCGGCTGGTCCCGGTGGTCGGTGAGCAGCACGACGTACGAGCGGGTGCCGACGCTGCCGGTGCCGACCACCCGGAACGCGACGTCCTGGACCCGGTGGCGGGCGAGCAGCGTGCGCACCTCGGCGGGCACGGTGTCGACGTACGGGCCGAGCGATTCGGCGACCGCCGCGGCGAGTTCGCACGGCAGCTCGGTGAGCACCGGGGGAGCGGCGGTGAAGCGCCAGGCGCCGTCCGCCTCGCGGACGGTGCTCTTGGCGGCGAACCGGGCGCTGGTGTTGCCCAGCGCCTTGGCACCGACCTTGCGCAGCACGTCGGCGAGGTCGTGCGCCTCGGCGAAGGAGACCAACTGCTCGTCGGCCACGGCGTTCCAGGCGTCGAGGGCGGGCAGCTTGGCGAGCGTGCGCACCGTGCGGCGGTAGGCACCGGCCACGTGGGCGGCGGTCTGGCGGGCGGTGGTCTCGCTCGCCCCGGTCTCGCGTCCGGCCAGCACCAAGCTGGTGGCGAGGCGCTTGAGGTCCCACTCCCAGGGGCCGGGCACGGTCTCGTCGAAGTCGTTGATGTCCATGACGAGTTGGCCGCGGGCGTCGCCGTAGAGGCCGAAGTTGGCGGCGTGCGCGTCGCCGCACAGCTGGGCGCGGACGCCGGTGACGGGCGTGCCCGCGAGATCGGCGGCCATCAGTCCGGCGGAGCCGCGCAGGAAGGCGAACGGGGTGGCGGCCATCCGGCCGACCCGGATCGGGACGAGGCGGGGCAGCCGGCCGGCGTTGGAGGCTTCCAGGGCCTCGACGGCGGTCGGCCGGTCGGCCGCGGGGGCGAACAGCGCGTGCTCCTCGCGCGGCACCCGCCCGCGCAGCGCCTTGCCGCGCTCGCGGGCGCGGGTGTCGTGGTGCCGGGCGAACCCGGGGACGGCGAAGCGTCGTTGGGGCTTCCCGTCCGTGTCCGCCGTGGCCTCGTGCACCGCATCGGTCACCTGTGTCACCGCTTCCCGCCCGCCCTTCGTCGCTCCCCCGCCCGGCGACGTGCGCGAACGGCCTGCGAGTGGAGTGACGTTCGAACGGAAGCGGTGGTTCCAGCACGTAGCATCGGTCGCGTGAGCGATCGACGGGGGAGCCTGCGGGTGCGGGCGGCGGCAGTGGTGGCGGCGGGGCTGACGGTGGCGGCAGGGCTGGGTGTCCGGTCCGTCGCCGCCGGGGAGTTCGCCAAGTGTGCGGGGGACGCGCTCTACACCGTGCTGGTGTACGCCCTGGTGGTGCTCGTGGCGCCCCGGGTGCGCCCGGCCCGGGCGGCCGTCGTGGCGGCGGCGCTGAGCTGGGCGGTGGAGCTGTTCCAGATCACCGGCGTGCCGGACGACCTCGGGCGGCGCAGCACGCTCGCCCGGCTGGTCCTCGGCTCCACGTTCAACCCGCCCGACCTGTTCTGGTACCTGGTCGGTGCCGCGTCGGCGTACGCCGCGCACCGGGTGCTGCGGCCCCGGGAGGTCGCGGCACCCGGCAGGTGACCTGTCGTCAGAGCGGCATCAGGTCCGGGCGCTTGGGCTCGACGTGGTCGCCCGAGGACTCGCCGCGCAGGCGCCGCCCGACCCACGGGATCAGGAACTCCCGGGCCCACTGGATGTTCTCGCGCCGCTGGTCGGCGGCGGACAGGTGCGGAGCGGTCGGCCACGGCGCCTGCGGGTCCTCGTCGGTGCGCAGGCCGAGCGAGTTGGCGGCCAGCAGGGCGACCCGCTGGTGGCCCTCGGGGGACAGGTGCAGCCGGTCCTCGCTCCAGGCGCGGCGGTCGTGCACCGATCGCAGCGACCAGAGGTCGGCGACCTTGCAGCCGTGCCGGTCGGCGACGGCGCGCATGTGCCCGTTGTAGGTGGCGATCTTGCCGCGCAGGTGCTTGAGCAGCGGGACGTCCTTGGTGTCGAAGCCGGTGCAGATGAGCACCGTGCCCGCGGAGTCCGCGAGTTGGGTGACGGCCCGCTCGAAGCGCTCGGCCACCTCGTCCGGGTCGCTCCCGGGGCGCAGGATGTCGTTGCCGCCGGCGCAGAAGGTGACGAGGTCGGGCTGGAGGCGGCGGACCTCGGGCACCTGCTCGGCGGCGATCTGGTCCAGCAGCCGCCCGCGGACCGCGAGGTTGGCGTAGCGGAACTCGCCCTTCGGCTTGCTCACCGCGAGCATCCCGGCCAGGCGGTCGGCCCAGCCGAAGAAGGCGCCGTCGAGCCCGGGGTCGTTCAGGCCCTCGGTGAAGCTGTCGCCGAGGGCGGCATACGAACTGATGTCAAGGGTCTCCTGGAGATTCGGCATGAAGAAGATAGTTCACCCAATCAAGTGACCTACGCCACCGTAGGTCACCCTCATTCCGACGTGACATCGGCCACGTTGGTAAACCCCCTGGTGATCAGGCGCGTTCGCAAACCACAAGACGCCCGCCCCCTTCCGGTTTCCGGCCCGTGCGGACGAGGGTGGAGGTGCGCGGCCGCTCGGCCGCCGTCACCCGCCCGGGAGCCCTCCATGACCACGACCCCTCCCTCCGGCGTGCCCGGAGACTGGACCGTCGACGACCGCTGCTTCAACTGCGACGCCGCCCGCCAGCTCGCACCCGGCCTGATCCGCGAGCGCGACGGCCGCTCCGAACTGGCGCGCCAGCCGCGGGACGACGCCGAACGCCGGCAGCTGTACGCCGCCGCCCACGCCTGCCCCACCCGCTCGATCCGCCCCGCCGGCGGCCGGCTCGAACCGGGCACCGACCCGTTCCCGCTGGCCCTCGACGACGGGCTGCTGCTGCTCGGCCACAACTCCCCGCGCACCGCCGGCGCCAACTCCTACCTCCTGCGCCGCCCGGACGGCTGGATCATGGTCGACACGCCCCGCTTCGCCGAGTCCCTCGCCGCCCGCTACGAGGCCCTCGGCCCGGTCACCGACGTCCTCCTGACGCACCGTGACCACGCCGAGCACGGCCGCGCCTGGGCCGACCGCCTCGGCGCCCGGCTCTGGATCCACGAGGGCGACCTGGACGCCGCCCCGACCGCCGACCGCGTGCTGCGCGGCACCGACCCGGTCGAGGTCGCCCCGGGCGTCGTCGCGCACCCCTTCCCCGGCCACACCCGCGGCAGCGTGCTCTACCTCGCCGACGAACGCCACCTCTTCACCGGCGACACCCTGCACTGGTCCCGCACCGACGAGGACATCGCGGTGTTCGAGACGATCGTCTGGCACTCGGTCCTGGAGCTCTCCGCGTCGCTCGACCGCACGGTGGACGCGCTGCGCTTCGAGTGGCTGCTGCCCGGCCACGGCGAGCGGCGCCGGATGCCGGCCGACGAGGCGGCCCGCCGGCTGCGTGCCCTCGCCGAGCGCTGCCGGACGCTGCGCCCGGCCCCGGTCGACTTCGCGGCGGTCCGCTGGTGACCCGACCCGACCCGACCGGGCGTGACCCGACCCGGGATGCCCGGCCAGGCCCGGGACGGTGCGTGTGCGCCGGGGCTCGCGCCGGTTGCGCGGGGGAGTGCGCCCGGCGGGGAGGGCTGCGCGGGTGTGCGGACGGCGCTGCCTGGGCAGCCGCAACAGGACCCGAACACCCTTGCTGTTCAAGGACGGTAGAGACATGCCACGTCTGACCCCGGAGCGCACCGCCCGGCCGCGGCGCTACCTGATGTGCCGGCCGACGTACTTCACCGTGGACTACGCGATCAACCCCTGGATGGACCCGGCCCAGCCCACCGACACCGCGCTCGCCATCCGCCAGTGGGAGCGCCTCTACTGGCTCTATCGCCGCCTCGGCCACACCGTCGAGCTGATCGAGCCGGTGCCCGGCCTGCCCGACATGGTGTACGCCGCCAACGGCGCGACCGTCCTGGACGGCCGCGCGCTGGTCGCCACCTTCCGCTACCCCGAACGCGCCCCCGAGTCCTCCGCCTACCAGGACTGGTTCCGCGACCGCGGCTACCACGAGGTGCGCCGCGCCGGGCACGTCAACGAGGGCGAGGGCGACCACCTGGTGGCCGGGCGCCGGGTGCTGGCCGGCACCGGCTTCCGCACCTCGCGCGCCGCGCACGCCGAGGCGGGCGAGGTGTTCGGCGTGCCGGTGACCACCCTCACCCTCGTCGACCCGCGGTTCTATCACCTGGACACCGCACTGGCCGTCCTGGGCGACGACCAGGTCATGTACTACCCGGAGGCGTTCGACGCCGACAGCCGGGCGGTGCTGCGCGCCCTGTACCCCGACGCGATCCTGGCCGACCGCGCCGACGCCGAGGTCTTCGGCCTGAACGCCGTCTCGGACGGGCGCCGGGTGCTCCTGCCGGAGGCGGCGAAGAACCTGGCCGGGCGGCTCGCGGACGAGGGCTACGAGCCGATCCCGGTCGACGTCTCGGAGCTGCTCAAGGGCGGCGGCGGGGCGAAGTGCTGCACGCTGGAGCTCAGGCCGGCGTAGCGCCCGTGACCAGGAGGACGTCGAGCGCGCGCGGCCCGTGCACGCCATCGACCCGGTCGAGCTCGATATCGCTGGTCGCGGACGGCCCGGAGATCCGGGTCTGCGGTCTGCGGTCTGCGGTCTGCGGCTCACCGGGTCGAGCCGGGCCGGCGCGAGCGGGACGGAGGCCACGACCTGCTCCGGCGCGCGCACCATGCACACGTGGTGGTCCGGGACGAGGGTGAGCAGCCGCCGGCCCTGACCGGGGCCGGCCTCCAGCACGATCGTCCCGGTCTCGGCGATCGCGAGCGCACAGCCCGTCACGACGCTGTCGACGGCGTCGAGACGGGCGGTGGTGAGCGTGCCGTCGTCGACGAGCCGTTCGGCCGTCGAGGGCGGCAGGACCGGGCGGTCCGCCCGGATGATGTCACATCAGGTGACGTGGAGTCGGTCGGCGGGCTCAGGCGCCGAGCCAGAGGTCCGGGCCGAAGACCTCGTAGTGGATGTCGGAGGCCGGGACGCCGGCGGCGAGCAGCTGGCCGCGCACCGCGCGGAGGAAGGGCAGCGGGCCGCACAGGTAGGCGGTGGCGCCGGCCGGGACGTCGACGGTGGTCAGGTCCACCAGGCCGGTGCGGTCGGCGGGCCACTCGCCGAGCGGGCGCTCGTAGAAGACGTGGGCGGTGGCGTCCGGCAGTTCGGCGGTGAGCCGGGCGAGGTCGGCGCGGAAGGCGTGGGCGAGCTGGTCGCGGTCGCCGTGCACCGAGACGACGGTGCGGGTGGAGCCGGCGTCGGCGAGGTGGGCGAGCATCGCGGTCATCGGGGTGTTGCCGATCCCGGCGGAGACCAGCAGCACCGGGCCGTCGCCGTCGGCGAGGGCGATGTCGCCCATCGGGGGCGCGAGTTCCACGGTGCCGCCGGCCCGCAAGTGGTCGTGCAGGTGGCCGGAGACCTCGCCGCCGGCCTCGCGCTTGACGCTGAAGCGCAGGGCGCCGGCGGCGGTGCCGGAGAGGCTGTACTGGCGGATCTGGTGGGCGCCGTCGGGCAGTTCGGTGCGCACGGAGACGTACTGGCCGGGTCGGCCGGCGGGCACCGGCCCGCCGTCGGCGGGACGGACGAGGTAGCTGGTGACGTCCTCGGTCTCCTGGTGGCGGGCGACGACGGTGTACGGGCGCCAGAGGTCGGCCGGGTCGCCGTCGGGGCCGGCGGCCTCGGCGCGCAGCCGGTCCTCGATGGCGATGAGGGCGTTGGCCATCAGCCAGTAGACCTCGTCCCAGGCGGCGGCCACCTCGGGGGTGACGGCCTCGCCGAGCACGTCGACGATGGCGGCGAACAGGTGCTCGCGGACGACCTTGTACTGGTCGCTGGAGATGCCGATCGACACGTGCTTGTGCGCGATGCGGGCCAGCATGGCGTCCGGCCGCTGGTCGGGGTGCGCGATCAGGGCGCCGGCGAAGGCGGCTATCGACCCGGCGAGGGCCTGGCGCTGGGTGCCGTTGGCCTGGTTGCCCCGGTTGAACACGTCGCGCAGCAGCTCGGGGTGGGCGGCGAACAGCCGGTCGTAGAACCGCGGGGTGATGTCGCCGATGGCGGCGCCCACGACGGGCAGGGTGGCCTCGACGACCTCGGCGTTCTTGGCGGACAGCATCAGGCTCGCTCCAAACTGGTATCTGAGATGCATATTAAATGGCGCGCCGGAGTGCGCCCCGAGGGGGCGGCGATCGGCGGGCGGGTCGGTCAGTCGGCGGGTCTGGCGGAGAGGCTCAGCAGCACCGGTCCGGTGGGGGAGGCCACCAGGTCGTCGATGCAGAGCGGGTCGAGCGCCGCGAAGAAGGCCTCCTGTGCGGTGCGCAGCGCCCCGCGCAGCCGGCACGCGGCCCGCAGCGGGCAGGGCGGGTCGTCCTCGCAGCCGACGACGTCGCCGACCCCCTCCAGTTCGCGGAGCAGCAGGCCGAGCGATCCGGTCCGCCCGGCGAAGGTGAGCACCAGCCCCCCGCCCCGGCCGCGCCGCGCCTCGACCACGCCGAGGTGCTGCAGCCGGCTGACCACCTTGGCCGCGTGGGTGTACGGCACGCCGACCGCCTCGGCCACCTCGCGGGTGGTCGGGTTCGCCGCCTCGTCGAGGACGGCCAGCCGCATGGCGATGCGGAGGGCGATGTCGGTGCTCTTGGTCAGCCTCACGTTCGGAACGCTAGCGAATGCGACTCCAGAACTCCAATTTCTTGCACGCGCGGCCCGGAGCCCGGCCCGGAGCCCGTCCGCGGCCTGTCCGGAGCCCGTCCGCAGCCCGTCCGGGCCGGCGGCCGGGGGACCCTACGCGCGGGCGCCCCCCCCGACGCCCCCGTTTCCGGCCGCCTCTTACCGTCCTCGCACCGAACTTTCGGTCGAATCTGAACAGTTGGCGACATTAGCGGTCACTTCCTGACGGGTGATCGGAACGGCTTCTACGCTTCGTGCGGCTCCGGACGCGGAGCGGATCGGCGCCTGCGGCGTCACCCCCATCACCCGACATTCCTGGAGAGAATCCGTGAACACACGTCGTGCAGCGCGACGTCCGTGGACGGCCGCGGCCGCCCAGACCGCCGGCCCCGGGGGGCGGCGGGGGACCCCCCGGCGGGCGCCCGGCCCCCCGCCCCCCCCCCCCCGCCAGCCCCCCCGCGCCC
>NZ_JBHYWI010000132.1:0-15348 GCF_042751525.1 Kitasatospora sp. NPDC059408
CCGTGGCGGGGAAGGGCCTGCGGCCGTACGTGCGCGGTGCGGCGGATCAGACCTGGCCGGCCTTCTCCAGGGCCTCGCAGCAGGTGTTGATCAGCAGGCGGGTGACGACGTAGGGGTCGACGTTCGCGTTCGGGCGGCGGTCCTCGATGTAGCCCTTCTGCTCCACCTCGACCTGCCACGGGATGCGGACGGAGGCACCGCGGTTGGAGACGCCGTAGCTGTAGACGTTCCACGGGGCGGTCTCGTGCTTGCCGGTCAGGCGGGACTCGATGTCGGCGCCGTACTGGGTGACGTGCTCCAGCACCTTCTCCTGGGAGGTGCCGAGCGACTCGCAGGCGATGATGATGGCGTCGTAGCCCTCGCGCATCGCCTTGGTGGAGAAGTTGGTGTGGGCGCCCGCGCCGTTCCAGTCGCCACGGGCCGGCTTGGCGTCCAGGGTGGCGTCGATGCCGAACTCCTCGGCGGTGCGGTACAGCAGGTAGCGGGCGATCCACAGGTCGTCCGAGACGGTCAGGGCGTCGACCGGGCCGATCTGGAACTCCCACTGGCCGGGCATGACCTCGGCGTTGATGCCGCAGATCGCCAGGCCGGCGTCCATGCAGCGGTCCAGGTGCAGCTCGACGATCTCGCGGCCGAAGACCTCCTCGGCGCCGACACCGCAGTAGTAGCCGCCCTGCGGGGCCGGGTAGCCGCCCTCCGGGAAGCCGAGCGGGCGGGAGCCCTTGAAGAAGGTGTACTCCTGCTCGATGCCGAAGATCGACTCCTGCGCGGAGTACTTCTCGGCGACCTCGCGCAGCAGGGCACGGGTGTTGGACTCGTGCGCCGCACCGTTGGTCTCCAGGACCTCGCACAGGACCAGGATGTTGTCACCACCGCGGATCGGGTCCTTGACGACCTTCACCGGCTCCAGCACGCGGTCGGACGCGTGGCCCTCGGCCTGGTTGGTCGACGAGCCGTCGAAGCCCCAGGTCGGGATCTTGTCGGCGTTGGGCAGGACGCGAGTCTTGGAACGGAGCTTCGCGGTCGGCTTGGTGCCGTCGATCCAGATGTACTCGGCCTTGATTGCCACGGCTGGTCCCTCGCATTGCTGGGTGGTGGGTGCCCGCGTAGCGTCGCAAGCCGCCGTTTCCCGGTTGTTCCTCTCATGTAACGCGCATGTGAACCAACCGTCCGCGTTGACACGGTCACGGTGCGGGAGTGCCGGGGGTGACACTCCCGCTTCCTCTCGTGCCCCGGGGCGGTCCGTCAGTGGTGACGGGCGTGCGCGGCGCGGCGGCGCCGGGTGGCCCAGAGGGCGGCGGCTCCGCCCGCCACGAGCGCCGCGGCCCCGGCGGCGAGCGGGCCGGTGGCGCTGCTGCCACCGGTCTCGGCCAGGCCCGCGGCCGGGCGCGCGGACGCGGCGTGCGCGGCGCCGGCGCCCGTCGTGGTGTCGGCCACCGGCTGGGCGGTGGGCACGCCGGTGGGCGCGTCCGTGGTGGGCGCCGGGGTCGGTGTGGCCGTGGCCGGGCCGGTCGGCGGGACCGGCTTCTCGCAGCTCACCGAGGCGACGGTGATCTTCCCGGTGACCTTGGCGACGTTCAGATTCAGCGGGTTCACCGCCACCTGCACCTCCAGCGCGGAGGCGGCGGCCGTGGTCGAGGTGGTGGTGCGCTTGGAGAACTCCACCGAGACGCTGCCCACCAGCGGCACGTCCACCGTGGTCGGCGCGTACAGGCCGACGGTGACCGGCTTGCCGAGCACGGTGAGCTTCGCGGGCGCGACGACGTTCGCGGTCGGCTGCCCGTCGACCGGACACGTCACCTCGGCGCTCATCGCCTCCAGGCCGAGCAGCGCGGTGGCCGGCAGGCCGGGGGCGTGCACGTCGGCGTTGACCAGCCGGACGGAGGCGGCGGTGCCCTTGGCGTCGGAGCGCGTCACGGACTTCCCGACGTCGGCCTTGACGAGCGTGACCGGGCCCTGCTGGTCGACGCCGTCGACCTTGGCGGTCAGCACGGAGCCTTCGCGCTGCGCGGGCGTCTCCACCTTGTTCAGCGCTATGTCCATGGGCACGTCCACCGCCTTGTTCAGCAGGCTGACGTCCAGCGCGAGCTCGGCGGTGACGGCGCGCGCCGTGCCCGGGGATCCGGGCGCCGGCGCCGGTGTCGGCCCGCCCGCCCGGGCGGGCGGGACGGTGAGCAGCGCGCACGCCACCGTGGCAGCGGCAACAGAAACGATTCGTCGGGAAGACATGGCGGTACCCCCACAGCGGTGGAACGATGAGCCGCCAGTCTTCTCAAACGATCCGTCACACGAGTCACACGGAACGTCATTTCACTCGTTGGAGTGAGGTTGGCGTTCCGCCGTGACCCGGAACTGCTAGGGCAGGCGCCAGTCCACCGGCTGCGCCCCCTGGCGCGCCAGGAGGTCGTTGGCCCGGCTGAACGGCCGCGAGCCGAAGAAGCCGCCGTTCGCCGAGTACGGGCTCGGGTGCGCCGACTCGATCGCCGGGACCTCCCCGAGCAGCGGCCGCAGGTTCCGGGCGTCCCGGCCCCACAGGATCGCCACCAGCGGGCCGCCGCGTGCCACCAGCGCCTTTATCGCCTGCTCGGTGACCTCCTCCCAGCCCTTGCCGCGGTGCGCGGCGGGCTTGCGCGGCGCCGTCGTCAGCGCGCGGTTGAGCAGCAGGACGCCCTGCTGCGTCCACGGGGTGAGGTCACCGTTGGACGGCTGCGGGAGGCCGAGGTCCGTCCCGTACTCCTGGAAGATGTTGATCAGGCTGGCCGGGATCGGCCGCACCTCGGGCCCGACCGAGAAGCTCAGCCCGACGGCGTGCCCGGGGGTCGGGTACGGGTCCTGCCCGACGATCAGCACCCGCACGTCGGCGAAGGGCTGCTGGAAGGCGCGCAGCACGTTCGGCCCGGAGGGCAGGTAGGTGCGGCCTGCGGCCAGTTCGGCGCGCAGGAAGTCGCCCATCGCGGCGACCTGCCCGGCGACGGGTGCCAGGGCGGTCGCCCAGCCGGGCTCGACGATCTCGTGAAGTGGACGCGGTGCCATGGTCGCCACCCTATCGGCCTACGCCGACAGCGCGTTCAGCGGATGATCTTGAGAACCGTCATCCCACCGGGCGGCCGCGCAGCACCACCGTGCGGGGTGCGGCCAGCACCCGGACGTCGGCCCGCGGGTCCTCGTCGTAGACCACGAGGTCCGCCGGGGCGCCCTCCTCCAGGCCCGGGCGCCCGAGCCACTCGCGCGCACCCCAACTCGCCGCCGACAGCGCCTCGTTCGGGCTCAGTCCGGCCTTGACGAGCTCGGCCACCTCCTCCGCCACCAGGCCGTGCGCGAGCGAGCCGCCCGCGTCCGTCCCGACGAAGACCGGGATCCCGGCGTCGTGCGCGGCGCCGACGGTGTCGTAGCGGCGCTCGTGCAGGCGGCGCATGTGCGCGGCCCAGGCCGGGAACTTGCCCTCGCCGCCGGCCGCCAGCGCGGGGAAGGTCGCGATGTTGACGAGCGTCGGGACGATCGCCACCCCGCGCTCGGCGAAGGCCGGGATCAGTTCCTCGGTCAGCCCGGTGGCGTGCTCGACGCAGTCGATGCCGGCCGCGAGGAGGTCCGGCAGCGACTCGGCCGCGAAGCAGTGCGCCGTCACCCGCGCGCCCTCCTCGTGCGCCGCCGCGATCGCCTCGGCCAGCGCGTCGCCGGGCCAGCAGGCGGTGAGGTCGCCGTGCTCGCGGTCGATCCAGTCGCCGACCAGCTTGACCCAGCCGTCGCCGCGCCGGGCCTCGGCCCGGACGTAGACGGCGAGGTCGCCCGGCTCGATCTCGTGCGCGTAGTTGCGGATGTAGCGGCGGGTGCGGGCGATGTGCCGCCCGGCCCGGATGATCCGCGGCAGGTCCTCGCGCTCGTCGATCCAGCGGGTGTCGGCGGCCGAGCCGGCGTCGCGGATCAGCAGGGTGCCGGCGTCGCGGTCGGTGAGCGCCTGCTTCTCGCTGGTCTCGGCGTCCACCGCGCCGTGCGCGTCCAGGCCGACGTGGCAGTGCGCGTCGACCAGGCCGGGCAGCGCCCAGCCGGTGACGGTCCGGACGTCCCCGGCGCCGGGCGGGCGGGTGAAGCTCACCCGGCCGTCCACCACCCAGAGTTCGTCCCGGACGTCCTCCGGACCGACCAGCACCCGACCCCGGACGTGCAGCACCGCGCCATCGCTCATGGCCCGCACTCTACCGACGGGCGGGTTCCGTGGGAGCGGCGAGAATGCGGCAGACTCGTTCCCGTCCCAACCACCCGTGCGCGAAAGGCACCAGCTGTGAGTGTGTTCCTCGACGACCTCCCCCCGCTCAGCGCCGCCGGGTTCGCGGCGATCGAGGACCAGGTGGCCGCGCTGCTGCACACCTCCGCGGACGTGATCGTCACCCAGGGCGAGGCGCTGCTGCCCCTGGAGGCCGCGATCCGCGGCGCCGCGCACCCGGGCTCGACCGCGCTCAACATCGTCACCGGCCCGTACGGCCAGACCTTCGGGAACTGGCTGCGCTCGTGCGGCGCCGAGGTCGTCGACCTGGCGGTCCCCTTCCACAGCGCGGTGAGCGCGCGGCAGGTCGCCGACGCGCTGGCCGCGAACCCGGCGATCGACTTCGTCTCGCTGGTCCACGCCGAGGCCGCCACCGGCAACACCAACCCGGTCGCCGAGATCGCCGCCGTCGTGCGCGAGCACGGCGCGCTGCTGATGCTCGACGCGGTGGCCTCGGTGGCCGCCGAGCCGCTGCTCACCGACGCGTGGGGCGTCGACCTGTGCGTCATCGGCGGCCAGAAGGCGATGGGCGGCCCGGCCGGCGTCTCCGCGGTGTCCGTCTCCGGGCGCGCCTGGGAGCGGATCGCCGCCAACCCGGCCGCCCCGCGCCGCTCGTACCTGTCCCTGCTGGACTGGAAGGAGCGCTGGACGGACGCCGGGCGGGCCGTACTGCCGCACGCCCCGGCCCAGTTGGAGATGCTGGCGCTCGGCGCCTGCCTCGACCGGATCGCCGCCGACGGCCTGCCGGCGGTCATCGCCCGCCACCGCGCCGCCTCGGCCGCGACCCGGGCCGGCGTCCGCGCGCTGGGCACGCTCACCCCGTACGTCACGGAGGACGCGCACGCCGCGCCGGTCGCGACCACCCTGCGCACCGCCCCGGGCGTGCACGCCGGCGAGCTCGCCGCGGCCCTCGACCCGTCGCTCCCCGTCCAGCCGGGCGGCGGCGCGCTGGCGGCGGAGATGCTCCGGGTCAACCACTACGGCCGGGCGGCCTCGCCGGACACCGTCCGCGCGTGCCTCACCGCCCTGGCCGCCGCGACCGGCGCGGACGCCGAGCCGGCCCTGGCGGCCGCCGACGCCGCCTGGGCCGCGACCGTCGAAGGCTGAGCGCACAAGCGGAGAGCGGCCCCCGGGACTCCTCGGGGGCCGCTCTCCGTTCCGGCGGTCAGTGCCCGCCCGCGTCCACCACCTCGACGCCCCGGATGTTCCGCTCGATCTCCTCCCGCGGCAGCGCGACCGCGAGGGCCCAGTAGTAGACCACCAGGGAGAAGACCACCACGACCCCGATGTCCCACCAGAGCGGCAGGTTCCCCTGGGCGCCCACGCCGAAGGTCCCCTGCCACGAGACGATCCCCATCCCGACCAGGTAGACCGGCAGCCACTGCCCGGCCTTGAAGTCCATCCGCGGCGCGTTCGGCATGCCCTTCGAGGCGGCGTACGCGGAGTACCCGCCGAGCAGCGCGTACCCGATCAGGATCGCCAGGCCCAGCCGCCACAGGGTGTCCCAGCCGGACCAGTAAATGACCAGGCTCGCCACCGCGAAGGCCAGCGGCGAGATCACCGAGCCGGCCGGCAGGTGGTACGAGCGCTCCAGCCCCGGCAGCCGCTTGCGCAGCACGCCGAAGGCCAGCGGCGCCCCCGCGTACATCAGCACGACGGCGGAGGTGATGAACCCGACCAGCCGCTGCCAGCTCGGGAAGGGCAGGAAGCACAGCACGCCGGCCACCCAGGCGATGACCAGGCCGAGCCAGGGCACCGAGCGCTTGTCGGTGTACTGGAGGGCCTGCGGCGCGTAGCCGTTGCGGCTGAGGCCGTAGGTGACCCGCGAGCTGGAGGTGATGTAGACCAGCCCGGTACCGGCCGGCGAGATCACCGCGTCGATGAACAGGATGGTGGCGAGCCAGCCGAGCCCGATCAGCGTGGCGAGGCCCGCGAACGGCCCGCTGATGCCGGGGTAGTCGAGCTTGCCCCAGCCCCCGGCGAAGGTCTCCGGCGGCAGGGCGCCGATGAACACCACCTGGAGCATGACGTAGACGATCGTGCCGACCACCACCGAGCCGAGCACGGCCCTCGGGATGTCCCGGCGGGGGTTGCGGCTCTCGCCCGCCCACTGGATGGCCTGCTCGAAGCCGAGCAGCGCGAAGATCACCCCGCTGGTGCTGATGGCCGCGAGCACGCCCTTGGCGCCGTCCGGCGCGAAGCCGTGGACGTTGAAGTTGGAACCGTGGAACTCGGTGATCCCGAGGGCGAAGATGGCCAGGATCGGGACCGCGACCTTCCACACGGTGGCCACGCTGTTGGTGTGCGCGAGCAGCCGGACCCCGAGGAAGTTGACGGCGACGAAGACCCCGAGCAGCACGGCCGCGACGACGAACCCGCTGCCCGTCAGCGTGAGGTCCTTGTTCAGGAAGCCGTCCGCCCAGGTCCAGTGCCGGGCGTAGTTGATCATCGCCTGGACCTCGATGGGCGCGATCGTCGCGGCCTGCAGCCACGTGAACCACCCGAACGACATCCCCGCGAACCCGCCGAACGCGTAGTGCGGGTAGCGCGCCGTCCCGCCCGCCACCGGGAAGAGCCCGCCCAGCTCGGCGTGGATCAGCGCCAGGAGGATGATCGCCACCGCACCGATCCCCCAGGACAGCAGGGCGGCCGGCCCGGCCGCCACCGCCGCCTTCTGCGCCCCGAACAGCCAGCCGGACCCGATGATCGCGCCGACCGAGGCCCAGAGCAGCCCGACCATCCCGACTTCTCGCTTGAGCCCGGTATGCCCTGACCCAGCCGGAGCCGTCGTCCTGGAATGAGCCATACCCGGCCACCTCTCACCTATCGGGACAAATCCACCCCGACAGTGCCGCAGCCCCGCCCCTTCTCCCTCGCCAAAACGCGCCCGGGACCACCCCCCTCACCCGAACGGCCGAATCCGGCCGGGATCTCCCGGGACAGTTCCCGGGGCGTTCACCCGCAGGGCACCGGGAACTCACCGGGGGGCGGCAGGCTCCCGGGCGACGGGGTGAAGTTGGCTATACAACTCCACGCCACATATGCCGCCGAGGAGGACCACCGCCATGCCCGAGCTGCCGACGTACTGGCTGCGCGACAACTGCCCGTGTGCCGAGTGCCGCGACCCCCGGAACGGGCAGAAGCTGTTCCAGATCGCCGACCTGCCCGAGGACCTCGCGATCGCGGCGCAGTGCGAGATGAACGGGAACCTGGAGGTGCTCTGGTCGGACGGGCACCGCTCGCGCTACCCGCTCGCCTGGCTGGCCGAGGCCGGCGACGGGGACGGGCGCACCGAGGCCGACAAGCGGCTCTGGGTCGCGGCGGACTTCCGGCGCGGGCTGCCGGAGGCCGCGTGGGAGGCGTACCTGGCCGATCCCGCCGAGCAGGCCGCGGTGCTGGCGGCCGTCCAGCGCAGCGGGTTCGCGGTGCTGCGCGGCGTGCCGACCACGGAGGGAAAGGTGTGTGAGGTCGCCGAGAGCTTCGGGTTCGTGCGGGTCACCAACTACGGCGAGCTGTTCGACGTCCGCGTCGAGCCGGACCCGAACAACCTCGCCTTCACCAGCGCCGCCATCACGCCGCACACCGACAACCCGTACCGGGACCCGGTGCCGACCCTCCAGCTCCTGCACTGCCTGGAGAACTCCGCCACCGGCGGCGACTCCGGGCTCGTCGACGGCTTCAAGGCCGCCGCCGTCCTCCGGGACGAAGCCCCGGCGGACTTCGCCGTCCTCACCCGCACCCCCGTCCCGTTCGTCTTCCGCGACCGCGGCACCGAACTGCGCGCCGACCGTCCGCTGATCGACGTCGACCCGCTCGGCCGGATCCGCGAGGTCCGGTTCAACAACCGGTCGATCGGCACCCTTCGCAGTGGTGACAGGAACGCCTTCTACGCCGCCTACCGCCGCTTCGCCGCCATCACGCTCCGCCCGGAGCTCCAGCTGACCTTCCGCCTCGGCCCCGGCGATTGCCTGATCTTCGACAACACCCGCCTCCTGCACGCCCGGACGGGCTTCCAGCAGGACGGCCACCGCCACCTCCAGGGCTGCTACGCCGACCTCGACTCGCTCGCCTCCACCCTCGCCGTGCTGCACCGCCGCACCGCCGCCCTGGACGCGGTCGCCGAGCTGTTCGCGGGCGAGGGCGCCGGGGAGTACCTGGGCGAGGCGGTCACGATGGCCGAGCACATGCTCCAGGCCGCCGCTGCCGCCGAGGCGGCCCAAGCACCGGCGCACCTCATCGCCGCGGCCCTGTTGCACGACGTCGGTCACTTCCAGGGCACCCTGCACGGCCGGGACCTGATGCAGGGGCAGGACAACCGGCACAGCGACAGCGGCGCCGACTGGCTGGCGCAGTGGTTCGGCCCGGAGGTCACCGGGCCCGTCCGGCTGCACGTCGCCGCGAAGCGCTACCTGTGCGCGGTCGAGCCGGACTACCGCGCGCGGCTGTCCGAGGCGTCCGAGTACACGCTCAAGGTCCAGGGCGGCCCGATGGACGACGCCCAGGCCGCCGCCTTCGCCGCGCTCCCGGGCGCCGCCGACGCGGTGGCCGTCCGCCGCTGGGACGACGAGGCGAAGGCCGCCGGTGCGCCCACACCGGACTTCGAGCACTACCGCCCGTTGCTCGCCTCGCTCATGAAGTAGCGGGGAGCGAGGGAGGGGAGAACCGAAAGGTCCTCCCCTCCCGGCTCAGTCCAGTTCGCGCGCGTGCCGCGAAAGCGCGGACGTCGCCAGGGAGTTGTGCACGCTGAACGCCACCGTCCCGGGCAGGTAGCGGTCCTGGGACCACTCCACCGGCGTGCCGGTCGGGTCGGTCGTGCGCCGCCGCTCGCGCAGCAGCGGGCCGCCGCGGCGGCAGCCGAGCAGGCGGGCGTCCTCCGCGTTGGCCGCGACGATGTCGATGGTGTGGTCGGCGTCGCAGAACAGGATGCCGTGCTCGCGCAGCACCTCGGTGTGCGAGACGACGTCCGGCGGCAGCTCGGCCACGATCTCGCCGACGCGCGGCGGGTAGACGGTGCGCTCGACCATCACCGGCGTGCCGGACAGCGTCCGCAGCCGGACCGTCACGTACACGTCGGCGCCCGGCTCCAGCCGCAGTTGCTCGCGCTCGGCGGCGTCGGCCGGGCGGCGCACCAGCGAGTCGAGGATGCCGCCGGGCTCCTCCCCCATCGAGTACGCCCAGTGCGTGAAGCTGAGGAGCTCGGAGAAGCTCTGCACCCGCGCGCCGCCGAGCACCACGCGCCGGGTGCCGCGCCGGGAGGTGACCAGTCCGTCCGAGCGGAGCACGGCCAGCGCCTGGCGGACCGTCCCGCGGGAGACCCCGTACTGCTCGGCCAGCGCGCCCTCGGCCGGCAGCCGGCCCGCCTCGCCGAACGCGCCGGAGGTGATCGCCTCGCGCAGGTCGGCGGCCACCTTGCGGTAGAGGGCTCCCGTGCGCTCCGCCGGCCGCCCCGGCTCCAGCCCGGGATCCGTTGCCACGTCAGTCAATGTCCCTCCTGGGGCGGTGTCCTGCGCAGCCGTACCGGCGCGGACAGCCCGACCTTATCCCGCTGCGCCTTCGAAGCATCGCACCGGACGGATCACTCCCGACCGGCCGGATTCCACCGTTCCCGCAGCCGACCCCGGTTCTGGGCCGTCCGTTCACCTTCCCGTCACCGGACTCCGGGTTACTTACCCCCGTCAGCGAAGTTGGCTAGTCAACTCGGACGGACTCGCCCGGCTATCGGACGAACCCGAGCACCGGCCGCCACTCGCACGATCCCCCGATCAGACACCTCTGCTCCGCACTCACCCCTCGCAGTACACCCCCGATCAGGAGACTGACCAGTGTCCGTGCACCGCGCCCGCTCCGCCGCCTTCGCGGCCGTCCTGACCGCCGCCGCGCTCTCCCTCACCGCCTGCGGCTCCGCCGGCTCGTCCTCCGCGAAGTCCAACAGCGCCTCGGGCGGCAAGGACGCGAAGACCGCCACCTCCGTCGCCGACTTCGGCGGCATGGACGCGCTGGTCGCCGCCGCCAAGAAGGAGGGCAAGCTCCACGTCATCACGCTGCCGCGCGACTGGGCGAACTACGGCAAGCTGATGGACGACTTCAAGGCGAAGTACGGCATCGAGATCGAGGACGAGAACCCGGACGGCTCCAGCCAGGACGAGATCAACGCGATCACCTCCCGCAAGGGCCAGGACCGCGCCCCCGACGTCGTCGACCTCGGCTCGGCCTTCGCGATCAGCGCCGGCAAGCAGGGCCTGCTGGCCCCCTACAAGGTCGCCGACTTCGACAAGATCCCGGCCACCATGAAGGACGCGGGCGGCCTGAGCTACAACGACTACGGCGGCTACATGTCGATCGGCTGCGACGCCAAGAAGGTGGCCGTCTGCCCGAAGACCTTCGCCGACCTGCTCAAGCCCGACTACAAGGGCATGGTCGCCCTGAACGGCAACCCGACCAAGGCCGGTGCCGCCTTCGGCGCCGTCTACGCCGCGGCCCTCGCCAACGCCGGCTCGCTGGACAACATCCAGCCCGGCATCGACTTCTTCGGCAAGGTCAAGCAGGCCGGCAACTTCAACCCGGTCGAGGTCACCCCGGCGACCATCGAGAAGGGCGAGACCCCGATCAGCATCGACTGGTCGTACCTGAACGCCGGCTACTCGGTGAAGTTCAAGGACAAGGGCATCGACTGGCAGGTCGCCATCCCGTCGGACGGCTCCTACGCGCAGTACTACAACCAGGCCGTCAACAAGGACGCGCCGCACCCGGCCGCCGCCCGCCTGTGGGAGGAGTACCTCTACAGCGCCGCCGGCCAGAACGGCTTCATGGGCGGCTTCGCCACCCCGGCCCTCTTCGACGCCATGAAGGCCGCCGGCACCCTCGACGCCGACGCCGCCTCGAAGCTGCCGCCGGTCGAGAAGCCCTTCACCACCTTCCCCACCCCGGACCAGACCGACGCGGCCAAGAAGGTCGTGACCGAGAACTGGGCCAAGGCGATCGCGGGCTGACCTGAGATGACCACGGCTCCCACCCCGGTGCCGGCCTCCGCCTCCGCCGCGCGTAGCGGCGGGGGCGGCGCCCCCGGCTCCGTCACCCCCGAATCCCCGGCCACCACCGCGGCCGCCAAGGCCCCCCGCCCCGGCAAGCGCGGCGGACCCCGCGGCCGGGCCTGGCTGGCCGCCCTCCCCCTGCTGCTGTTCTTCGCGATCGGCTTCGGGCTGCCCGCCATCGCGATCGCCATCGGCGCGTTCACGACCTCCACCGACGCCCCCGACGGCGGCGGCACGTTCACCACCGACAACCTCACCGGCTCGCTGCAGGGCGCGTACTTCACCGCCCTGTGGGGCAGCGTGAAGCTCTCCCTGCTGACCGCGCTGATCGCCACCGTCGTCGGCCTGCCGCTGGCCCAGGCGGTCGCCACCTCCCGGCTGCGGATGTTCCGCGAGGCCGTCATGTCCGCCTCCGGCGTGCTCGCCAACTTCGGCGGCGTCCCGCTCGCGTTCATGTTCGTCGCCACCCTCGGCAACTCCGGCGAGGTCACCAAGCAGTTCGGCCTCACCAAGCACGGCTGGAACCTCTACACCTTCTCCGGCCTCTCGGTGGTCTACCTGTACTTCCTGGTGCCGCTGATGGTCATCACCATCACCCCGGCCCTGGAGGGCCTGCGCACCCAGTGGCGCGAGGCGGCGGCCAACAACGGCGCCACCGGCGTGCAGTACTGGCGCCACGTGGCCCTGCCGGTGCTCGCGCCCTCGCTGCTCGGCGGCTTCGTGCTGCTCTTCGGCGCCTCCTTCGCCGCGTACGCCACCGCCGAGGCCATGGTGGGCAGTTCGGTGCCGCTGATCTCGATGCAGATCGGCGACGCGCTGTCCGGCAACGTCCTGGTCGGCCAGGGCAACCTCGCCCTCGCCCTCGGCCTCGACATGATCGTGGTCGCCTGCCTGGTGATGGCCGTGTACCTGCCCCTTCAGCGCCGGAGTGCCAAGTGGCTCGCCTGATCAACCGCATCCGTTTCGGCCGCGGCCTCGTCCTGCTGATCTGCGGGATCTACTTCGCCGTCCCGATGGCCGCGTCGCTGTGGTTCAGCATCGACGACAACAAGGGCGGCACCACCTTCCGCGCCTACACGGAGCTGGTGAACGCCCCCGGCTTCACCGACAGCCTCGTGCTGAGCCTCGAACTCGCCGGCGTCTCCGTGGCGGTGCTGCTGCTCCTGCTGGTGCCCGCGATGCTCGCCGCCCGGCTCGGCGCGCCGAAGCTGCGCCCGGTGATCGAGATCATGTGCTCGATGCCGCTGGTCGTCCCCGTGGTCGCGCTGACCACCGGCATCATCGGCGTGCTGCGCTGGGGCCCGGACTACCTGCAGGACACGCCGTTCTTCCAGACCATCGTGGCCATCCAGGACCCGAACTTCCCCGTCGTCCTGATCATCGCGTACGTGCTGATGGCGCTCCCGTTCGCCTACCGGGCGCTGGACGCCGGGATGCGCGGCGTCGACGTCGTCACCCTCGTCGAGGCCGCCCGCAACTGCGGCGCCGGCTGGCTTCGCGCGGTGTTCACCGTCGTCCTGCCGAACCTGCGCAGCGGGCTGCTGAACGCGGCTGTGCTCACCGTCGCCCTGGTGCTCGGCGAGTTCACCACCGCCTCGATCCTCGGCTTCGCCCCCTTCTCGGTGTGGATCAACTCCAACGGCAAGAGCGACGGCCAGATGTCCGTCGCCGTGTCGATGCTCAGCCTGCTGATCGTCTGGCTCGTCCTGCTGCTGATGTCCGCCGTCGGCCGCGGCCGCAAGTCCGCGCGGTCCTGATCCGCCCCTTCCGCTTCCCAGGAGTACCTCCCCCATGACCACGGCTACCGCCACCGCCACCGGCACGGCCCCGGCCACCGGCGGCGCGACCGTCGAATTCCGCTCCCTGCGGCGCTCGTTCGGCGCCACCACCGCCCTCGACGGCCTGGACCTGACCGTCAACCCGGGCGAACTGCTCGCCCTGCTCGGCCCGTCCGGCTGCGGCAAGACCACCGCGCTGCGCATCCTGGCCGGCTTCGAGCAGCACGACTCCGGCGAGGTCCTCGTCGACGGCCGGGACATCACCGCGATCCCGGCGCACAAGCGCGACGCGGGCATGGTGTTCCAGTCCTACAGCCTCTTCCCGCACCTGACCGCGCTCGACAACGTCGCCTTCGGGCTGCGGATGCGCGGCGCCGGCAAGGCCGAGCGCCGGCGGCGCGCCCAGGAGCTGCTGGAGCTCGTCGGCCTGCCGCAGCGTGCCGGGCACTACCCGCACCAGATGTCCGGCGGCCAGCAGCAGCGCATCGCGCTCGCCCGCGCGCTCGCCCTGCAGCCGCGCGTCCTGCTGCTCGACGAGCCGCTGTCCGCGCTGGACGCCAAGGTCCGCCTCCAGCTGCGCGAGGAGATCCGCCGCCTCCAGCAGGAGCTCGGGATCACCACCCTGTTCGTCACCCACGACCAGGAGGAGGCGCTGTCGATGGCCGACCGCGTCGCCGTCCTGCGCGCGGGCCGCCTGGAGCAGTGCGCCAGCCCGAACGAGCTGTACTCGCGCCCGGCCACCGCGTTCGTCGCCGAGTTCGTCGGCACCATGAGCCGGATCCCGTGCACCCGCACCGACGGGGGCGTCGAGGTGCTCGGCCGCCGGCACGCCGTGGACGGCGCCCTGCCGGTCGACGGCGAGCTCCAGGTGCTGGTCCGCCCGGAGAACGTCACGCTGACCCCGTCCGCGAACGGCCCGGCCCTCGTCGTCACCGCGTCCTTCCTGGGTGCCGTCACCCGGCTCACCGTCCGCCTGGACGACGGCACCGAGGTCAAGGCCGACCTGCCGACCGAGGCCGCCGCCGCCCTCCCGGCCGGTTCGCGCGCCGCGCTCACCCTCCCCGAGCGACCCGTACTGGTGGACCGCCGCTCGGCCTGAGAGCCTGTGACGTCCCCTTTTCGCTCCTGACGATCCACCGAAGGTACCGCCATGCCTGAATCCGCCATGCCTGAATCCGCACTGCCCGAATCCGCACTGCCCGCCGCCGTCCTGTTCGACATGGACGGCACCCTGGTCGACACCGAGCACCTCTGGTGGGAGGCCGCCGCCGAGCTCGCCGAGGAGCTGCACCGCCCGCTCACCGACCAGGACGCCCCGGAGGTGCTCGGCCGCGCCGTCGAGCACACCGCCGCCCACCTGCACCGGGTCAGCGGCACCGAGCTGAGCGAGGCCGAGGTCGCCGAGCGGCTCGGCGAGTCCTTCGCCGGCAAGGTCGCCGCCGAGACGGTCCCGCGCCCCGGCGCGCTCGCCCTGCTCGCCTCGCTGCGCGAGGCCCGGGTGCCCACCGCGCTGGTCTCCGCCTCGCCGCGCCGGGTGGTCGACCTCGTCCTGTCCACCATCGGCCGGGACTGGTTCACCGTCACCCTCGCCGCCGAGGACACCGAGCGGACCAAGCCCGCGCCCGACCCGTACCTGGCCGCCGCCGAGCGCCTCGGCCTGGACCCGGCCGCCTGCGTCGCCGTCGAGGACACCCCGACCGGCGTCACCTCCGCCAGCGCGGCCGGCTGCGCCGTGCTCGCCGTCCCGTCCACGGCCACGCCGATGCCGGACGGCGCCCGGATCACGCTGCTCGACAGCCTGGCGAACGCGGATCTAGCCCTGCTCGGGAAGCTCGGCGCCCACCAGGCCGTTTGAGTCCGGCATGCCCTACCTCCTCCTCGCCCTCGCGATCCTCAGCGAAGTCTGCGCGACCAGCTGCCTCAAGCTCACCGAGGGCTTCTCGAAGTTCTGGCCCAGCGTCGGCGTGGGCGTCGGCTACGTGCTCTCCTTCGCGCTGCTCGGCCGCGCGCTCAAGCACATCCCGGTCTCGGTCGCGTACGCGGTCTGGTCGGGCGCCGGGACGGCGGCGGTCGCCGGGATCGGCGTCGTCGCCTTCGGCGAGTCGCTCGGCAGGCTCCAGATCGCGGGGATCGCCCTGATCATCGTCGGGGTGGTCGTGCTCAACCTCAAGGGCGGCCACTGAACCCTCCCGGTCCGGCGGCGCGGGCCTGTCTCTAATTCACATCGGACGCTTCAGACGAGCTCCGCCGTGAGGATCGCGGTGTTAGGCGTCGCAGG
>NZ_JBHYWI010000133.1:0-15061 GCF_042751525.1 Kitasatospora sp. NPDC059408
GCGGTCTGGAGGGCGAAGAGGGCGGGTTGGGTGTGGCGGGTGTCGTTGATGAGTTCGGCCTGGGGTGTGCCGGGCTCGGCGAACATGATGTCCCGCAGGCCGGGTTCCAGTAGCGCGAGGACGCGGTCGAGCGCAGCGGCGAAGACGGGTTGGGTTTCGTAGAGTTCGCGGCCTGCGCCGGCGCGCTGGGAGCCCTGGCCGGAGAGCAGGAAGGCGAGCTTGCCGGAACCGGCCGCCGTCCCGCGCACGACCGACGGGGAGGATTCGCCGTTGGCGATGGTGTGGAGTCCGGCGAGGAGGTCCTCGCTGCTGGTGCCGATCACGGCGGCCCGGTGCTCGAATGCGGTGCGGGTGGTGGCGAGGGAGTGGGCGAGTGCGCCGAGGTCGGTGTCCTCGGCGACCAGGGCGTGGAGTTGGCGGGCCTGGGCCTGGAGTGCGGGTTCGGTCTTGGCGGACAGTGCCCAGGTGTGGACGGCGCCCGGGACCTCCGGCTCGGTGTCGGTGTCGGCGTCAGCCGCGGGGACATGCTCCAGGATGACGTGGGCGTTGGTCCCGCTGATGCCGAAGGACGACACGCCGGCCCGGCGGGGGTGCCCGGTCTCCGGCCAATCCCGCTGCTCGGTGAGCAGTTCCACGGACCCCGCGGTCCAGTCGACGTGCGGCGAGGGCTCGTCGACGTGCAGGGTCTTGGGCAGCACGCCGTGGCGCATGGCCTCGACCATCTTGATGACGCCGGCCACACCGGCCGCGGCCTGGGTGTGCCCGATGTTCGACTTGATGCCGCCGAGCCACAAAGGCTGCCGCTCCGCCCGGTTCCGGCCGTAGGTGGCCAGCAGGGCCTGGGCCTCGATCGGGTCGCCGAGGCTCGTGCCGGTGCCGTGCGCCTCCACCGCGTCGACCTCGCTCGGCATGAGTCCGGCGTTGGCCAGCGCGGCGCGGATGACGCGTCGCTGGGAGGGGCCGTTGGGGGCGGTGAGACCGTTGCTGGCGCCGTCCTGGTTGACGGCGGTGCCGCGCAGGACGGCGAGCACGGGGTGTCCGTTGCGCCGGGCGTCGGAGAGGCGCTCCAGGAGCAGGAGTCCGGCGCCCTCGCCCCAGCCGGTGCCGTCCGCCGCAGCGGCGAACGGCTTGCACCGCCCGTCCACGGCGAGGCCGCGCTGGCGGCTGAACTCCACGAACAGGGCAGGTGTGGAGAGAACGGTGGCACCGCCGGCGAGTGCCAGCGTGCATTCGCCGTTGCGCAGCGCCTGTGCGGCCAGGTGCATGGCCACCAGGGAGGAGGAGCACGCGGTGTCGATGGTCACCGCCGGACCCTCCAGGCCGAGCGTGTAGGCCACGCGGCCGGAGGCGATGCTGGGCGCGCTGCCGTTGCCGAGGAAACCCTCGAACTCCTCCGGCAGCTGGTGCAGGAAGCGGGCCGCGTAGTCGGCGTACATGATGCCGGTGAAGACGCCGGTGCGGCTCCCGCGCAGCGAGGTCGGGTCGATCCCGGCCCGCTCGACCGCCTCCCACGCGATCTCCAGCAGGATGCGCTGCTGCGGGTCGATGGTCAGCGCCTCGCGGGGGCTGATCCCGAAGAACTCGGCGTCGAAGCCGGTCGCGTCGTCGAGGAACCCGCCCTCACGGGTGTACGACGTTCCGAACCGCTCCGGGTCGGGGTCGTACAGCCCGTCCAGGTCCCAGCCGCGGTCGGTCGGGAAGCCGGCGACGGCGTCGGAGCCGTCCGCGACCAACCGCCAGAGGTCCTCGGGCGTGCGGACGCCGCCCGGGTAGCGGCAGCTCATCGCCACGATGGCGATCGGCTCGCTGCCGGCGGCGACGAGCGCCTGGTTCTCCTGGCGGAGCCGCTCGACCTCCTTCAGTGAACTGCGCAGTGCCTCGACGACCTTCTCGTCTGGTGCGGCCATGTGAAAGTGCCTCCTTCGGCTCTCGTCAGGATCGGAATTCGCCAAGGGCGAGCTGGATGAGGCTCTCGGCACTCATGTCGTCGATGGCGTCGGTGTCGGGCTGTTCGGTCGACGGGTCGTCCGCCGGCTGGTCGGACTCGGTGAGCCTGAGCAGCCGGTCGAGCAGGCCCGAGGAACGGAGCCGGGACAGGGGGACGGAGTTGAGGATCCGGCGGACCTCCGCTTCCTCGGGGGAGAGTTCGGTGTCGGCCGCGCCGCCCGGGGCCAGCAGCACCAGGAGCTCCTCGGCGAGGGCCCGGGGTGTCGGGTGGTCGAACACCAGGGTCGCGGGCAGCCGGAGGCCGGTGGAGCCATTGAGCCGGTTGCGCAGTTCGACGGCGACGAGCGAGTCGAAGCCGAGGTCCTTGAACGCCCGGTGCTCCTCGATGCCGTCCCCGGACGCGTGTCCCAGGACGGCCGCGGCGCTCGTCCGGACGAGCTCCAGCAGCAGGGCGAGCTGCTCGTCGGAGGTGCGTCCGGCCAGTCGGTCGACCACCGACGGGCCGGTGGGGGCCGTGCGGGGGGCGTCGTTCCCGCGCTCGGTCCGGGGTACGAGGCCCGTGAGCACCGACGGCAGGGTGCCGGCCTTCGCCCGGTTCCGGAGGGCGGCCGGGTCGAACCGGGCCGCAACCGTGCTGGGGTGCCGACTGACCAGGGCGGCGTCGAGGAGCGTGAGCGCTTCGTCGGCGGTCATCGGGGCGATGCCGGTCCGGTTGAGGCGGGCGTGGTCGGCCTCGTGGAGGGTGCCGGTCATGGTGCTGGTGTCGGCCCACAGGCCCCAGGCGATGGAGGTGGCGGGGAGTCCGTCGGCGTGGCGTTGGTGGGCGAGGGCGTCGAGGTAGGTGTTGGCGGCGGCGTAGTTGGCTTGGCCGGGGTTGCCGATGGTGCCGGCGATGGAGGAGTAGAGGACGAAGGCTTGGAGGTCGAGGTGGCGGGTGAGTTCGTGGAGGTGGTGGGCGGTGTCGGCCTTGGGGCGTAGGACGGTGTCGAGGCGGTCGGGGGTGAGGGCGGTGATGGTGCCGTCGTCGAGGACGCCGGCGGTGTGGATGACGGCGGTGAGGGGGTGTTCGGCCGGCACCGTGGCGAGGAGTTCGGTGAGGGCGTCGCGGTCTGCGGTGTCGCAGGCGGTGATGGTCACCTTGGCGCCGTGGGAGGTGAGTTCGGCGGTGAGGTCGGTGGCGCCGGTGGCGTTGGGGCCGCTGCGGCTGACCAGGAGGAGGTGGCGTGCGCCGTGTTCGGTGATGAGGTGTCGGGCGGTGAGGGCGCCGAGGGTGCCGGTGCCGCCGGTGATGAGGACGGTGCCTTCGGGGTCGAGGGTGAGGGCGCCGGGTTCGGTGGTGACGCGGGTGAGTCGCGGGGTGTGGAAGGTGCCGTCGTGCAGGGCGAGTTGGGGCTCGTCGGGGATGTGGGCGGGGAGTTCGGTGGTGTCGGTGTCGGTGTCGAGGAGGGTGATGCGGTTGGGGTGTTCGTTCTGGGCGGAGCGGACGAGGCCCCAGACGGCGGCGGCGGCGAGGTCGGTGGGGCGCTCCCCGGTGGCGCCGGTGGTGAGGACGACCAACCGGCTGTCGACGAGGGCGTCCTCGGCGAGCCACCGGTGCAGGAGGGCCAGCACCCGGTCGGTGACCACGCGCAGTTCCTCGGGCGAATCACCCGCCGGAGCGATCGTGTACACCGCCCCGGCCACCTCGGTGCCGCTCGCGACCGCGCCGATCAGCGCGTCGATGTCGGGGAAGTGGGCGCGGGCTCCGTCGAGTTGGGCGCCGAGGGAGACGAAGGCCGACTCGCCCGGAGTCGTCTGCTGCGGAGTCCAGGACAGCCGGTAGAGGTGGCGGTCGTCGGACCGCGATGCCGCGGCGAGCTCGCCGAGGTCGAGCGGGCGCAGCGCGAGGGAATCGACGCTGAGCACCGGAGCGCCGGTCGCGTCGGCGGCGTGCAGGCTGAGCGCGCCGTTGGCGTCGGGCCGGATGGTCACCCGCAGCGTCGTCGCACCCGCCGCGTGGAGCGTGATCCCGGACCAGGCGAACGGCAGCTCCCCCTGGAGGTCGCGGCCGAGTCCGATGCCGTGCAGCGCGGAGTCCAGCAGTGCCGGGTGGATGCCGTACCCGGCGGCCGTCGACTCGTCCGTGAGCGCGACGTCCGCGTGGATCTCGTCGCCGCGGCGCCAGGCCGCCCGGAGCCCCTGGAAGACGGGACCGTACTGGTAGCCGAGGTCGCCGAGCCGGCCGTACAGGTCGGAGACGTCGACGGGAGTCGCGCCGGCCGGCGGCCAAGCGCCGCCGAGCGGCTCCGGAGCCGCGGGGTCGGCGGGTGCCAGAGTGCCGGTGGCGTGGCGGGTCCAGGGAGCGTCCGCGCCGCGCGAGTGCACACCGACGGCACGTCGGCCGGAGCCGTCCGCGGCCGAGACGGTCACCTGGATCGCGAGGGAACCCTCGGCCGGGAGCACCAGCGGGCTCTCCAGGGTGAGGTCGTCGATCCGCGGCACGTCGAGGGTGTCGCCCGCGTGCAACAGCAGCTCGACGATTCCCGCGCCGGGGAAGACGACGTTGCCGCCGAGAGCGTGGTCGGTGAGCCACGGGTGGGCGCCCCTGGAGAGCCGGCCGGTGAGCAACAGGCCTTCGCCGTCCGCCTGTTCGACGGCGGCACCGAGCAGCGGGTGCCCGGCGGAGCTGAGCCCGAGGCCGTCTGCGTCGCTGCTGTCGTGGGTGGTGGGCAGCCAGTAGGACTGCTGCTGGAACGCGTAGGTGGGGAGGGGTGTGGGGTTTCCGGTGGGGGTGGGGGTGGTGTGTCCGTGGGTGTGGAGGTGGGCGTGGGCGGTGGTGAGGGTGTGGTTTTCGGGTCGGTTGGGTCGGAGTGTGGGGGTGGCGGTGGGTCCGGTGAGGGTGGTGAGGGTGGTGGTGGGGCCGAGTTCGAGGTGGGTGGTGGTGTTGTGGTGGGTGAGGGTGGTGAGGCCGTGGTGGAAGCGGACGGTGCCGCGGACGTGCTGGACCCAGTAGTGGGGGTCGCGGAGTTCGTTGGTGGTGAGTTCTCCGGTGATGTTGGAGACGACGGGGATTTTGGCGGGGTGGTAGGTGAGGCCGCTGGTGATGGTGTGGAAGTCGTCGAGCATGCCGTCCATGTGGGGGGAGTGGAAGGCGTGGCTGACGGTGAGAGCACGGGTGCGGTATCCGGTGAGGTCGATGGTGTCGGTGTCGCCGGAGACGACGAGTGATTGGGGGCCGTTGATGGCGGCGATGGAGACGCGGTCGTTGAGGAGGGGGAGGATCTGTTGCTCGGTGGCCTGGACGGCGATCATGCCGCCTTCGCGGGGGAGGTCGGCCATGAGGCGGGCGCGTGCGGTGACGAGGGTGGTGGCGTCTTGGAGGTTCAGGATGCCGGCGAGGTGGGCGGCGGTGACTTCGCCGATGGAGTGCCCGAGAAGGTAGTCGGGGGTGATGCCCTGGTGTTCCAGGAGTCGGTAGAGGGCGGTCTGGAGGGCGAAGAGGGCGGGTTGGGTGTGGCGGGTGTCGTTGATGAGTTCGGCCTGGGGGGTGCCGGGTTCGGCGAACATGATGTCCCGAAGTCCCGGTTCCAGCAGTGCGAGGACGCGGTCGAGTGCCTCGGCGAAGACGGGTTGGGTTTCGTAGAGTTCGCGGCCTGCGCCGGCACGCTGGGAGCCCTGGCCGGAGAGCAGGAAGGCGAGCTTGCCGGATCCGGCCGCCGTCCCCCGCACGACGTTCGGCGAGGCCTCGCCGTCGGCCAGCGTCCGTAGAGCGTGGGTGAGTTCGTCGAGGTCGCTGCCGATGGCGACGGCCCGGTGCTCGAACGCGGTGCGGGTGGTGGCGAGGGAGTGGGCGATCGCGGCCGGGTTGGTGTCGGGGTGTTCGTGGAGGAAGGTGAGCAGGCGTGCGGCCTGGGCCTGGAGTGCGGGTTCGGTCTTGGCGGACAGTGCCCAGGTGTGGACGGCGCCCGGGGCCTCCGGCTCGCTGTCGGTGTCGGCGTCAGCCGCGGGGACATGCTCCAGGATGACGTGGGCGTTGGTGCCGCTGATGCCGAAGGACGACACGCCGGCCCGGCGCGGCCGACCGGTCTCCGGCCACTCCCGCTGCTCGGTGAGCAGTTCCACGGACCCCGCGGTCCAGTCGACGTGCGGCGAGGGCTCGTCCGCGTAGAGGGTCTTGGGCAGCACGCCGTGGCGCATGGCCTCGACCATCTTGATGACGCCGGCGACACCTGCTGCCGCCTGGGTGTGCCCGATGTTCGACTTGAGCGAGCCCAGCAGCAGGGGCGTCTCCCGGTCCTGCCCGTAGGTGGCCAGCAGGGCCTGGGCCTCGATCGGGTCGCCGAGGCTGGTGCCGGTGCCGTGCGCCTCGACCGCGTCGACCTCGCCCGCCGTGAGCCGCGCGCCGGCGAGGGCCTGGCGGATCACGCGCTGCTGGGAGGGCCCGTTGGGCGCGGACAGCTGGCTGCTCGTGCCGTCCTGGTTGACGGCCGAGCCGCGCAGGACGGCGAGCACGGGGTGGCCGTTGCGCTCGGCGTCGGAGAGGCGCTCCAGGAGCAGGAGGCCTGCACCCTCGCCCCAGCCGGTGCCGTCGGCGTCGGCCGAGAAGGCCTTGCAGCGGCCGTCGGCGGAGAGGCCGCGCTGGCGGCTGAACTCGATGAACGTGGCCGGGGTGGCCATGACGGTGACGCCGCCGGCCAGCGCCAGCGTGCACTCGCCGTTGCGCAGGGCCTGGGCGGCCAGGTGCAGGGCGACGAGCGAGGACGAGCACGCGGTGTCGACGGTGACCGCCGGGCCCTCCAGACCGAAGGTGTAGGACAGCCGACCGGACGCCACGCTGCCCGCGCTGCCGGTGACGAGGTAGCCCTCGTAGCCCTCGGGAGCGGTGTGGTGGCGCGAGCCGTAGTCGTTGTACATCACACCGGTGAAGACGCCGGTGGGGGTCGAGCGCAGCGTGGCCGGGGTGAGGCCGGCCCGTTCGAAGGTCTCCCAGGCGGTCTCCAGCAGGAGCCGCTGCTGGGGGTCGGTCGCGAGCGCCTCGCGGGGGGACATGCCGAAGAAGGCCGGGTCGAACCGGTCGGCGGCGTCGAGGAATCCGCCGTGACGGGCGTAGGAGGTGCCGGGGTGGTCGGGGTCGGGGTGGTAGAGGTTCTCCAGGTCCCAGCCGCGGTTGTCGGGGAAGTCGGTGATGGCGTCGCGGCCCTCGGTGACCAGCCGCCACAGGTCCTCGGGCGATTCGACGCCGCCGGGGAAGCGGCAGGCCATCGAGACGATGGCGATCGGTTCGTCGTCGGACCTCGGGACCACGGGGGTCACCGGGGTGTCGCCGGGTTCGGTGCCGGCCAACTCGGCCCCGAGGTGGGCGGCGAGCGCGTGCGGTGTCGGGTAGTCGAAGACGAGGGTGGCGGGCAGGCGCAGGCCGGTGCCGGCGTTCAGGCGGTTGCGCAGTTCGACGGCGGTGAGCGAGTCGAAGCCGATCTCGTTGAAGCCCCGGTCCGGGTCGATGGTCTCGGGCGTGGCGTGGGCGAGGACCGTGGCCACGGTCGTGCGGACCGTGTCGAGCAGCAACCGGTCGCGCTCCTGGGCGGTCAGTCCGGCGAGCCGGGCTGCCAGGGAGTTCGCCGGTGCCGCCGTGGCGGCGGGTCGGGCGGGGGAGCGGACCAGGCCGCGCAGGACGGGCGCCAGGGTGCCTCCGGCGGCCTGTGCGCGCAGTGCGGCCCGGTCGAGCCGCACCGGCGCGAGGTGCGCCTCGTCGCTGGCGAGGGCGGCGTCGAGCAGGGCCAGGCCCTCGTCCGCGGTGAGTGCGGCGATGCCGCCTCGGTTGAGGCGGGCCAGGTCGGCCCGGGTCAGCGTGTCGGTCATCGCGCCGCCCTCGGCCCACAGTCCCCAGGCCAGGGAGGTCGCGGGCAGGCCGGCGGCCCGTCGGTACTGGGCGAGGCCGTCGAGGAAGGTGTTGGCGGCGGCGTAGTTGGCCTGGCCGGGGGTGCCGGTGGTGCCGGAGACGGACGAGAACAGGACGAAGGCGGTGAGCGGAAGGTCCGCAGTGGCGCGGTGCAGGTTCCAGGCGGCGAGCTTGGGGCGCAGGACGCCGTCGAGCCGGTCCAGGGTCAGCGAGTCCAGGGTGCCGTCGTCCAGGACGCCTGCCGTGTGGACGACGGCGGTGAGGGGATGGGCGCTCGGGACGGTCGCGAGCACCGCGTCGAGCGAGGCCGGGTCCGTCACGTCGCACGCGGCGATCCGGACCTCGGCGCCCAAGTCACGCAATTCCTTTGCGAGTTGGTCGGCACCTTCGGCGGCGGGGCCGCGTCGGCTGAGCAGTAGCAGGTGGCGCGCGCCGTGCGTGGTGACGAGGTGGCGGGCCGTCAGGGATCCCAGCGCGCCGGTCGCACCGGTGATGAGGACGGTGCCCTCGGCGGCGACGGGCCGGGCCGGGAGGTCCGGCACGGTCGCCGGGGCCAGCCGCGGCACCAGCAGCTTGCCGTCCCGGAGCGCGAACTCCGGTTCGCCGGAGGCCAGGGCGGCGTGGAGGTTGCGGAGCGAGCCGTCGGTGTCGTCGGTGTCCACCAGGACGAAGCGGTCCGGGTGCTCCGACTGCGCGGTCCGGACCAGGCCGCGAACGGCGGCGGCGGCGAGGTCGGACACGCGCTCGCCGGGCTCGGTCGCGACGGCGCCACGGGTGAGGACGACCAGGCGGCCGGGGTGCGGACGGTCGGCCGTGGTCCAGGCCTGGAGCTGGGAGAGGACCCGCCCGGTCAGCGCGAGCGCTTCCGCCGCCGGGTCGTCGGTGCCGGCGGAGATGCACGGCAGCAGGATGTCCTGGGGCTCGGCGGACGACGGCGCGGACAGTGCGATCGGCTCGACGGTCGTCGTGCCGCCGTCGGACGGCCAGCGGAACGCCTCGGCCGCGAGCGGCCGGTCGGCGGGCTCGGCGGAGCCCTGGAGGAGGACCGGCTTCCAGTCCAGCCGGTACAGCAGGTCGCGGGTGTTCCGCGTGAGCTGCGCGGCCTCCACCGGGCGGACCAGCAGGGTCTCGACGGACACGACGGGAGCGCCGTCGGTGTCGACGATCCGCAGGCCGACCGTGTTCTCCCCGGTCCGGGTGAGGCGCACGCGTACGGCGTGGGCGCCCGAGGCGTGCAGCGTGAGGCCGGACCAGGAGAACGGCAGCCGCAGCCGGCCGGGTTCGTTGTCGAGGGTCAGCAGGCGGATCGCCGCGTCGAGCAGCGCCGGGTGCAGGTCGTACCGGTCGGCGTCGGTGCCGTCCGGCAGGACGACCTCCGCGAGGTAGTCCCCGCCGTGCCGCCAGGCCGCGCTCAGGCCGGAGAACACCGGCCCGTACTGGTAGCCCTGTTCGAGTAGCTGCTCGGAGAGCTCGGCGAGGTCGACCGGAACCGCCCCGGCCGGCGGCCAGGCGCCGTCCAGGCCGTGGTCGCCGGCCTGCGCCGCCGGACGGGCGGTGGCCAGCAGGCCACCGGCGTGGCGGGCCCACTCGCCGTCGGTCGTGCGGGCGTGGACCGAGAACGGGTGCCGGCCCAGGTCGTCGGCCTCGGCGAGGATGACCTGGAGCTGAAGACCCTCCTCCGGCGGCAGGACCAGCGGGCTTTCGAGGGTCAGGTCCTCGACCCGGTTCAGGCCGAGACGGCGTCCGGCCTGGAGGGCCAGTTCGACGAAGCCCGCTCCGGGGAAGAGCACGGCGTCGAGGATGGCGTGGTCGGCGAGCCAGGGGTGGGTGGCGAGCGAGAGCCGACCGGTGTGGAGCACGGCCTGGCTGTCGGCCTGCTCGATCGCGGCGCTGATCAGCGGGTGCTGCGTGGCGGTCAGACCTGCGCGGGTGAGGTCGGGTGCGGAGGACGGGGGGTTGAGCCAGTAGGTCTGGTTCTCGAACGCGTAGGTGGGGAGGGGTGTGGGGTTTGTCTGGTGTCGTGTGGGGGTGGGGGCGGTGTGTCCGTGGGTGTGGAGGTGGGCGTGGGCGGTGGTGAGGGTGTGGTTTTCGGGTCGGTTGGGTCGGAGTGTGGGGGTGGCGGTGGGTCCGGTGAGGGTGGTGAGGGTGGTGGTGGGGCCGAGTTCGAGGTGGGTGGTGGTGTTGTGGTGGGTGAGGGTGGTGAGGCCGTGGTGGAAGCGGACGGTGCCGCGGACGTGCTGGACCCAGTAGTGGGGGTCGTGGAGTTCGTTGGTGGCGAGCTCTCCGGTGACGTTGGAGACGACCGGGATTGTCGCCGGGTGATACGTCAGAGCGCTCGCGACGGTGAGGAACTCGTCGAGCATGCCGTCCATGCGCGGGGAGTGGAAGGCGTGGCTGACCGTGAGAGCACGGGTGCGGTATCCCGTGAGGTCGATGGTGTCGGTGTCGCCGGAGACGACGAGTGAGTGGGGGCCGTTGATGGCGGCGATGGAGACGTGCTGGTTGAGGAGGGGGAGGATCTGTTCTTCGGTGGCCTGGACGGCGATCATGCCGCCTTCGCGCGGAAGGTCGGCCATGAGGCGGGCGCGTGCGGTGACGAGGGTGGTGGCGTCTTCGAGGTTCAGGATGCCGGCGAGGTGGGCGGCGGTGACTTCGCCGATGGAGTGCCCGAGGAGGTAGTCGGGGGTGATGCCCTGGTGTTCCAGGAGCCGGTAGAGGGCGGTCTGGAGGGCGAAGAGGGCGGGTTGGGTGTGGCGGGTGTCGTTGATGAGTTCGGCCTGGGGTGTGCCGGGTTCGGCGAACATGATCTCCCGAAGTCCCGGTTCCAGCAGTGCGAGGACGCGGTCGAGTGCAGCGGCGAAGACGGGTTGGGTTTCGTAGAGTTCGCGGCCTGCGCCGGCGCGCTGGGAGCCCTGGCCGGAGAGGAGGAAGGCGAGCTTGCCGGAACCGGCCGCCGTCCCGCGCACGACGTTCGGCGAGGCCTCGCCGTCGGCCAACTGCTCCAAAGCGTGGGTGAGTTCGTCGAGGTCGCTGCCGATGACGACGCCCCGGTGCTCGAACGCGGTGCGGGTGGTGGCCAGGGAGTGGGCGATCGCGGCCGGGTTGGTGTCGGGGTGTTCGTGGAGGAAGGTGAGCAGGCGTGCGGCCTGGGCTTGGAGTGCGGGTTCGGTCTTGGCGGACAGCGCCCAGGTGTGGACGGCGCTCCCCGGAACCTCCGGCTCGGTAGCAGCGTCAGCCACGGGCACGTGTTCGAGGATGACGTGGGCGTTGGTGCCGCTGATGCCGAAGGACGACACGCCGGCCCGGCGCGGCCGACCGGTCTCCGGCCACTCCTGGTGATCCGCCAGGAGTTCGACGGAGCCCGCGGTCCAGTCGACGTGCGAGGACGGCCGGCCGAGGTGCAGGGTCTTGGGCAGCACGCCGTGGTGCATCGCCTCGACCATCTTGATGATGCCACCGACGCCGGCGGCGGCCTGGCTGTGCCCGATGTTCGACTTGAGCGAGCCCAGCAGGAGAGGCGTCTCCCGGTCCTGCCCGTAGGTGGCCAGCAGGGCCTGGGCCTCGATCGGGTCGCCGAGCGCGGTGCCGGTGCCGTGTGCCTCGACCGCGTCGACCTCGTCCGCAGTGAGCCGCGCGTTGGCGAGGGCCTGGCGGATCACCCTCTCTTGGGAGGGTCCGTTGGGTGCGGTGAGACCGTTGCTGGCACCGTCCTGGTTGACGGCGGTGCCGCGGACCACGGCGAGCACGGGGTGGCCGTTGCGGCGGGCGTCGGAGAGGCGCTCGACGAGGAGGAGTCCGGCGCCTTCGGCCCAGGCGGTGCCGTCGGCACCGTCGGAGAAGGGCTTGCAGCGGCCGTCGGCGGCGAGTCCGCGCTGGCGGCTGAACTCGACGAAGGTGCTGGGGGTGGCCATGACGGTGACGCCGCCGGCGAGGGCGAGGTCGCACTCGCCGTTGCGCAGGGCCTGGGCGGCCAGGTGCAGGGCGACGAGGGAGGAGGAGCACGCGGTGTCGACGGTGACCGCCGGGCCCTCGAAACCGAAGGTGTAGGACAGCCGGCCGGACGCCACGCTCGGCATGCTGCCGTTGCCGACGTACCCCTCGAATCCCTCCGGTGCCGGTCGCAGTCGTGCGCCGTAGTCGTCGTACATGACGCCGGTGAAGACGCCGGTGCGGGTGCCGCGGAGGGTGTCGGGGGTGATGCCGGCGCGTTCCAGGGCTTCCCAGGCGACTTCCAGCAGGAGCCGCTGCTGGGGGTCGATGGCGAGGGCTTCGCGGGGGCTGATGCCGAAGAAGTCGGGGTCGAAGTCGGCGGCGTCGTGGAGGAAGCCGCCTTCGCGGCTGTAGGAGGTGCCGGGGTGGTCGGGGTCGGGGTGGTAGAGGTTCTCCAGGTCCCAGCCGCGGTTGTCGGGGAAGGTGGTGATGGCGTCGCGGCCCTCGGTGACCAGGCGCCACAGGTCCTCGGGTGAGGTGACGCCGCCGGGGTAGCGGCAGGCCATGCCGACGATCACGATCGGATCGCCGTCCGTGGCCACCGCGGCCGCCACCGGCGCCGTCGTGGCGGGCCGGCCCAGGGCCGCGGTCTGCACGAAGAGCGCGAGGGCGGCGGGGGTCGGGTGGTCGAAGACGAGGGTGGTCGGCAGCCGGAGCCCGGTCGCGGTGTTCAGCTGGTTGCGCAGCTCCACCGAGGTGAGGGAGTCGAAGCCGAGGTCCTTGAAGGCCCGTTCGGTGTCGAGGGCCGCCGGGTCCGGGTGGGCGAGCACGGTCGCCGTGACCTTCCGGACGAGCTCCAGGACCGCCGCGCGCTGTTCCTCCTCCGGGAGCCGGGCCAGCCGGTCGCCGAGGGCGGACGGGGCTGCCGTCAGGGCGGCGGCCCGCCGGGGGACGGCGCGGACGAGCGTGCGGAAGAGCGGCGGCAGGGTGCCGGCCTCGGCCTGCGCGCGCAGCACCGCGGTGCTGAGCCTGGCCGGTACCAGTTCGGCCCGGTCGAGCCGGAGCGCCTGGTCCAGCAGGGCGAGGCCCTCCGGGGTCGGCATCGCCGCGACGCCGTTGCGGCTCATCCTGGCGCGGTCGGCGTCGGAGAGCTCGCCTGCCATGCCGTCCTGCTGGTCCCACAGGCCCCAGGCGAGGCTGACCGCGGGCAGCCCCTCCGCGCGCCGCGTGCGGGCGAGCGCATCGAGGAAGGTGTTGGCGGCGGCGTAGTTGGCCTGGCCGGGGTTGCCGATGATGCCGGAGACCGACGAGAAGAGGACGAACGACGTGAGGGCGAGCGAACGGGTCAGCTCGTGGAGGTGCCAGGCCGCGTCGACCTTGGGGCGCAGCACCGTGTCCAGCCGCTCGGCGGTGAGGGTGGTGACGATTCCGTCGTCCAGCACGCCGGCCGCGTGCACGACGGCGGTGAGGGGGTGCTCGGCCGGCACGGTGGCGAGGAGCTCGGCGAGGGCGTCGCGGTCCGCGGTGTCGCAGGCCGCGATGGTCGCCAGGGCGCCCTGCTCTGCGAGTTCGGCGGCGAGTTCGGTGGCGCCGGTGGCGTTGGGGCCGCTGCGGCTGACGAGCAGCAGGTGCCGGACGCCGTGCTCGGTGACCAGGTGCCGGGCGAGGTGGGCGCCGAGGGTGCCGGTCGCGCCGGTGATCAGGACGGTGCCGTTCTCGGTGAAGGCCGTGCGGTCGGCTTCGGCGGAGGTCGCCCGGATCAGCCGCGGGGCGGACAACGCGTCGTTTCGCAGCAGGAGTTCGGGCTCTCCGGTGGACAGCGCCTGCGGCAGGAGTTGCCAGGACGCCGCGCTGCCGTCCACCTCGGCGAGCACGAAGCGCCCGGGGTTCTCGGACTGCGCCGACCTCAACAGGCCCTGGACGGTGGCGAGTCGCGGGTCACCGTCCGCGCCCTGGGTGGCGACCACCAGGCGAGCGCCGGACAACTGCTCGGCCGCCAGCCACTCCTGGACGAGCAGGAGGGCGTCCAGTGCCAGACGGCGAGCGAGCGTCGGAGCGTCGGATTCGGATCCGGGCTCGACGTCGGACGGGACGGAGAGCGGGGCGAGGACGACGGTGGGCGCCGGGCTTCCGGCGTTGACGGCCGCGCACAGATCGGCCAGGTCCGCGTACCGGTCGACGTCCAGCCCGGCCGGCAGGACGGCCGACCGGCCGACGACGGCCCACCGCTGCGGGGCGGTCGGCGCGGCGGCGGGGGCGGCCACCGGAACCCACTCCACCTGGTAGAGCGAGTTCGCGGCCGCCTCGTCGCGCGGGGCGAGGGCGTCCCGGTGGACGGCCCGCAGGGTCAGCGTTTCGACCGCGCCGACGGGCTCGCCGGCCGGATCGAAGAAGGCCAGCGCGACGGAGTCCTCGCCGACCGGCGACACCCGCACCCGCAGGGCCTGGGCACCCACGGCGCTCAGGCCGACGCCGCTCCAGGCGAACGGCAGGCGCGGGGTCCGTCCGTCCCCGTCGCCGTCCATCACGACCGCGTGCAGGGCGGCATCCAGCAGCGCGGGGTGCGCGCCGTACCGGTGGGCCTCGGACTGCTGCGCCTCCGACAGCACGACCTCGGCGAAGGTCTCCGTGCCGAGGCGCCAGGCGGCCTGGAGGCCCTGGAACTCGTCGCCGTACTCGTAGCCCAGCCCGGCCAGCCGTTCGTAGAGGTCGGAGACGTCGACCGGCTCCGCCCCGGCCGGTGGCCAACTCGCGGGCGCCGTCCGGGCGGTGTCCGTTCCCGTGCCCAGGACACCGCCGGCGTGCCGGGTCCACGGCTGGTCCTCGGCCCGGTCCGCACGGGAGTTGATGCTGAAGGGCCGCTCACCGCGGGCGTCGGGACCCCCGACCACCACCTGGAGCTGAACGGCCCCGGTCGTCGGCAGGACCAGCGGGCTCTCCAGCGTGAGTTCCTCGATGCGGTCCTGGCCGGTCTGCAGTGCGGCCTCGGAGGCCAGCTCGACGAAGGCCGTTCCGGGGAGCAGGACCTGGCCCGCGATCCGGTGGTCGGCGAGCCACGGGTGGGTGCGGAGCGACAGCACGCCGGTGAGCAGCAGGCCGTCACCGTCGGACAGGGCGACCGTGGCGCCGAGCAGCGGATGGCCGGAGGCCGTGACGCCTGCGGCGTTCAGGTCGCCGAGGGCGTGGGTGGTGGGCAGCCAGTAGGACTGCTGCTGGAACGCGTAGGTGGGGAGGGGTGTGGGGTTTCCGGTGGGGGTGGGGGTGGTGTGTCCGTGGGTGTGGAGGTGGGCGTGGGCGGTGGTGAGG
>NZ_JBHYWI010000134.1:0-14693 GCF_042751525.1 Kitasatospora sp. NPDC059408
CCGCCGGGCTTTTCCATGCGGTACTGCGGGGACAAAACGAAAAAGACCCCGGGAAACCGGGGCCTTCCTTTTCTGGCTGGGGTACCAGGACTCGAACCTAGACTAAATGAACCAGAATCACTCGTGCTGCCAATTACACCATACCCCAACACAAAGCAAGCGCCGGTGGGCGAGCCCACCGGCTTCCTGCTCTGGTACCCCCGACCGGATTCGAACCGGCGCTACTGCCGTGAGAGGGCAGCGTGCTAGGCCGCTACACAACGGGGGCTTCCTGGCGATCCCTTGCGGGATCAGTACCCCCGACCGGATTCGAACCGGCGCTACTGCCGTGAGAGGGCAGCGTGCTAGGCCGCTACACAACGGGGGCTTTCCAGGTGATCCCTTGCGGGATCAGTACCCCCGACCGGATTCGAACCGGCGCTACTGCCGTGAGAGGGCAGCGTGCTAGGCCGCTACACAACGGGGGCTTGATCTTCACTTGTCCTGCGGTGGTGCTGTTACTGCGGTACTGCGCTGGGGTACCAGGACTCGAACCTAGACTAAATGAACCAGAATCACTCGTGCTGCCAATTACACCATACCCCACCAGAGTTGAACCCTCGTCGGATCCTCTCAGGCGTTGCGCCTCTCGCTCGGTCCCGGCCGGGGGGCTTTCGCTCCCTCGTCCGTTCCCTCCCGGGCGGCGCAGAAAGAACATTACCCGACGTCTGCCCTGGCTCCAAAATCGATAACCCCAGGCAGCGTCCGGGGGGCCGGCGGATGACCTCCGGGTACGCCGCGGGCCCGGCACCAGGCCGGGCCCGCGGGCGCGCTCAGCGGCCCGTTCAGGCGGCCGGCAGGGCGTCCAGGGCGGAACGCAGGCGACGCAGCGTCTCGGGGCGGCCGAGGAGCTCCATCGACTCGAACAGCGGCGGCGAGACCCGGCGGCCGGTGACGGCCACCCGCAGCGGCGTGAAGGCGAACTTGGGCTTGATGCCCAGCCCCTCCACCAGCGCCTCGCGCAGCGCGGCCTGGATCGGCTCCGGGGTGAAGTCCCCGAGCTCCTCCAGCGCCTTGATGCTGGCCTCCAGCACCGGGCGGGAGTCCGCGGTCAGCGCCTTGGCGGCGTCGTCCGGGTCGACCGCGAAGTCGGCCGGGTCGACGAAGAGGAAGCCGGCCATGTTGACGATCTCGCTCAGCACGACCATCCGCTCCTGGGTGAGCGGCGCCACCTTGGCGAGCAGGTCCAGCTGCTCGGCGGTGGGCTCGGCCGGCAGCAGGCCGGGGGCCTGCAGGTACGGCACCAGGCGGCGGACGAAGTCCTCCGGGGCCAGCTTGCGGACGTGCTCGGCGTTGATCGCCTCGCACTTCTTCAGGTCGAAGCGGGCCGGGTTGGAGTTGACCTTCGCGATGTCGAAGGCCGCGATCAGCTCGTCCGTGTCGAAGATGTCACGGTCGTCGGCCAGCGACCAGCCCAGCAGGGAAAGGTAGTTGAGCAGGCCCTCGCGGATGAAGCCGCGCTCGCGGTACAGGTTCAGCGAGGCCTGCGGGTCGCGCTTGGAGAGCTTCTTGTTGCCCTCGCCCATCACGTACGGCAGGTGGCCGAAGCGCGGGGTGGCGCCGGTGCCCACGCCGATCCCGGCGAGCGCCTCGTACAGCGCGATCTGGCGCGGGGTGGAGGACAGCAGGTCCTCGCCGCGCAGCACGTGCGTGATGCCCATGAGGGCGTCGTCGACCGGGTTCACCAGGGTGTACAGCGGGGCGCCGTTGGCCCGGACGATGCCGTAGTCCGGCACGTTCTCCGGCTCGAAGCTGAGCGTGCCGCGGACCAGGTCGTCGAACGCGATGGTCTTGTCGGGCATCCGGAAGCGCAGGATCGGCTCGCGCTTCTCCAGCTTGTAGACGGCGACCTGGTCGTCCGTCAGGTCCCGGCAGTGCCCGTCGTAGCCGGAGGGCTTGCCGGCCGCGCGGGCGGCCTCGCGGCGGGCGTCCAGCTCCTCGGTGCTGCAGTAGCAGTGGTAGGCGTGGCCGGCCTCGTGCAGGCGGCGGGCGACGTCCGCGTAGATGTCCATCCGCTGCGACTGGCGGTACGGCGCGTGCGGACCGCCGACCTCCGGGCCCTCGTCCCAGTCGAAGCCGAGCCAGCGCATCGCGTCGAGCAGCTGCTCGTACGACTCCTCGGAGTCGCGGGCCGCGTCGGTGTCCTCGATCCGGAAGACCAGCGTGCCGCCGTTGTGGCGGGCGTAGGCCCAGTTGAAGAGGGCGGTGCGGACCAGGCCCACGTGGGGGTTGCCGGTCGGGGAGGGACAGAAGCGAACCCGGACGGCCGGGTCAGTGTTAGCCACGCTTGATCACCTTGTTGGCGAGAGTGCCGATGCCTTCGATGGAGACGGCGACCTCGTCGCCGACGTTGACGGGGCCCACCCCAGCGGGTGTGCCGGTGAGGATGACGTCGCCGGGCAGCAGCGTCATGGCCTCGGAGATGTGGACGATCAGCTCGGCCACCGAGCGGACCATCTGGGAGGTGCGCCCGCTCTGGCGGAGCTCGCCGTTGACCGTGCAGGTGATCGCGAGGTCGCCCGGGTCGACGTCGGTCTCGATCCAGGGGCCGAGCGGGCAGGCGGTGTCGAAGCCCTTGGCCCGGGCCCACTGGCCCTCGCGCTGCTGGACGTCGCGGGCGGTCACGTCGTTGGCGCAGGTGTAGCCGAGGATCACCTCGGGCACCCGCTCCAGCGGGACCTCGCGGCACATCCGGCCGATCACCACGGCGAGTTCGGCCTCGTGGTGGACGTCCGAGGAGAACGGCGGGTAGGCGATGCTCTCGGTCGGGCCGATCACCGAGGTGGACGGCTTGAAGAAGGTGAGCGGGACGTCCGGGACGCCGCCGCCCATCTCCGCCGCGTGGGCCGCGTAGTTGCGGCCGACCGCCACGATCTTGTTGGGGAGCATCGGGCTGAGCAGCCGGACGTCCTGGAAGCGGTAGCTCTCGCCGGTGGGTTGCGGCTGGCCGAACGGGTGGCCGGCCAGGGCGTGGACGACCAGCGACTCCGGCCGGGCCGGGTCCCCCTCCACGACGCCGAAGGAGACGCTGCCGGCGGCAGGGCTCCCTTCCCGGACGGAAAACCTCGCAATGCGCACGGCTGGACTACCCCTCGCTTCGTCGGCCGCCCGGGGCGCCCCCCGGGCGCTGGTGGGCGCCCCGCCCGGCGTGGGCGCGGCCCCGTCAATCGTCGACCAGGCTATCGCGTGGGCCCTCCCCCGGCCGCTTCGGGCCTGTTCGGCGCGGGCGCCGTCCGGGCGTGGCCGGCCCGGCGGTCCCGGCGCGCGAACGCGAAGGGCGCCGCGGCCGGTTCGACGGCTGCGGCGCCCTTCGCGCGGCGCGGGGCGGGATCAGTCCTGCGGCACGGCCACCGGCGCGACCATCAGCTGGGTGCGGCGCGGGTTCGCGGTGTTGCCGGGCAGGTCGGTCGAGTAGGTGACGGCCTTGTCCTCGGGCTTGCGGGCGCCGGGGATCTTGCTGAAGTCCTCGACCGAGGCCAGCGTGGTCCGGCGCGGGTTCGCCGTGGAGCGGCAGGGCAGCGTGGACTTGGTGGCCTTCTTCGCCTGGGACATCGAGTCAGCACCTCGTGTTCGCGGCCGGGCGCGCCACGACGGCGGCGGCACGGCCTGAGTGAGTCCGATTGATTCGGAGGGATTCTGGGCAGGCTGATCGGGGCCGTGCTCCGGATGCAGTCAGGTTACGAGATCTCATTCCACAGGGACCGTGACCAAAGCTACACATTCGCCTGTGATTTTGCTCACAAATAGGTCTGCAAATCTCCGATATCCGACATTTCGCCGGAACGGGATTTCCCGACAAAACACCGATACCGGGCATTCCGGCAGGTCTGCGACTCTTGTCGATCTAGGGTCCCGTTGGCATGTATCGGACGAGTGTCCGAAAAAGGCGGTATTCCGGTCCGGTTACCGCACAGTCCGTGAAACCGCGCACGCGGTCGGTAGCCGTGACCGATGGTTCCCGGCGGCCCTTGTTGGGATTCCCTCGCTGTGCTGGAATGCCACGGACCGTGGGTAGGGAGCAGTCCACCCCGGTGCCCGCTCTCCCGGACCGGCCGGGGTGCGGATGGAAACTCGACACCGTCCAGGCCGTGGCAACGCGGCGGGACGCCCGGTCCAGAGGTTGCGACGCCAGTGCAGGGACGTTTCAAGAGGGGTAGCGGCGCCGCGGGGAACCCGGAGTCGCGCGAGCCTGTGGCAGCCCCCCAGCCGGCGGCGGCCCCCGGTGGCCCGGCCGAACCGCCGACGCCCGAGGGCACCGGCCGCCCGGAGCAGGACAGCCAGGACCGGAAATCCGCCCGCGACAAGCTCCGCACGTCCCTCACCAGGCGCCGCGCCACCGGTCTGAGCCGGCTCGCGATGCGCAACTGGCGGATCCGGACCCGACTGATCGCGCTGCTCGCGCTGCCCGTCCTGGTCTCGCTGGTCCTCGGTGGCCTGCGCATCCAGACCTCGATGCAGGCCTCGCAGCAGCTCGCCCAGATGGCCAACCTGTCCGACCTGGCCAAGAAGGCGACCAACCTCGCCGACGCGCTGCAGACCGAGCGCGACATCAGCGCCGGCCCGATCACCAACCGGCCGAGCGACCCGCTGGACGACGACATCGTCTCCGCGCGCAAGACCACCGACGACCTGAGCCGGACCTTCACCGCCTCCTCCGACAAGTTCGAGAACCTCGAACTCTCCGGCGGCAAGGCGCTGCTGTTCCAGATCCGCAAGGACCTCAACTCGATCTCGGACGCGCGCAACACGCCGTACCAGAACAACCAGAACATCCAGTCGACGATCACCGCGTACGACGTGATCATCCGCGACCTGCTGTCCATCACCCAGGACATAGCGCTCGCGTCGAACAACAAGGACCTGGTCGTCGCGACCCGCGCGCTCCAGCAGTTCTCGCTGGCCAAGGACGCGACCTCGCAGCAGCGCGCGCTGATCAGCGCCGCGCTCGCCAACCCCAAGGCCCCCGACCTCAGCCTGAGCGACGAGTCCTTCGGCATCCGCCTGCGCACGACGTACGACAACGCGCTCACGACGTTCAACAACATCTACACCGCGCACGACCTGGACAACCTGCGCGGGCAGCTGAGCTACAACAACGTCGTCGCCGACGCCGACCGCTACTCGCGCTCGATCCTCCAGCAGAGCGGTATCCACCAGACCGACCCGGTCAGCTACAAGGACTGGTACGAGAAGGCCACCGCCAAGATCAAGGCCGAGCAGCGGATCGAGTCCAAGCTGCTGGAAAACCTGGACGGAAAGGCCCAGGACCTCCAGTCCCAGGCCGACACCGACGCCCTGATCATCGCCGGCGCCGTCGCCCTCGTGCTGCTCGTCGCCCTCGGTGGCGCCGGTCTGATCGCCCGCTCGATGGTGCGCTCGCTGACCCGCCTGCAGGCCGCGGCCGAGGACGTCGCCGAGCGGCGGCTGCCCGAGCTGGTCAAGACGCTCTCCGAGAGCGACCCGCACGACGTCGACGTCACCGTCGAACCCGTCGCCGTCGACTCCACGGACGAGATCGGCCACGTGGCCCACGCGTTCGACATGGTGCACAGCGAGGCCGTCCGCCTCGCCGCCGAGCAGGCCCTCCTCCGCGGCAACATCAACGCGATGTTCACCAACCTCTCGCGCCGCAGCCAGGGCCTCATCCAGCGCCAGCTGTCGCTCATCTCCGAGCTGGAGAGCCGCGAGGCGGACCCGGACCAGCTCGCCAACCTCTTCAAGCTCGACCACCTCGCGACCCGCATGCGCCGCAACGGCGAGAACCTCCTCGTCCTCGCGGGCGAGGACCCGGGCCGCCGCTGGACCCGCCCCGTCCCGCTGGTCGACGTGCTCCGCGCCGCCGCGTCCGAGGTGGAGCAGTACGAGCGCATCGAACTCGCCGCGGTGCCGTCGGCCGAGGTCGCCGGCCGCGTCGTCAACGACCTCGTCCACCTGCTCGCCGAGCTGCTGGAGAACGCCACCTCGTTCTCCAGCCCGCAGACCCGCGTCCGGGTCACCGGCCACGCGCTGCCCGACGGCCGCGTGCTGGTCGAGATCCACGACACCGGCATCGGCCTGAGCCCCGACGACCTCGCCGAGATCAACGAGCGCCTCGCCAACCCGCCGACGGTGGACGTCTCCGTCTCCCGCCGCATGGGCCTCTTCGTGGTCGGCCGCCTGTCCCTGCGACACGGCATCCGCATCCAGCTGCGCCCCAGCGACTCCGGTGGCACCACCGCGCTCGTCATGCTCCCGGTGGACGTCACCAACTCCGCCGACCGCCGCACCGCCGGCCGCCCCGGTCCGGCGCAGGCCAAGCAGCAGCGCGGGGTCGCCCCGACGCCGCGCCAGCAGCGCCAGATGCCGGCCGGCCAGGGCGGTCCGGCCGCGCTCGGCCAGGGCCCGGCCGGCGGTGCCCCGCAGGGCCGCCCGCAGCTCGGCCAGGGCGGTCCGGCCGCCCCGGCGGCGCCGGGTGCCCCGACCGCTCCCGGTGCGCCCGGCGGACGCACCGGCGGCCTGCCCACCCGTCAGGTCGGCAAGGCGCTCCGCGAGAACCCGGTCGTCCCGCAGGGTCAGCCGGGTCTGCCGGGCCAGCAGCCGCAGCAGCCCCAGCAGGCTCAGCAGCCGCAGCAGTCGGCCCAGGGCGGCCTGCCGCAGCGCGGCCCCGGCCGCCAGGGCCCGCCGCAGGGCGGCCCCGGCCTGCCCCGCCGCGGCCAGCAGCCCGGCGGCCCCGGCCAGCCCGGTGGCCCCGGTCAGCCCGGTCAGCCCGGTCAGCCCGGCGGACCGCAGGGTGCGCCCGGCCGCCCCGGCCAGGAGCGCCCGCGCCCCGGTGGCGACCCGAACGGTGGTCCCCGCACCGGCGAGCAGCCGCAGCACGGCCGCCCGGGTGCACCCGGTGCGCCGGGTGCACCGCGCCAGGGCGCCCGCCCGGGCAACCGCCCGCAGGACGGCCTGCCGCAGCGCCGCCAGCCCGGCCGCCCCGGCTCGCAGGGCCCCGGCGGCCAGGGTCCGCAGGGTCCCCAGGGTCCCGGCGGCCAGGGTCCGCAGGCCCCGCGCCGCCCGCAGCGCCCCGGCCCGGACGCGCCGCAGCGCGACCGCCAGCCGCAGCTCCCGCAGCAGCAGGCCCCGCAGGCCCAGCTCCCGCCGGCCGAACCGGCCCCGGTCGAGAGCACCCAGCAGTTCGCCCGCCCGCGCTTCGAGGCCAGCCAGATCGACCCGCGCGACCCGCTGGGCCTCGGCCTGGTCGAGCCGGTGCTGCCGAACGTGCCGAACCCGGTGCGCCCGGAGCCGGTCCGCCAGGAGCAGGCCCGTCCGGAGCCCGTCCGCCAGGAGCCGATGGCGCTGCCGACCGGCTCGTCCGAGGGCGGCGCCGGGCAGCAGCCGTGGGCCGCGCAGGACGCCCGGCCGCCGGCGTACCAGCCGCGCCGCCCCGGCACGTCGGCGCCGGAGGTCCGGCAGGAGCCCCAGGGCCGCCCGCCCCGGCAGCAGGCCCCCCAGGGCCCCCAGGGCCAGCACGGCCAGCAGGCCGCGCCGCAGCAGCAGGTCCCCCAGGGCCAGCCGCAGCCCGGTGAGGGCGACGCCCCGTGGCGTCCGTCGGCCAACGACGAGCGCTGGCGCCGCGCGGAGCAGGTACGGGAGCCCTCGACCAGCGGCGTCACGATGTCCGGCCTCCCCCGGCGGACCCCGCAGGCCAACCTGGTCTCCGGCACCGCCGAGGCCTCCCCGCTGACCGGTCCCCAGGTCTCCCGGGCCCCCGAGGAGGTGCGCGGCCGACTGACCAACCTCCGCCGCGGCATCCAGCAGGGCCGCCGGGCGGGCGCGGAGCAGGTCGGCCAGCCCGGCTTCCAGCATGGTGCCCAGCAGCCCGGGTTCGATAGTTTCGGGGGCCGGAGCGACGGCAACGGCGCAGATCACCAGGAGCGTTGAGTTGAACCAGATGAGCCAGGCCGCACAGAACCTGAACTGGCTGATCACCAATTTCGTGGACAACACCCCCGGGGTGTCCCACACCGTGGTGGTCTCCGCGGACGGCCTCCTGCTGTGCATGTCCGAGGGCTTCCCCCGGGACCGCGCCGACCAGCTCGCCGCCGTCGCCTCCGGCCTCACCTCCCTCACCTCCGGCGCCAGCCGGATCTTCGAGGGCGGCGAGGTCAACCAGACCGTCGTCGAGATGGAACGGGGCTTCCTTTTCCTCATGGCCATCAGCGACGGCTCCGCCCTCGCCGTCCTGGCCGCCCCCGACTCCGACATCGGCCTCGTCGGCTACGAGATGGCCCTGCTCGTCGACCGCGCAGGCGCCGTCCTCACCCCCGCACTCCGCGCAGAACTCCAGGGCAGTCTCCTGCACTGACCGGGGGCCGCACGGCACCCACCCATCCACCGTCCCACCTCCCCGCCGGGTCCGACCCGACCGGTCCCGGCGCTCGACCCTCAGCTACCCTCAGGCAGCTGATCCCGCCTCAGCTGGAACGCCCCAGCTGGAACCTGCTGCCCGAGGCCGCAGCACAAGGAGGACCCATGACCCCGCCCTCGACACCCGCCGGCCCGTACGGCAGCGGGTACGGCAGCGGCTACGGCGGGCAGCAGTCCGACGGCTACGAGCAGCAGCCGCTGGTCCGCCCGTACGCGATGACCGGCGGCCGGACCCGGCCCCGCTACCAGCTCGCCATCGAGGCCCTGATCTCGACCACGGGATCGGCCGAGCGCACCGGCGGCCTGCTGCCCGAGCACGCCCGGATCGTCAACCTCTGCCGTGAGGTCAAATCCATCGCGGAGATCTCCGCACTGGCCGGCGTGCCGCTCGGTGTCGCCCGCATCCTCGTGGCCGACCTGGCCGAGGCCGGCCTCGTCGCCATCCACCAGCCCGCCGCCGCGGGCGAGTCGGGCGGAACGCCCGACGTCACGCTGCTCGAAAGGGTCCTCAGTGGACTTCGCAAGCTCTAACGGACCCGCCCGCGCCACGACGTCAGCGAAGATCGTCGTGGCGGGCGGCTTCGGTGTCGGCAAGACCACGCTCGTCGGCGCCGTCTCCGAGATCAACCCCCTGCGCACCGAAGCCGTCATGACCTCGGCCTCCGCCGGCATCGACGACATCAGCCACGTCTCCGGCAAGACGACCACCACCGTCGCCATGGACTTCGGCCGCATCACCCTCGACGAAGACCTCATCCTCTACCTGTTCGGCACCCCCGGACAGGACCGCTTCTGGTTCATGTGGGACGACCTCGTCCGCGGCGCCATCGGCGCCGTCGTCCTCGTCGACACCCGCCGCCTCGCCGACTGCTTCCCCGCCCTCGACTACTTCGAGAACAGCGGACTGCCCTTCGTCGTCGCCCTCAACGGCTTCGACGGACACCAGCCCCACACCCCCGACGAAGTCCGCGAAGCACTCCAACTCGGCGCCGACACCCCCGTCATCACCCTCGACGCCCGCCGCCGCGACAGCGCCAAGAGCGCCCTCATCACCCTCGTCGAACACGCCCTCCTCGCCCGACTCCGCTAGCCGACGCGGGGGTGCGAGCGACACCACCGCCCCGGCGGACCGTCCAGACGACGGTCCGCCGGGGCGGGGCTGCTTACCGGCAGGTGTCCGGCGGGGGCACCGCGCAAGACCCGCTCATAAGCGGTGGATAACGGTTCGGTAGGCATTTTGTGATCAACAGTGACGCTACGTGGCCGAATCACGTCACTCAGCGCCAGAAGACCACGGTTTTGCGCCGTCATGTCGGCGAATGTCCAGATTGTGCCGACGCGGGCGGCATGCGGGGTCTGTTTGTCCCCCATCCCTGCACGTGCTGAAATTCCAGCTACCCCTGTCGCTTTTCCCGCCCGGCCCACCGGCGGCGGAGCGTGGCCCGGGGCAGCGCTGGATTGATCCATGGCCGGCTGTCGGCCGAGAGGTAGTTGTCGAGTGAGGCGTAAGCAGCAACCCGCCCCGCAGCGGCGCTCCGAGCCCCGCCAGAGCGAGCCGAACGGTACCGCGACGGAATCGGCCGGATTCTCCGCGTTCACCCCGACCGAGGAGCGTTCACAGGCACCACAGCCCGTGAAGCCCGCGGTCGGCCCGAAGGAGCCCCGCAGCGGCGGCTCCACGGGTTCGACGGGCTCCGAGAGCTCCAGCCGCTACGACTTCCTCAGGCCGCGCAACTGGCGCGTGCCGACGCGTCTGATCGCGATCCTCCTGATCCCGGTCATCATCAGCCTCGTGTTCGGCGGCCTCCGCGTGAACACCTCGGTCGACGGCTACATCAAGGCGTCCCGCGCCGAGAAGACCGCCGAGCTCGCCAAGGCGGCCACCGAACTCGCCGAGGCGCTCGAGAACGAGCGCGACAAGACGCTGATACCCCTCCTCACCAAGCAGGACCCGGACGGCACGGTCGCCAAGACCCGCGCCACCACGGACGCCGCGCTGAAGGCGTACAACGCCGCCTACGACGCGTCCGACAAGTCCGGCGAGCTCCCGCGCCGCCACCAGGCCTTCCAGGACCTCGTGGTCAACCTGCCGCACCTGCGCGCCAGCGCGTACGGCCAGGAGCTGTTCGCCAGCGCCACCGCGAACGCGTACTCGACGCTGTTCGCCCCGCTGCTCGCGTACGACAACTCGGTCGGCCTCGGCTCCACGAACGCGGCCAGCAAGGGCCGCGCGATCTACGCCATGTCGCTGGCCAAGGCCGCGTCCTCGTCCCAGCGCGCGCTCATGCTGCACCTGCTCGTGGGCATCGGGTCGAACTCGGTGACCCGCTACGAGAACCAGGACCTCACCCTGCAGGTCGTGGTCTCGGAGAAGCTCGAACAGACCGCGATCACCGAGTTCACCACCGGTAGCGACCCGGTCGACGCCAAGAAGTACGCCGACGCACAGGTCGCCCTGGCCACCGCGCAGGACCGCTCGGCGTACAAGATGCCCGACGGCCGCGCGCCGACCATGCAGTCGCTGCTGAACCTCGCCTCCGCCTACAGCCAGGCCGCCGCCGACGGCCAGACGAAGGGCAAGGCCGCCGCCGACGCCGCCTTCAAGGAGGCCAAGGACGCCGGTCTGACCCCGGAGAACTGGAACCAGGCTGCCGCCACGCACATCCAGGCGCTGCGCAACACCGAAGTCGCGCTCCTCGACGACGTGCTCACGGACTCCCGGAACCTCAAGGACAACGCGCTCTACGACGCCATCCTCAACACGGTCATCGTCGTCGCCGCGCTCATCCTGGCCGGGCTGCTCACCGGTTACGTCGCCCGCTCGATGATCCTCGGCATGCGCACCCTGCGCAGCGCCGCTCTGGAGATCGCCGACAACCGCCTGCCGGACCTCGTCGAGAAGCTCTCCAAGACCGACCCCGAGCGGGTCGACACCTCCGTCGCCCCGATCCCGCTGCACGGCAAGGACGAGATCGGCGAGGTCGCCCGGGCGTTCGACCAGGTGCACCGCCAGGCCGTCGAGCTCGCCGCCGAGCAGGCGCTGCTGCGAGGCAACGTCAACGCGATCTTCACCAACCTGTCGCGCCGCAGCCAGGGCCTCATCCAGCGCCAGCTGGCGCTGATCACGGACCTGGAGAACAACGAGGCCGACCCGGACCAGCTGGAGAACCTCTTCAAGCTGGACCACCTCGCGACCCGCATGCGCCGCAACGGCGAGAACCTCCTCGTCCTCGCGGGCGAGGAGGCCGGCCGCCGCTGGAACACCCCGGTCCCGCTGGTCGACGTGCTCCGCGCCGCCGCGTCCGAGGTGGAGCAGTACGAGCGCGTCGAGCTGTCCGGCATCCCGGAGGTCGAGATCGTCGGCGCCGCCGTGACCGACCTCGTCCACCTGCTCGCCGAGCTGCTGGAGAACGCCACCTCGTTCTCCAGCCCGCAGACCCGGGTGCTGGTCAACGCGACCCGCCTGCCGGACGGCCGCGTGCTGGTCGAGATCCACGACAAGGGCATCGGCCTCACCGCCGACGACTTCGCCGAGATCAACGAGAAGCTGGCCGAGCCGCCCACGGTCGACGCCACCATCTCCCGCCGCATGGGCCTGTTCGTGGTCGGCCGGCTCTCCCAGCGGCACGACATCCGCGTCCAGCTCCGCCCGTCCGGCGAGTCGGCCGGCACCACCTCGCTCGTCATGCTCCCGCCGTTCGTCACCAAGGGCGGCCCGGCGCCGGAGCCCGAGGAGCAGTTCACCGTCTCGCGGATCTTCGCCGAGCAGGAGCCGGCCTCCGAGTGGGCCCCCGACGGCCGCGCCCGCAGCGCCGCCGAGCTGGGCTTCGACGACCACCTGACCGGCATCGGCAACGCCGGCTCCTCCGGCTTCAGCCCGGCCCTGGAGTCCGTCCAGCGCTCCCAGCGCCTCGACCAGGTGCGCCGCGCCGCGCTGGAGGCCTCCCCGTACGGGGACGCCGAGCAGCCGGTCCTGGACGCCGAGGTCGAGGAGGAGTACCCGCAGCAGGGCTACGACCAGTACGCCCCGCAGCAGGGCTACCAGCAGCCCTACGCCGACGACCAGTACGGCTACGGGCAGCAGGACGGCTACGGCCAGGACGCGTACGGCCAGTACCCGCAGCAGGGCTACGACCAGTCGGGCTACGCGGACGACCAGTACGCGCAGCAGGACTACCAGGGCCAGGGCTACCAGGGCTACGACGACGGCTACGCCGGCGACCAGTACGCCCACCAGGCCCAGGACGCCCCGGCCGGCCACCCGTACGCCCCGGAGCCGCCCGCGCTGCCCGCCGCCGAGGCCCCCGCCACCCTGCCGTCCGGGCTGCCGCAGCGCCGCCCCGGCCAGCAGCTGGCCACCGGCGGCCCGGTCGGGACGCCCGCGCCCGCCGGGGCCAACGGCGAGACCCCGAACTGGTTCGCCGGCGCCAAGGACACCTCGTCGCCAGCCGAGTCGCGCGGACACGACGTGTCGGCGCTCGGCGGCTACGGCCCGACCGGCCCGACCGCCAACTCCGCCTGGCAGTCGCCGAACGACAACGCCTGGCAGCGGGCCGAGCAGCTGCGCGAGCCCTCGTCCGCCGGCACCACCCAGTCCGGCCTGCCGCGCCGCGTGCCCAAGCAGAACCTGGTGGCCGGCAACGCCAAGCCCACCCCGCAGGACGGGCCGCAGGTCTCCCGCAGCCCCGAGGAGGTCCGTGGCCGTCTCACGAACCTGCGCCGCGGCGTGGAGCAGGGCCGCACCGCCGGCAACACCGGAAGCTTCCGGATCGACCCCGATCAGGTAGACCAGTCCGGCAACGGACAGAACCGGAGCACCGATCTCTTCGGCGGCTCGAACCACCAGGAGCGTTGAGTTGACTCAGATGAGCCAGGCCGCACAGAACCTGAACTGGCTGATCACCAATTTCGTGGACAACACCCCCGGGGTGTCCCACACCGTGGTGGTCTCCGCGGACGGCCTCCTGCTGTGCATGTCCGAGGGCTTCCCCCGGGACCGCGCCGACCAGCTCGCCGCCGTCGCCTCCGGCCTCACCTCCCTCACCTCCGGCGCCAGCCGGATCTTCGAGGGCGGCGAGGTCAACCAGACCGTCGTCGAGATGGAACGGGGCTTCCTTTTCCTCATGGCCATCAGCGACGGCTCCGCCCTCGCCGTCCTGGCCGCCCCCGACTCCGACATCGGCCTCGTCGGCTACGAAATGGCCCTGCTCGTCGACCGCGCAGGCGCCGTCCTCACCCCCGCACTCCGCGCAGAACTCCAGGGCAGTCTCCTGCACTGACGGTTCGTCGGATACCGTCCAGGTATTCGAAGCACCTCCGCGTCCCTCCCGGGCCCGCTTCGGCGGGCTCGGGTTCGGACGTTGTACGGCCTTCGCACCACAGGCTCCGGACTCGTTCCGGGGCTCGCACCGCAACCGCCGCACCCTGTGAGGAGAGGAACCGTGACACCGCCCGACGACCGCAGCGGCCAGTACGGTGGCGTTCCGTACCCTGGCACGGGCCATGACGCCTTCGGAGCACCCGGCGTCGGCCACGGTCAGCCGTACGGCCGGCCGCAGTTCGGCCAGGAGTACGGCCAGCCGCCGTACGGTCAGCAGCAGGAGCAGTACGGCCGGCCCGGCCCGTACGCCCAGCCCGGCCAGTACGCCCCGCAGCCGCAGCCCTCCTTCGACATGCCGCCGCCCGGCTACCCGGTCCCGCCGGCCGGACCCGGCCACGCGCCCGGCCACCACCCGGCCCAGGACCCCGGGCACGTCGAGGAGTTCGAGGACGAACCCGACTCCGGCCCGCTGATCCGGCCGTTCGCGATGACCGGCGGCCGCACCCGGCCCCGCTACGAACTCGCGCTGGAGGCCCTCGTCTCCGCCGACGTGGACCCGCAGCGCCTGGCCACCCTGCTCCCCGAGCACCAGCGGATCTGCACCCTGTGCACGGAGGTCAAGTCCGTCGCCGAGGTGTCGGCGCTGCTCTCCCTCCCGCTGGGAGTCGCGCGCATCCTCGTGGCCGACCTGGCCGAGGCCGGCCTCGTCGCCATCCACCAGCCCGCTTCCGGAGGCGAATCCGGAAACCAGCCCGACGTCACGCTGCTCGAAAGGGTCCTCAGTGGACTTCGCAAGCTCTAACGCGGCCGCCCCCACCCGCGCCACCACCTCCGCGAAGATCGTCGTCGCGGGCGGCTTCGGTGTCGGCAAGACCACGCTCGTCGGCGCCGTCTCCGAGATCAACCCCCTGCGCACCGAAGCCGTCATGACCTCGGCCTCCGC
>NZ_JBHYWI010000135.1:0-14657 GCF_042751525.1 Kitasatospora sp. NPDC059408
CCCACGGGCCCGCGGAGCGGGCCTGTGGGCCGCGGTCCGGTCCGGGGGTGTTCTGGAGTGCGGTCAGGCGGTGACCTTCTCGGGCTGCTCCGCCTGGATGTCGGCGGGCTGCGCGGCGGGAGTGTTCTCCCGGGGTTCGGGGAGCACGGCCATGATCACGGCGGAGATCACGATGGTCGCCGCCCAGGCGAGCCCGTACTTGCCGACCGGGGTGCCGGAGAGCGGGCCGGCGAACCAGTCGCACTTGGTGAAGGCGAGCCCGAAGAGCAGTGCGAGCACCCAGGACACCATCGCCTGCCAGCAGAAGCCGCCCGCGTACCAGTAGCGGCTGTTCCTGCTGGTGTCCATCAGCGCGGCGGCGTCGTAGCGCACCGCGCGCGACCGGCGGCGGTACATGTCCACCGCGTAGACGCCGATCCAGGCCGAGAAGGAGACGGCGAGCAGGATCAGGAAGGTGATGAAGGAGCCCAGGAAGCTCTTGGCGACCAGCATCAGCAGCAGGCCGCCGACCAGCGAGATCACGGCGTTGATGCTGACGGCCAGGGCGCGCGGGAGCTTGACGCCCATGGTCTGCGCGGTGAAGCCCGCCGAGTACATGGAGAGGCTGTTGATCAGCAGCATGCCCACGATCGCGGTGAGCAGGTAGGGCACGGCCAGCCAGGTCGGCAGCAGGTCGCCGAGGAAGGAGACCGGGTCCGCGGCCTCGGCCAGGCCGGGGGAGGCCACCGCCATGACGGCGCCCATCAGCACCATCGGCACCATGACCAGGCCGGCGCCGGAGACCGTCACGCCGACGATCTTCTTGCCGGACGCGGCGTGCGGCAGGTAGCGGGCGAAGTCGGGACCGGTCGGGACCCAGCTGATGCCGCCGGCGGCGATGGTCCCGATGCCGGCGATCATCATCGCGGTGGTGCCCGCGGGCTTGGCGAAGACCTCGCTCCACTTCATGGTCGCGATCAGGTAGCCCAGCACCAGGACGCTGAAGAGGCCGAAGAGGTACGTCGACCAGGTGTTGCAGACGTTCAGCGCCTTGCGGCCCATGCCGGAGACCAGGAAGGTGCAGGCGACGAAGGCGAACAGCGTGATCACGATCAGCGCCGTGTTGCTCTTGACGCCGAACATCAGGTCGAGGACGGTCAGCACGGCGTAGGCGCCGGTGACGGCGTTGATCGTCTCCCAGCCGAACCGGGCGATCCAGAGGATCGCGCCGGGGAAGAGGTTGCCGCGCACCCCGAAGGTGGCCCGCGAGAGGGTCGCGCCCGGCGCCCCGCCCCACTTGCCGGAGACCGACAGCACGCCGACCATGCCGAAGGAGGCGAGCGCGGCGCACGCCGCGACGATCAGGACCTGCCAGAAGTTCAGCTGGTTGAACACGACCAGGGCGGCACCCATGGTGAGCAGCAGGACGCTGATGTTCGCCGCGACCCAGGTCGGGAAGAGCTCCCGGACTCTGCCCCCGCGCTCGTGGTCGGGGACGGGTTCGATACCGCGGGTCTCTATCGCGCCGTCGACGTCGACGGTGGACAGGTTGTCCATGAGGGTGGCTCCGTGCGTGTGAAGCGGGAGATGAATCGGGCAAATGGAACATCTATGGAACTCTTCGCGCGTAGCGCGGGAGTTGGGTCATCATACGATGTTCTAGATGTGACCTGATTGATGCGGTTGCTTGCTGGTGATCAGCCGACCGCGGACCATCGCCGTCGTGTCGCGCCGCCGAACCGGTGCGGCGGCGATCTAGCGTGGTCCACCGTGCCCTCCCCGAACGCCCCGTCCCACGGCGCCCGCCCGCAGGTGCGCGTCGGCGCCCTGCTGGGACGGCCGATGCTGTGGCTGGTCCCGTCCGTGCTCGCGGCGCTGGTCGCGCTGGGGCTGTCGCTGCTCTACATGGGCAGCATCCTCGATCCGAACGGCAACCTGCACCGCCTCCCGGTCGCCGTGGTGAACGCGGACACCGGCGCGCCGCTGCCCGGGCAGCAGCAGAACCTCGGGGCGCAGGTGACAGGGGCGGTCGTGGCGGCGTCCCCCGCGGGCTCGGTGGAGTGGCGGCAGGTCGGGCGGGCCGAGGCGCAGGACCAGTTGGCCTCCGGCAAGGTCTACGGCGTGCTGGTGATCCCGGAGGACTTCACGGCTTCGGTCGGGGCGCTGGCCACGTCGGGCGCGACGTCGCGGCCCACCATCACCGTGCTGACCAACCCGGGCGTGGGCAGCCTCGGCTCCTCGCTCGCGTCCCAGATCAACCAGAACGCCGCCCACCAGGCCTCGCTGACCATCGGGAAACAGCTGGCCGCGACGGGGGCCGACGCGACCACCCGGCTGCTGCTGGCCGATCCCGTCACGGTGGTGGTGCAGGTCGGCCACCCGATCGGGAGGCACAGCGGCCTCGGACTGAGCGCGTTCTACTACACGCTGCTGCTGGTGCTCGCCGGGTTCATCGGCGGAAACCTGGTCCACAACGGCGTCGACACCGCGCTCGGCTACGCCGACAGCGAGATCGGCCCCTGGCACACCCGCCGGCCCACCGTCCCGATCGACCGGACCCGGACGCTGGTGCTGAAGATGGTGATGACCGCCGGGATCTCGGTGCTGACCACGTCGATGGTCATGGTGGCCTGCGTCGTCGTGCTCGGCATGGACGCCTCGCACATCCCGCTGCTGTGGATCTTCTCCTACTGCGCCTGCCTCGCCGTCGGCCTCGGCGTCCAGGCCATCAACGCGGCGTTCGGCAGCATCGGGCAACTGGTGTCGATGTTCGTCTTCATCGCCCTGGCCCTGCCCTCCTCCGGGGCGACCATCCCGCTGGAGGCCACCCCGGCCTTCTACCGCTTCCTGGGCGCCTTCGAACCGATGCGGCAGCTCAGCGCGGGCGTCCGGGCCATCCTCTACTTCGACGCCCGCGCCGACGCCGGGCTGACCCGCGCCTGGATCATGATCGCGGTCGGCTTCGCGGCCGCCCTGGCCTTCGGCTTCGCGATGACGCGCTACTACGACCGCAAGGGCCTCAAGCGCCTCACCCCGCAACCGGTGGAAGCGCCGCCGGCGGAGGCCTGACCGGACCGTCGCCGGTGACGGGTCCGGAAGGAGGGGGCGGGGCGAGCGCCGGCCCGGCTCCCTGGCAGGATGGCCCGGCTCGGTGCCGACCGGTTCGGGCTGCGTGGATCTTGGAGAACCCGATGAGCGACCCCCGGCCCGCCGCCGCTCCCGTGACCGTGGCCACCGACGCGGGCATGCTCGCGCTGTGGAGCCCGGCCGCGTTCGCCGGGGTGGTCGACCACGCGAGCTGGGAGCCGGAGCTGTCGGAGGAGGACGGCCGGCTCCGGCACATCCGGGCCGGGGCGCTGGTGCCGATCAACATCCGCTCGGACGGCGCCTTCGGCGTCGTGGTCCGGGTCGGCTCCGCAGCCGAGGACGCCCGGCTGACCGAGCGCGAGTCGGCGTACGTCGTCGTGTCCTCGAAGCCGTACCTCCTCCGCTCGCGGGGCGTGGCCTGTCTCAGCGGGATCGAGGCCGTCGCCGGTGAGCCGTGGCCCGACACGGTTCGGCTCGACCTGGCGGACGGCGACCACTCGGTGGTCGTCCACCTGATCGACTGGGAGGCCGAGCCGGGGAGCACCGCCGACGGGAAGCCCTCGCAGGACGCGCTCGCCGACTTCGTCGTGCTGGTGAACCCGGCCTCGGCCGCCGCCTCCGGGCCGTACCGCGTGGCGACGGACACCTTCGAGCTCGGCGAGTGACCGCCGGGCGGTTCCGGGCCGGTTCTAGCCGTCCAGCCGCCGCTTGATCCAGTCGGTGTAGCCCAGCGGGTAGTCGTAGCCGGGGCGGTTGACGTCGGCGCTGGTGCGAAAGGGGGTGCCGCCGTTGTCGATGCGGACGGTGCCGCGGCGGCCGCCGCTGGACCAGTCCAGCGTCAGGTCCCAGCGGACGTCGTGCGCCTTGGTGTGCGCGGTGACGTAGAAGACCTCGGGGTCGGACGCGCTCACCTTGTACGGGAATTCGCGCTGGCCGCCCTTGACGGTGAGCACGGGACTGCCCCGGTCGAGGTCGATGTCGAAGGACTTGGTCCCGACCTCGCCGCCGCAGCCGACCCCCATCGAGTAGTCGTTCCAGGCGAGCGGCGCGCCCTTGGCCGTGATCCGCACGTGCAGCGCCTCCAGGACGACCGTGTCCGCTCCGGTGCCCTGGACGGTGAGGGCGACCTGCTGCTCGCGGGAGGAGACCGCACCGTAGGCGGCGGCCCAGCGCGGGGCGTCGCGCTCGGTGGCCGGCGGGCCGACCTGGGCGGGCGCGCTGTTGACGAGGAAGTGCTGGCTGCACGGGTCGGCGTAGACGTACGGGCGGATGCCGACGGTGAGCGGCGCCGGCGCGTCGGCGGTGGGGGTGGGGCTCGGCGGCGCGGGCGTGACGGCGGCCGCGGCGGTGGAGGCGGCGGGGACGGGGAGGGGGGATTCCGGTGCGGCGGCTGTACCCGCCGTAGCCGTACCCGCCGTAGCCGTACCCGCCGTACCTGCCGGACCAGCCGACAGCGTCGTGCCGGCCTCCTGCCGGCCGTCCGCATCGCTGCCGGCACCCCAGATCGCGGGACGCACGACGATCACCGCGGCGGCCACCACAGCGACGGCCGCGGCGGAGGCGATCAGCGCGTTCCGGCGGCGCTGTGGCGGAGCGGACTCCGCCGGCTCCTCGACGGCAGGCTCGTCGACGGTCGGCTTCTTGACGGCCGGCTCCGCATGGGCCTCGGGAGGTGCGGTCGGGGCACTCCGACGAGCCCGCGCCGCGTCCGCCAGGATCCAGCTCCGGTGCAGCTCCACGAGCTCCTCCGGCGTCGCCCGGCAGACCCGTGCGAAGCGTTCCGCCGGCGTGTACTCGTTGGGCAGCGCCGTGCCGTTGCAATAGCGGTGCAGCGTCGACGTGCTCGTGTGCAGGCGCTTGGCCAGCGTTCCGTAACTCAGTCCCGAGCGGGTCTTGAGTCCGCTCAGCAACCGCGCGAACTCCTCCGCCTCCGCGCTCCCCGTGCCCTCCGACACCCGTCCCCTCCGATCCCCCCGCGTCCCGTTCCGGCGTTCCAGGCTCGTCCAAGTCGCGCTGGTCAGAGCCCGGTTCGCCGTTCCACCCTACCTATCGCCCCGTCAGACGTGGCGGCCGGGACGGATGGTTCCGCAGGCTTCGGTCATCCGATGGACGCACCGTCCGACCGAAGGCCGAAAGGGGCGCGACCTCATGTCCGTCCGTACCTCCCGCACCCGTCCGATCACCGTCGCCGCGACCGTCGTGGCCGCCGCCCTCTCGCTGGCCGCGTGCAACGACAACGGGGACATCGGGGACATCGCGACGTCCACCGGCCCGTCGCTCAGGGCCACCGCACCCGCCTCGCCGGCGGCCCCCACGTCCGTCGGCGCGGCCGGCAAGACCCCGGCCGCCGTTCCGAAGACCCCCGCGCCGATGACCTCCGCGCCTTCCGCGCCCGCCGCCCCGACCACCTGCCAGGCCGCCGACACCAAGACGGTCGCCGCCCCGCTCAACCGCCCGGTGAACCACCTGCTGCTCACGGTGACCAACACCGGCCCCGGCACCTGCTACCTCCACGGCTACCCGGCCGTGCGGTTCGGCGAGGACCAGTCCGTGCCCCCGGTCATCGCCGAGTCGAAGCCGCAGGCCGTCGTCACGCTGAAGCCCGGCGAGTCCGGCTACGCGTCCGTCGACCTGTCCTCCACCGACGGCACCAACGGCTCCAACGGCCGCACCGCGACGTCCCTGGTCGTCTACTTCCACGGCCCCTCCGGCAACGCGAGCGTCGGCGCCGGGGCCCACCCGTCGCTGCCGGAGAAGGGCGTCTACGTGGACGACTCCCTCAAGGTCACCTACTGGCAGCAGTCGCTGGACGACGCCACCTCCTGGTGACGGCGCCACCCCGCGACGATGAGGTCGCCTCCGGCCGGACGACCGGAGGCGACCTCAGGCGACCGGGCTCAGGCGCGCACGGCCGCGCCCGCCCAGGCGCGGTTGCCGAGGAGGGTCTTGACGTCCGAGGCGAGGCCGTTGTCGGGGTTCACCAGGAAACCGAGCTCGTAGAGGGTGTTCTTGTCCCAGTTGGTGGTCAGCAGGCGGACCGGGACGTCGCCCGGGTGGGCCTGGAGGGCGAGCTTGAGCTCGGCGACCACCTGGGGGGTGAGCCGGGAGACCGGGACGGTGATCTGGACCGGCGGCTTGGTGCCGAGCTCGGCGGAGGAGACGTCGAGCGTGCTGATCTCCTGGCCGAAGATGCTGAGCGATCCGTCGCGCTCGTTGAGGCGGCCGCGGACCGAGATCACGTTGTCCTCGATCATCTGGTCGGCCATGAGGTTGTAGGTCGCCGGGAAGAACAGCACCTCGACCGAGCCGTCGCGGTCGGCGAGGGTGATGATCGCCCAGGCGTTGCCCGCCTTGTTGATGCGCCGGTCCACGCCGGTGATCAGGCCGGAGAGGCGGACCTCGCCCTCGGAGCGGCCGGAGCCGAGGAGTTCGGCGATCGAGGTGTCGCGGTTCTGGGAGAGGATGTGCTCGGCGCCGTCCAGCGGATGGCTGGAGACGTACAGGCCGAGCATCTCGCGCTCCAGGGCGAGGAGTTGGCGGCGGGGCCACTCCTGGTCGGTGAGCTGGAAGTCCAGCCCGATGCCCGGGCCGTCGCCGTCGCCGGTGTCCATCGCGCCGAACAGGTCGTCCTGGCCGATGGCCTGCTGCTTCTTCACCCCGGTGACGGCGTCGATCGCGGTCTCGTGGACGCTGCTGAGCGAGAGCCGGGTGTGGCCGAGGGAGTCGAAGGCGCCCGCCTTGACCAGGGAGTCGACGGTGCGCTTGTTGCAGACGACCAGCTCGACCTTGTCCAGGAAGTCGGGGAACGAGGTGTACTTGCCGTTCTCCGCGCGGGTGCGCACCAGGGACTCGATGACCGGCACGCCGACGTTGCGCACGGCCTTGAGGCCGAAGCGGACGTCGCTGCCGACGGCGGTGAAGTCGACCACCGACTCGTTGACGTCGGGGGAGAGGATCTTGATGCCCATCTGCCGGCACTCGGCCAGGTAGACCGCCATCTTGTCCTTGTCGTCGGCGACGGACGTGAGCAGCGCGGCCATGTACTCGGCCGGGTAGTTGGCCTTCAGGTAGGCGGTCTGGTAGGAGACCAGGCCGTACGCGGCGGAGTGCGACTTGTTGAACGCGTAGCCGGCGAACGGGACCAGGACGTCCCACACGGCCTGGATGGCCTCGTCGGAGTAGCCGCGCTCCTTGCAGCCCGCGTGGAAGGGCACGAACTCCTTCTCCAGCACCTCCTTCTTCTTCTTGCCCATCGCGCGGCGCAGCAGGTCTGCCTGTCCGAGCGAGTAGCCGGCCAGCACCTGGGCGGCTCGCTGGACCTGCTCCTGGTAGACGATCAGGCCGTAGGTGGGGCCGAGGACGTCCTTGAGCGGTTCCTCCAGCTCGGGGTGGATCGGGATGATCTCCTGCTGGGCGTTCTTGCGCAGCGCGTAGTTGGTGTGCGAGTTCATGCCCATCGGGCCGGGCCGGTAGAGCGCGGAGACGGCGGAGATGTCGGCGAACTCGGTGGGCTTCATCAGCTTGAGCAGGGCGCGCATGGGGCCGCCGTCGAGCTGGAACACGCCCAGGGTGTCGCCGCGGGCCAGCAGCTGGTAGGTGGTGGGGTCGTCGATCGGGATCTTCTCGATGTCGACGTCGATGCCCCGGTTGGCCTTCACGATCTTGATGCAGTGGTCGATGATGCCCAGGTTCCGCAGACCCAGGAAGTCCATCTTGATCAGGCCCATGGCTTCGCACGACGGGTAGTCGAAGCCGGTGATGATCACGCCGTCCTTGTCCCGCATGTGCAGCGGGATCAGGTCGAGCAGCGGGGTCGAGGAGAGGATGACGGCCGCGGCGTGCACGCCGGTGCCGCGGATGAGGCCCTCGATGCCCCGGCCGGTGTCGATGATCTTCTTGACGTCCGGCTCGTTCTGGTACAGCGCCCGGATCTCGGTGCCCTCGTTGTACCGGGCGTGCTTCTCGTCGAACAGGTCGGCCAGCGGCACGCCCTTGCCCATGACGTCCGGCGGCATCGCCTTGGTGATCCGGTCGCCCATGGAGAACGGGTAGCCGAGGATGCGGTTGGCGTCCTTCACGGCGGCCTTGGCCTTGATCGTGCCGAAGGTGTTCACCTGGGCCGTGTAGGCGGCGCCGTACTTCTCGGTGACGTAGCGGACCATCTGGTCGCGCTGGCGGTCGTCGAAGTCGATGTCGACGTCCGGGGGGTTGATGCGCTCGGGGTTGAGGAAGCGCTCGAAGAGGAGGTCGTGCTCCAGCGGGTCCAGCTGGGTGATGCCGGTCAGGTAGGCGACCATCGAGCCGGCCGCCGAGCCTCGGCCGGGGCCGACCGGGATGCCGTTGTCCCGGCCGTACTGGCAGATGTCGGCGACCACGAGGAAGTAGGCGTCGAACCCCATCGGGGTGATCACGCCCATCTCCAGCTCGATGCGGTCCAGCACCTCCTGGCTGGGGCTGTCGCCGTACCGGTGCTGCAGCCCGATCTCGATCTTCTTGCGCAGGTAGGAGGCCTGGGTCTCGCCCTCGGGCACGTCGAACTGGGGCATCCGGTCGACGTAGGTGAAGACCTCCTCGTACGACTCGACGCGCTCGGCGATCGCGAGGGTGTTGTCGCAGGCCTCCGGCAGTTCGCGGAAGAGCTCGCGCATCTCCTCGGCGGTCTTGACGTAGTAGCCGGTGCCCTGGAACTTGAACCGGTTCGGGTCGTCCTTGTTCTTGCCCACACCGACGCAGAGCAGGCTGTCGTGGGCGTCGGCCTGGTCGGCGGTCACGTAGTGCGAGTCGTTGGTGGCGAGCAGCGGGATGTTCAGCTGCTTGGCCAGGCGCAGGAGGTCCTCGCGGACGTCCTTCTCGATGTCGAGGCCGTGGTCCATCAGCTCCAGGAAGTAGTTCTCCTTGCCGAAGATGTCCTGGTAGGCGCCGGCCGCCTTGACCGCCTCGTCGTACTGGCCGAGGCGCAGCCGGGTCTGCACCTCGCCGGAGGGGCAGCCGGTGGTGGCGATGATGCCGCCCGCGTTGGCGGCGATCAGCTCGCGGTCCATGCGGGGCTTCATGTAGTAGCCCTCCATCGACGCGAGCGAGGAGAGCTTGAAGAGGTTCCGCAGGCCGGTCGCGTTCTGCGCCCACATGGTCATGTGGGTGTAGCGGCCGCCGCCGGAGACGTCCTTGCCGCCCTCGCCGTCGGCGCCGGAGGGGCGCTGGCCGCCCGGCGCCCAGAAGACCTGCTTCTTGTGGAAGCGCGAGGCCGGGGCGACGTACGCCTCGATGCCGATGATCGGCTTCACCCCGGTCTTCGCGGCGGCGTGGAAGAACTCGTACGCGCCGAACATGTTGCCGTGGTCGCTCATCGCGATGGCGGGCATGCCCTGTCTCTCCGCCTCGGCGAACAGCTTGCCGTTCTTCGCCGCCCCGTCCAGCATCGAGTACTCGGTGTGGACGTGCAGGTGCGCGAAGCTGTCGGACACGGCGCTGTGCTCCTCGGAGGGATCTCGGGGACCGCGGGAAACGCGGGGGGAACAAGCGGTCCAGGCTAGCGGGTCGGAGCGTTCGACGCGCCGGGCGGGGCGTCCGCGGCGGATACTTTGACGGATCCTTCCCGCCGCCTTGACAGGGCGGTGCTCGGGTCACTAGTGCTTCAGGGCGCGGTAGTTGCGCCGCACGGCGACGGCTACGACGTCACCGCGGCGGAGCGGCGTCGAGCTCGGCCCAGACCGTCTTGCCCCCGGGGTGCGGCTGGGCGCCCCAGCGGGTCGCGGCGTTCCGGACGATGAAGAGGCCGTGCCCGCCCGGCACGCCCGGGCGGTGGGGCAGGCGCGGTTCGGGCAGGGCGGTCGAGCGGTCGGTGACCTCGATGCGCAGACGGGCCGGGGAGGCGTCGAGGACGAGGTCCACCGGGCCGCCCGCGTGCAGCAGGGCGTTGGCGACCAGCTCGGCGACGAGGAGGACGATGTCGTCCGCGCCGGAGCCGCCCGTCGGCCACGACCAGTCGGCGACGGCCTGCGCGGCGTACGCCCGGGCGCGGGCGACGGGCTTCGGCTGCCCGGCCAGGTGCAGGCGGCGGCGCTGTCCGCCGGGCGGCAGCGTGGGGCCGGTGCCCGGCCGGTCGTCGTCGAGGGTTGCCCGGCTGGTCGTCATGTGCGGGGTCCCCTTCGGCTTCGGCGTCGTGGTCCGTTTCGTCTGTTTTGGTGCGCTTGGTCGTGATTCGTCGCGCTTGGGTGCGCTTCGTCGTGCTTGGGTGTGCTTGGTCGTGCTTCGTCTGCCCGGATTCCCGGCCGTGGGCGGATCATGCGCGCCGTCGACCGGATTCGACCGCGCCGGGCTCGGGGCGGGATCTGCGCCGCCGGTCAGAGCGGTGCGGCGAGCGCCGCGTCCACGGACGGGTGGAGCGAGAAGACGCTGTCGGCGCAGGTCAGTTCGAGCAGCCGGAGCACGGTGGCGGACGGCGCCGCGAGGCGGAACCCGACGTCCGCGGCGATCGCCGCCACGCGGGTCCGCAACAGCAGGTTCAGGCCGGAGGAGTCGCAGAAGTCGACGAGCCCGAGGTCGACGACGAGCAGCGGCGGGCGCCGGGCCACCAGGTCGTGGAGCGCGTTCCTGGCGGGCTCCAGGCCCTCGATGTCGAGGTCGCCCGCCAGCGCGCAGACGGCCGCCCGGGTGTCGGTGTGCCGGGTGTGCACGACCAGGTCGGGCCGGGGGCGGGAGCCCGTCTGGAAGGGGTTGGGGAACGCGGTGGTCGGCACGGTCGCGGGCTCGTTCTCTGCGGGCATCGTCTGCTCTGCGGGCATCGTCGTGCTTCCCCTTCACGGGTGTGCTCCACGACCGTACGCACGCCACCCGGGTGCGGCCAAGGCCGTGGGTGGCGTGCGCGGCGTCGCGGGAGTGCGGGGCCGGCTTACGGGGCGGTGAGGTCCGCGTGGAGCCTCTTCAACAGGCGGTTGAGGAGCCGGGAGACGTGCATCTGGGACAGTCCGAGGCGGGCGCCGATCTGGGACTGGGTGAGGTCCTCGCCGAAGCGCATCGACAGGATGAGCCGGTCGCGCTCCGGCAGGGCGGCGATGAGGGGCTTGAGGACGATCAGGTCCTCGACGGTGGCGAACCGCGGGTCCTCCTCGCCGAGGCGCTGGGTGAGCGGGTTCGGCTCCTGCCGCCCCTCGGTGGCGGGGGCGTCCAGGGAGCCCGCGGTGTGGCCGTTGGCGGCGGCGAGACCCTCGATCACCTCCTCCTCCGACAGGTCGAGGTGTGCGGCGATCTCGGGCACCGTCGGCGCCCGGCCCAGGCGCTGGAACAGCTCGTCGCGGGACTTCGCGAGGGTGATGCGCAGCTCCTGGAGGCGGCGCGGCACGTGGACGGCCCAGGTGGCGTCGCGGAAGTGGCGGCGGATCTCGCCGAGGATGGTCGGCAGGGCGAAGGTGGTGAACTCCGCGCCGTGGTCGGGGTCGAAGCGGTCGATCGCCTTGATCAGGCCGACCGAGCCGACCTGCACGAGGTCTTCGACGGGCTCCTGGTGGTTGCCCACGCGGCGGATCGCGAACCGGACCAGCGACAGGTTGAGCTCGATCAGTGTGGTGCGTACGTAGGAGTACTCGCGGGTGCCCTCCTCCAGCGCCGCCAGCCGGACCAGCAGCACCCGCGTCAGCTCGCGCGCGTCGGCGGGCGCGACGTGCCGGGGGTCGTCGATGCCGTCGAGCCCGGGGATGCCGTCGAGCCCAGGGGAGTCCACTGCGGGGGAGTCCAGCGTGGGGGAGTCCAGCGCGGGGGTGGCGGCGCGAGGGTCTCTGGGTGCCCCGACCGCCGGGGCCTCGTCCGGAGCCCGGCCTGTCGCGCGGTGGAGGAGTTCGTCACTGGTCGTGGCCATGTCGGTCCTTTCCCCTCGGCGTACGGTCCGTCCCCGGGTACCCGCCGAGTCCGGATCCATGCCGGTGGCCGGTGTGAGGATCGCGTGAACGGCCGGGGACTGCGGATCCTCGACAGCGGATCTTCAGCGGCGGATTCTCGGCGGCGGATCTTCGGGTGTCCCGGGCGGTTCTCCGATCCGGTGGCATGAACCGCGGCAACCGGGGCAGCCGAGCGGTCACGGCGGACGCGCCGGACACCACATACACGGGCCGGGACAGCCGGCGGTCGTCCCGGCCCGAGGAACCCGGGAAAGGGGAAACGCCCATGGAACGTCTTGCCGCCCGGATCACCATGCGACTGATGACCGGCGACGAACGCAGCCGGCTCCTGGAGGTCGGCTGGTCCTACCGGTCCGACGAACCGCACGCGGTGGCGCTGGACTTCGCGGACTTCCAGCCGGACGCCACGTGGACGCTCTCGCGCGACCTGCTCGTCGCCGGCCTCCACGGGCCCGCGGGGGAGGGCGACGTCCACGTGGCCCCGTTCGACGACGCCTACGTGCTGATCGCGCTCGCCGACGACGAGGGCGTCGCCCTGCTCGCCGCCTCCGCCGACGCCGTCGCCCGGTTCCTGGCCGCCACCGCCCGGATAGTGCCGCCCGGGCTCGAACACACCCGGATCGACTGGGACCGGGAGCTGAAGGACCTGCTGGTCGCCTGACCGCACCGAATCGATCGGTCCCCCGCTGGAGAGGAGACGTCACCCATGGCCTTCACCCCCGCCGAGCCCGGCCTCCCGCCACCGCCGCCGCTCCCGCCGGAGCCCCTGGCGCCGCCGGATCCGACCCGGCCGCCCGGCCCGCCCCTGGTGCCCGACCCTCCGCCGTCGCCGGGCACGCCCGAGCCCCCGCCCGACCCGCTCCCGGATCCGGACCCCCTGTGGCCCCCGCCCGAACCGGCCGGGCCGCAGCCGGGCCACCCGGAACCGCCCGAGCCGCCCGACTGAACCAGCCGTTCGGCCCGCTCGAACCCCGTCGCCGCGGAAAGGAGACCGGCACATGTGGTGGAGCCTGCTCCGCCTCGCCGTCGTCGGCGTCGCCGCCGTCACCTACGGCCTCGACCGGGTGGCGCAGGCGGCGGCGCGGCGGCTGGCGCTCCCCGGGGGCCCGGCCGGCGTGCCGCTCCTGGTGCGCCGCTGCCGCCGGCCGGTCCTGGCACTGACGGCGTCCCTCGTGCTCGCCGCCGCGCAGCCGTGGATCGCCGCGCCGCCCGCCGCCCGCGCCGGGCTGCGGCACCTGGCGGTGATCCTCGCGATCGCCTCCGGCGGATGGCTGTGCGGCCGCCTCGTCGCGCTCGTCGCCGAGGGCGCCCTCAGGATCGCCGTCCACCGGCGCGACCCGGTGTGGGCCGGGCGCGCCCGGACCCAGGTCGGCCTGCTCGGCCGGATCTGCCAGGCGATCGTCGCCGTCGCGACGCTGGGTGCCGTCCTGATGACCTTCCCGGAGGTCCGCGGCGTCGGCACGAGCCTGCTGGCCTCCGCCGGCCTGGTCGGCGTGGCGGCGGGCGTGGCGGCGCAGAGCACGCTCGCCAACGTCTTCGCCGGGGTGCAGATGGCCTTCGGCGACCTGGCGCGCATCGGGGACGTCGTCGTGGTGGCCGGGGAGTGGGGGAAGGTGGAGGAGATCACGCTGACGGCCGTGGTGATCGAGACCTGGGACCAGCGACGGCTGGTGATGCCGATGTCCTACTTCGTCGGCCGCCCGTTCGAGAACTGGTCCCGCCGCTCCAGCCGGATCACCGGCACGGCGCTGCTCCACCTCGACCACCACACCCCGGTGGGGGTGCTGCGGCAGGAGTTCGACGACTTCCTGGCCAAGAGCGACCTGTGGGACGGCGAGGGCAGCGCCCTGCAGGTGGTCGACACCACCCCCACCACGATCGTCGTCCGCGCGCTGGCGACGGCGGCCGACGCCGATGACGCGTTCGCGCTCCGCTGTGCCCTGCGCGAGCACCTCATCGGCTACCTGCGGGACGAGCATCCGTACGCCCTGCCGCGCATATCCGTGGGGGACGCGGCAGGGCGCCGCCCGGACGCGCGGGAGTCCGTCGACACCCCGGGCCCGGCCCGGGGCCCTCACACCACGTGACCGACGTCCAGCCCGTGGGCGGCCGCTCACGGGCCGGACGCGTGCCGCACACCCGGCCGGCCGTGGCCCGGAGACCAGGACTGCCCGGGGGTGTCGTTCAGGAACCCGCCGGTCCGTCCTCGATGTCCGAGATCAGCTTGGTGCTCAGGTCGCTCTGCACGGCCAGCCGGGTGTGGCCGGCGTCCGGGCCGGTGCCCCAGGTGAGGGTGACCGTCGTGAACAGGTGGCCGGCGCCGGAGTCGTGGTAGCGGACCTCCCAGCGGGTGGGGACGTCCTGGGCGCGCAGGACGCCGTCGGCGTGGTTGGCCTCCTCCCAGGCGGCCAGGCGCCGGCGGAAGTCCTCGGTGAGGTAGTGGGCGCGGAGTTCGTCGGACAGGTCGTCCGTGCCGTCGGACACGGCGTCGATGTAGGCGCCGTAGAAGTCGGCGACGCGGTCGACTGCCGAGTCCGGGCTCCCGCCTCGGATGGCTGAGGACGTGACGGTCCGGCTGTCGGTCATGGGTTCGTCTCCATCTCTGATCTTGCAGGGTATCCCCGGCTTCAGCCGGGGAGGGAATGCATCCTTGGCCCGGAGCCGCGAAGCGGCGGAGAACGCTGCGTTGTCAGTGGG
>NZ_JBHYWI010000136.1:0-14361 GCF_042751525.1 Kitasatospora sp. NPDC059408
TAGCTCTACCCGAACACCGTTATTCTATATCGTTTGGTGGGGTCGTTGTTTGTTATAAGTGCCGCCCACGACCCCGCCCCAAGCCCCGCGCAGCGGCCCCCACCCCCACCCGAAAACCCCCACGCCCCACCACCCCTCCCCGCACTATCCTCGCCATGTGACCGTGACTTATGTGATCGATGGCTCCCTGGTCGGAAACCTCGACGACTTCTGGAAGGTCGTGGGCGAATCCATCGGCTGCGGCGGCTACTTCGGCAAGAACCTCGACGCCTTCGCCGACTGCCTGCGCGGCGGCTTCGGCACCCCCGACGACGGCGACTACGCGATCGAGTGGCAGCACCACGAGGTGTCGCGGCGCAATCTCGGCTACCCCGAGACCGTCCGCCAGCTGGAGCACCGCCTCACCCGCTGCCACCCCACCAACCGGGAACACGTGGCCGCCGAACTCGCCGAGGCCCGGGCGGGCCGCGGCCCGACGGTGTTCGACTGGCTGGTGCGGATCATCGAGGAGGAGCTCCCCGACGGCCTGCGCCTCGCCTGAGGACGGGCCCCGTCAGAACCTGAGAACGAGCCCGTCAAAAAACGAGCCCGTCAGAACACGTCCGACAGCCGCACGAACCGCCGCCCCGCCGCCAGCAGCCCGGGCAGGGCCGCCGCGAAGCCGCGGGCGGTGCCGCCGCCCGGTTGGTTCATGTGGGCGATGACGATCGACCCCGGCGGGGCCGCCGCCACCTCCTGCCGGACCTCGGCGGCGGTGAGGGTGGCCCCGCCGTCGCCGTTGACGGTGAAGCCCGCGACGCGTTCCCCGAGGTCGGCGACCACCCGGGTGGCGACGTCGTCGTAGTGGGCGGTGCCGGAGCGGAAGAAGCGGGGCGGGTGGCCGAGCAGGTCGGTGAGCTTGTGGGCGTTGCCGGCGACCTCGTCGTACACCTCGCCGACGTCCCGGGTGCCGGCGATGCCGTAGGCGGAGCGCCCGGTGACGGAGAGCGGGCGGTGGACGGTGCCGTGGTTGCCGATCTCGAAGAGCGGGTCGCCGGCGAGGCGCTCGAACTCGGCGGGGTTGGCGTCGATCCAGCGGGCGTTGAGGAAGAGCGTGGCGGGCACCGCGTGCGCGCGCAGGAAGTCGATCAGGTCGGCGTCGTACCCGCTGCCGCCGGAGCCGCCGCAGGCGTCGAACGTGAGCGCGGTCGCCTGCTGCCCGGCGGGCAGCTCGCCCGTCACCCCGGCGACGTCGAGCCCCCACTCGATCGGCGCCGCGCCGCCGTACCGGGCGACGGCCTCCGCCCTGGTGAGCTCGTGCGGCACGGCGGAGGCGGTGGCCGTCGGTGAAACAGCAACGGACGCAGACGGCGAACCAATCCCCGCCGAGCCAACCCCCACCGAACCCGCCCCCACAGAACCCACCCCCGCCGAACCCGCCCCCACCGAAGCGGACGCCGCCCCCACGCCCCCCTTCGCGGCCCCGCACCCCGCCAGCGTGCTCCCGGCCATCGCCGCCAGCAGGGCCCGCCGACTGAGTGACACACCGACCTCCACGATGATCCGACTGCCTGACCGTCTGCTTCTATGAACCGGTCGATCCTCGCCCGCCGCAACCCGCCCCCGCCGTAGCGACACGGCCCGCCGGGCGAGGCCGGGCCCGCTTTCACCGGCCCGCCCCGCCGCCGTGGGGCCCGGCTCACCCGGGGTTCACCGCCGCGGGTAGGGGCGTGGGCAAAGCCGACCCCGCCCGACACCGGAGACCCCGATGCCCGCCACCCCCGAACAGCCCGAGCACCCCCAGCACCCCCAGCACCCCGAGCCCGACCGCCACCCCGCCCGCCGCGACGTCCTCCGCACCGGCCTAGCCACCGGCGCCGCCACCGCCCTCGGCTTAACCACCGCAGCCACCGCAGCCACGGCCGCCACCCCAGCCGCCCCAGCCGCCGCAGCAGCGGCAGAGGCGCCCCGGACCACCGATCAGACCCTCACCCTCACCGGCCACCTCCCCACCGGCTCCCCCGACTTCGTCTACCTCCCCGTCGAAGTGCCGGACGGCGTCCGCGAGATCGCCGTGTCCTACACCTACGACAAACCCCCGGTCCCGGCCGGCACCCCGGGCAACTCCTGCGACATCGGCGTCTTCGACGAGCGCGGCACGGACCTCGGCGGCCCGGGCTTCCGCGGCTGGTCCGGTGGCTTCCGCACGGAGTTCCGCATCGCGAGTGACTCCGCGACCCCGGGCTACCTGCCGGGCCCGATCGGCGCGGGCACCTGGCACGTGGTGCTCGGCCCGTACCAGGTCGCGCCGCAGGGCCTCGACTACCGCGTCGACGTCACCCTCCGGTTCGGCGAGCCGGGCCCGGAGTTCACGCCGTCGTACCCGGCCGAGCGGGCGCGGGGCCGCGGCCGCGCCTGGTACCGGGGCGACTGCCACCTGCACACCGTGCACTCGGACGGCCGGAGGCTGCCGGAGGAGGTGGCGGCGGGGGCCCGCGCCGCCGGCCTGGACTTCATCGTCTCCACCGACCACAACACCAGCTCCTCGCACGCCGTGTGGGGCCCGCTGGCCGGCCCCGACCTGCTGATCGTCCCGGGCGAGGAGATCACCACGCGCAACGGCCACTGGCTGGCGCTCGGTCTCCCCGCGGGCGAGTTCGTCGACTGGCGCTACCGCTCGCGCGACGAGGCCTTCCCGCGCTTCGTCCGCCAGGTGCACCGCTCCGGCGGCCTGGTGGTGCCCGCGCACCCGTACTGCCCGTACGTCGCGTGCCAGTGGAAGTTCGGCTACGAGCAGGCGGACGCGGTCGAGGTGTGGAACGGGCCCTGGACGTACGACGACGAGTCGGCCGTGGACACGTGGGACGCGCGCCTCGCGGTCGCCCTCCGGGACGGCCGGTCGTGGCTGCCGGCGATGGGCAACAGCGACGCGCACAGCGCCCCACAGGTGATCGGCCTGCCGCACAACGTGGTGCTGGCCGAGGACCTCACCCGGGACGCGGTCCTCGACGGGCTGCGCGCCGGGCGCAGCTGGCTGGCCGAATCGGCGGCCGTGCGGCTGGAGTTCACCGTCACCGGGGACGGCCGCCAGGCCGGCATCGGCGAGGAGCTGGCCGTCCCGGCGGACGCGCCGCTGGACGTGCGGCTCGCCGTGTCCGGGGTGCCGGGCGGGACGGTGCGGTTCCTGACCGACGAGGGCCAGATGCACCAGGAGTCGCTGCCCGCGGGCGGCTCGGGCACGGTGGTGTGGCGGACGACGGCCTCGCTCGCCGCGTACGTCCGGGCCGAGGTGCGCCACCCGAGGGCGGACGGGTCGCCGGGCCGGGGCAACACGATGGGCGAGGACCTGCCGTGGGGTCCGATGGCGGCCCTGACCAACCCGATCGTGCTGCGCGCCGAGGACCACTAAGGCGTGTCCGGGTGCGGTCCCGGGCCGGACGGGGGACGACTCGGGGCACCCGGGTGGACTAGGTTGATCCCCGAAAGCATCAGTCGTAGGGACGAGGCGGTCGGCTGTCCGCATCCGGGTCGCCACCCGGATCCGGGCCACCTTCCGGATCCGGATGGCCGTCCAGATCCGGGTGGCCGTCCAGATCCGGGTGGTCACCCGCATCCGGGCCGACCGGCCCGCTCGCACTCCGACCGCCTCGCCCCGGCTACCCGACCGTCCCCGGCCCGCGAAGGGATCAGCAGCTGTGAACCGTACGACCGTAGGTGGGCCGGAGCTCGGGGGCGGCCGGGGCGCCGGCGGTGTCGTCGTCCTCGTCGACCCGTCGGGCGCCGGACAGAGCCGGGTGGCCGCGCTGCTCGCCGAGGAGCTGCACCCGAGCGTCCACCTGCGGACGGACGACTTCCTGCGCGTCATCCGCCGGGGCCGGCTCGCCCCCGGGGCGCCGGGGGCCGAGCGCCAGGGCGCGACCGCGCTGGCGGCCGCCGCACAGGCGGCGTTCGCGTACGCGACCGGCGGCTACCAGGTCGTCGTGGAGTGCCCGGCCGCGCCGCCGGCCCTCGACACCTTCCGCCGCGAGAGCCGGACGACCGGCGCCGCCCTGCACTACGTGGCCCTCGAAGCCGACGCCCCCGGCACCCCCGAGGCCGCTGCCGAAACGATCCTGACCGCACTCGGCGAGGGCACCCACCTCCTCGGCTGGTGAGCTCCGCCCGCGGCACGAGGCCCCGACCGTCCGCACACACGGAGCGCCAGCCGCCCGCACACACGGAGCCCCGACCGTCCGCACGCACGAGGCCCCGACCGCGCGAACGGTCGGGGCCTCGTGCCGTGCGCGGAGGTCAGCTGAGCGTGCGGACCGCGGCGGCGTCGTAGGAGCGGAGGTCGTCGAAGCGGCCGGCGAGGACCTTGGCGGCCCACTCCGGGTCCTGGAGGAGGGCGCGGCCGATGGCGACCAGGTCGAACTCGTCGCGCTCCAGGCGGTCGAGCAGGTCGTCGATGCCCTGGACGGGGGCGCCCTCGCCCATGAAGGCGCGGACGAAGTCGCCGTCGAGGCCGACCGAGCCGACGGTGATGGCCGGGCGGCCGGTGAGCTTGCGGCTCCAGCCGGCCAGGTTGAGGTCGGAGCCCTCGAACTCGGGGACCCAGTAGCGGCGGGTCGAGGCGTGGAAGGCGTCCACGCCGGCCTCGGCGAGCGGGGCGAGGATCGCCTCCAGCTCCTCCGGCGTCCCGGCGAGACGGGCGTCGTAGTTCTCCGACTTCCACTGCGAGTAGCGGAAGATCACCGGGAACTCCGCCGAGACGGCCTCGCGGACCGCGGCGACGATCTCGGCGGCGAACTTCGTCCGGGCGACCGGGTCGCCGCCGTAGGCGTCGGTGCGGCGGTTCGTCCCGGCCCACAGGAACTGGTCGATCAGGTAGCCGTGGGCGCCGTGCAGCTCGACGCCGTCGAAGCCGATGCGCTCGGCGGCCGCGGCGGCCTCGGCGAAGGCGCCGATCACGTCGTCGAGGTCGGTGCGGGTCATCGCCCGGCCGGTGCCCTCGGTACCGTCCAGGCGGATGCCGGAGGGGCCGACGGCGGGGGCGTCGGCGACCGGCGGGTCACCCTGCTTGCGGACCATGCCGATGTGCCAGAGCTGCGGCACGATCGTGCCGCCCGCCGCGTGGACGTCCTCGGCGACCCGGGCCCACCCGGCCAGCTGCTCCTCGCCGTGGAAGCGCGGGATGTCGTCGGCCTGGCCGGCCGACTCGTGGCCGACGTACGTGCCCTCGGTGACGATCAGGCCGACGCCCGCGGCGGCGCGCCGGGCGTAGTACGAGCGCACGTCCTCGCCGGGCACGCCGCCCGGGGAGAACCGGCGCGTCATGGGCGCCATCACGATGCGGTTGGGCACGGTCAGCCCGTTGATCGTGACGGGCCGGGACAGGATCCCGGCGGCGCGGGCGGCGGGGTCGGCGGACGCGGCGGGCTCGGTGACGGTCATGGGGTTCCTCGTGGGTACCGGGGGTGTGCACGGAATCGTGAACGGTTGCCCGTGCCAACCATCCCGACGGCCGCCGCATTTCGCCGCACACGCGAAGGCCGCTGTGATCCCCGCCACTCCGGCGAACCGCCGCGTACGCCCCTACCCCCTACGCCTTCCCCCCTACGCCTTTCCCTCCTACGCCCCTACGCCCCTACGGTGCCGTCGATGCCCTCGCGCAGGAAGTCGGCGTGCCCGTTGTGCCGGGCGTACTCGTGGATGAGGTGGAGCATCACGAGGCGCAGCGAGACCGTCTCCCCCCAGCGCGGCTGGTAAGCCGTCACGTCCAGGGACTCCGCCTCGCACTCGATCCGGCGCGCGTGCTCGACCTCGGCCTGCCAGGCGGTGAAGGCCTCGTCGCGGGTGGCGCCGGTGGCGTCGTACGCGGCCTGGTAGTCGCCCTCCGGCGACCAGACCAAGGGGACGTCCTCGCCGCCGATGACCCGCCGGAACCACGTGCGCTCGACCTCGGCCATGTGCCGCACCAGCCCGAGCAGGGTGAGGGTGGACGGCGGGCTGGACCGGAGGCGCAGCTGTTCGTCGGTCAGGCCCTCGCACTTCATGGCGAGCGTCGCGCGATGGAAGTCGAGGAACGCGCGCAGTGTCTCGCGTTCGCCGCCGACCAGTGGGGGCTTGGGGCGGTTGTCGGTGTCCACGTCGTCACTCTTTCCTCGGTCCGCGAGATCACGGCGGACTGTAGCCGACGGCGGCCCCACGGGCACCGCATTTCTCCTACACCTCTCCGTGACCACTTGACTGCACCGTGTTCACATCCGCACCGGTTTGGGTACGTACCGCGGCGCGCCGGACGAGCGGCGCGCGCAACGACCCTGCGGACCGACGACCCACCGAAGGCAGGACTCCATGGACCAGAGCCGGATCCCTCCCACCGTGCACCGGACGTACGGCACGGGCGACCTGAGCCGGGCCGCCAGTTTCGCGGGCGGCTTCATCAACTTCGGCGACTGGCACGGGATCGACCTCACCGCGCCGACGCCGGAGGAACGGGTGCACAGCCAGGAGCAGCTGTACCGGAGGGTGCTGCGCGCCTTCCCCGAACCCCGCGACCAGCTGCGGCTGGCGGAGGTCGGCTGCGGGCGCGGACTGGGCGCCGCGCTCGCGCTGCGCGAGTTCAGATTCGCGGCCGTGACGGGCGTCGACATCCACCCGGACCAGATCGAGCGCGCCCGCACGGTGAACGCCAAGGCGCTCGCCACCTACCCGGACCGGCTCGCCTACACCCTCGGCGCGGCCGAGGAACTGCCCTTCCCCGCGGACGCGTTGGACGGACTCTACTCCGTCGAGGCGGCCCAGCACTTCCGCGAGCTGACGGGCTTCGCCCACGAGGCGGCCCGGGTGCTGCGGCCCGGCGGGCGGCTGGTGGTGACGACGTTCTTCGCCGCCGCCGGCCCGGAGGCCGCCGAGCGGCTGAGCCTCCTGCTGAGCAGCTTCGCCGACGGGCTGGACGTGGCCCACCCGCTCGACGGCTTCACGGCGGACCTCGCGGCGGCCGGGTTCACCGGCGTCACCGCGGAGTCGATCGGCGCGGACGTGTGGCCGGGCTTCGACCGCTACCTGGCGGACGTCGTCCCGGCCGGGCACTGGTCGCGCAACTTCGTCGGTGCCTGGCGGGACGGCCTGCTCGACTACCACGTCGTCACCGCCGACCGCTCCTGAGCACCCGGCCGGCGCGGCCCGACCACCCCGGGTCGCGCCGGCCCGCGGCCGGCCGAATCGCGTCCGGCCGAATCGCATCGGTCGAATCGCGGCGGTCGAATCGCGGCGGGCCGAATCGCATCGGCCGGTATTCCGGTCAGTTCGTGAGGACTCCACTACCCGGTCCCCTCCCGTGCGGCAATGCCCAGGGGCGTGCCTCCGGGTTGCCTCGGTGCGTGGCAAATTCCTGAAGGACCTTTTTAAGATCCCCTGCCGGAGCCGGGCAGCGGCTCCCCCACGAGGTCCTGAACACTTGAATCCTGCATCCTTGGCGCACCCCCTCGCCCTGATCCGGGCCGCGGGAGGGCTTTCCCCTTCCGAATACGCCCGCATCGTCGCACGGAACCACGCCGAACTCGGTTTCGGGCAGATGGCCGCCCGCCGCGAGAAGGTGCACCGCTGGGAATCGGGCCGCACGGTCCCCGAGCCCACCGCGCAACTGGCCATGGCGCACCACCACGGCGTCCCCGCCCCCGAGGTGCACCGGCTCGGCTGGCCGCACTGGCTGCACCTGGTCATCGGGGACGCCGTCCTGCTGGACCAGCCGTACACCGCCGCGGGCGCCGCGCTCGCCCTGAACAGCGCGCTGCACCTGCCGAAGGCGCCGTGCCCGGCGGCGCTCCTCCTCACCGGCGCGGCGCTCGCCGCGCACCTCCGGACCGCACTCGTCCGGGCCACCACCGACGCCGACCGGAATCCCGAGGGCACCGGCCCACGCGGCACCGGCCCACACGACACCAGCCCACACGACACCAGCCCGCACGGCACCGGCCCGTCCGCCGAGCAACTGCGCTGGATCGGGGCCCGCACGTCGACACTCGAACGGCACGAGAGCGGCACGTACCTGCCGACCGCCGCGCTGTACGGCGCGGCCCACGCCGAACACCGCCTGGTCGTGCGCCTGATCGGTGCCCACGGCCACGACGGCCCGTCCGCCCGGCGGCTCTTCCGGTTCGCCGCCCGCACCGCACTGGTCTGCGCCTGGCTGAGCAGCGCCCTCGGCGAGGAGACCCGCGCGGAGCGCCACAACCTCACCGCCGTCCGCGCGGCCGCCGCCGCGGCGGAGCCCGACCTCGCGGCGGTCGCGACGGCCCGGCTCGCCGCGCGCCACGTCGTCGGGGGCGACCCGGTCGACGCGCTGGCGCTCGTCCGAACGGCCCGCACCGTCGGTACCCGGCCGTCGCCGGGCACCATGACGGCCCTGCACTGCACGGAGGCGCTCGCCCTCGCCCGGCTGGGGCACGCCGCCGGCAGCGCCAGGGCGCTGGACCGCGCCGGAAAGGCCGCCTCGGCCACCCCGGCGGCCGGCGACACCCCATTCGGCGCGGCCCCGTTCGGCGCCACCCCGTTCGGCGCGGCCCCGCACCGGCTGACCGTCACCGTCGCCCGCGCCCGATCCGCACTGCTCCTCGGCGCACCGCACGAGGCGGAGCCGCACTTCCGCGTCCTCGTGGACTCCCTCCAGGCACCGCCGGCCGGCGCCCCGTCACCGCACACCGGCTCCTGGCTCCTCGACGCCGTCGACGCCCATCTCGCCGTCGGCGATTTCGGTTCCGCGGCCGTCGCCGTGCACCGCGCCGTCCACGTCACCGGAACGCTCCCGCCGGGACTCGCCCGTCAATACCGCGACCGGCTGTCCGCCCACGGACGGGAGCCGGCCGTCCGACGCGCCCTCGAATTCCTGCGGGACACCGCATCGCACGAAAATTCGATGACGAAGAGCGAAGTCGAAAACGGCCGCGACGACGCCGGGGCCCGGCCCATCGAATCGGCCGACGGCGACCACGAGTAGCGCTTCACAGCGCCTTGCGGACACTGGCGGCGGTTCGCTCCCTTACTCCTTTTGCCACCGCCCGGTCACCCCGCGTCGTACGAGCACAACCGGCCACACAGTCGGCCGCACAACCGGCCACACGACCAGCCACACAACGGCCGTGCGCCGCAAGGCCGTCGGCCATGCCCCGGGGGTGCCTCCACGCCTGGGAGCACACGGACGGACCTGCCTAGGATCCACTGCCCGGCCCGGGGTATCCCGCCCCCGGCGGCTCCCGACCCCTCCGAGGGACGCCTTCGTTGACACACCCTCTGTTCGTGCTGCGCGCGGCGCTGGGCCTGTCCCAGCCCGAGTACGCCGGCCTCGTCGCACGCACCCACGCCGCACTCGGCCTCGGGCAGATGGCCGCCCGCCGGGAGAAGGTCTCCCGCTGGGAGTCCGGCCGCACCGTGCCCGAGCACACCGCCCAGCTGGCCATGGCCCGCATCCACGGCATTCCGGCCCGCGAGATCTACCTGCTCGGCTGGCCGCACTGGCTCCACCTGGCGACCGGCGACGCCGCCCTGCTCCACCAGCCCCACACCGACGAGGGGGCGCTGCTCGCCCTGGCAGGCTCCGTCCACCACCCCGTCACGCCCGGGCCGTCGGCCCTGCTCCTCACCGGATCCGCCCTGCGAGCCCAACTGCGCGCGGCAGTCGCCCGGTCGACGGAGTCCGCAGCACACTCCGACCGGCCGGGGTCCGGACCGGCGGACGAACAACTGGAGTGGATCGAGACCCGCGTCACCGCCCTCGAACAGCACCACGGCGGCACCCTCGTGCCGGCCGAGAGCCTGTACGCCGCCGCCCACGCCGAGCACCGGCTGGTCGTCCACCTGCTGGCCACCGCGCAGCACGACCACCGGACCCGTCGGCGGCTCTACCGCTTCGCCGCCCGCACCGCCCAGCTCTGCACGTGGCTCTGCAACGCCCTCAACGAGGCCGCCCGCGCGGAGCGCCACGCCCTCGTCTCGATCCGCGCGGCCGGAGCCGCCGGAGACGCTCCCCTCCTCGTCGTGGCCTTCCGGCAGTTGGCGTACTGCCACACCATCGCCGGGGATCCGGCCGACGCCCTGCTCGCCATAGCCGCCGCCCGCGCCGTCGGGCCCGGCCTCCGGCCTGCCGCGGCGAGCCAGTTGCACAGCCAGGAGGCGCTGGCCCTCGCCCGCCTGGGCCGAGCCGACGACGTCGCCCGGGCGCTGTACCTCGCCGGCCGGGCCCTCGCCGCCACCGGCGGCCGTCCGGCGCCGGGCGAGAGCTCCGGGACGAGGAACCTGGAACGCATCCTCACCGCCGCGCACGGCACGGCCTCGCTGTTCCTCGGCCGCCCGCACGAGGCCGCGCACCACTTCGACGCGGTGGCGGCATCCGGGTCCGCGCCGCCGTCCGGCGGCCCGTCCACCTTCACCGGGCGCTGGCTGCTCGACGGCGTGAAGGCCCACCTGGCCGCCGGTGACGTCGACGGCGCGGCCCGTACCGTCCGGCGCGCCGTCGACATCGCGGGGACGCTTCCGCCCTCGCTGGCCCGCGAGTACCACCGCCACCTGGTCCCGCACGGCAAGGAGCCCCCCATCCGTCGCGCCCTCGACTACCTGAAGCACGGCTGACGGTGCCGCGGAGAACACCGTCATCACGTCCAACGGGCCTACCGGCCAGGCGGGTTCAGGCCGGCGTCCGGCCCGCCTCGACCGCCATCCGCCGCACGAGGTGCACGATTCCGGGCACCGGGAAGAGCAGCAGGAACAGGTTCGGCAGCCACCAGGTCACCGAGAAGTCCCCGCGCAGCGCCCAGAACGCGACCGCCTGCAGCCCGGCCGTGCTGGTGAGCGCGAGCGAGACCAGCATCAGCGGCCGGGCCCCGCCCGCCGCGCCGCAGCGGCCGAGCCGCAGCGCGGTGAGGCCGGTGGCGCTCGCGAGCACGTCGAGCAGCACGAACGAGTAGTTCCAGTCGCTCAGGACCGGGTCGTCGTAGTCCTTGTACGCGTACTCGGCCGGGACGAGGGCCAGCAGCGTGGCCGCCCAGTAGACCAGGAAGCCGACGTCGGTGACGAGCATCGACGCCTTCGTGAAGCGCAGCACCGGGCTCGGGGCGGGCGTGGCACGCATGGGGACTCCTCCGTCGCGGGTCATACCGTCATTCGTGACTCATTCCCCCGCCGAGGTACATCACCGCGACGCCGGCCACGACCAGCACCGCCCCGGCCACCGACGCGGGCTTGACCGGTTCGCCGAACGCGACCACCCCGCCGACGAGCGCGCCGACCGTGCCCAGGCCGGACCAGACCGCGTAGACCGGGCCCACGTTCAGCGACTTGAGCGCCTGCGCGAGCAGCACGAACGCCGCGATGTAACCGATCGCGACGACCACGCTGGGCATCAGCCGGGTGAGACCGTGCGAGGCGCGCAGCGCCAGGGTGGCCGTGACCTCGGCGCAGATCGCCGCTCCGACCAGAAGGTATGCCGTCATGCCGTCCGTCCCCCGTCATCGTGGTGACTCGGCCGGACGGGATGGTCCCGTCCGGGTCGACCGGCCGGGCGACCCCCTCGATCGTCCGGCTCCGTGCGGTGTGAACTCGGGTCGTGCTCAGCTGATGCGGTGTTAAATCGCCCGCCCCACGGTTAAGTTGCCGTGAACTCGCGAAGGGTGGATTCGGTCCGTGCGGCGCGAAGCCGGCGCGTGCGCTACGCGAAGTCCCGGTTGCCCGGGGCCACCAAATGCGTGAACCCGCTTCCCTGCCCAGCGAGTTCGACGATCAGTCCGCGCAGCCGTCGGTGCAGGTCGTCGTGCGGGGTGGCGAGGCCGAGCAGCCGGGACGTCCACCAGCCGTCGACCGCGAAGCGGACGAGCGTCGCGACGGCCGGATCCAGTCCGTTGTCCACGAGCCGCCGCTGCCACCGGTCGTAGCGCTCCCGCAGCACGTCCAGCACCTCGGGCCCGCCGGCCGCGGCGAGCAGGGCGACCGGCACCTGGTCGGCGCCGCTGGTGTCCCCGGCGGGCGACTCCGCCGGGATGCTGGCGTCCAGCCAGGCGAGCGCGAACGCGCCGGCCGGAGCGTCCGGACCGGGCAGTACGGCCTCGAACCGGTCCGCGAGGCGCTCGACGACACCTTGTACGAGCGCCCGCTTGCTGGGGAAGTGGTGCAGCAGCCCGCCCTTGCTCACGCCGGCCTCGACGGCGACGGCGTCCAGGCGCACCGCGTCGACACCCCCGCGCACCAGAAGCCGCTCGACGGCGTCGAGCAGTTGATCACGCACCGGTGGTTCCCTCTCTCCGTGTTACAAACCGTCCAGACGGTCGGACGCAGCCTAGCAGACCGGCGAGTACCAGACAGAAACCCCAACACGCCACCGCCGAATGGTTGTTGACAGCCTCCATCGCGCATGCTTTCGTTTCCTCGGCCGACGGCGGAGAAACGGCGGAAGCTCCACCGGTCTGCGGCCTCATGTTTGCTGCGCACGATGATCGAAAAGGCGGCCCGGGAATTCACCCGGGCCGGGGGGAACGCTCTTCGACATCCACGGGGGATCATTGCGAGCCATGCGGTTCCGGCTGCGCCCACACGGGTCCGGCAAGGGTCGGCACGACTGCGGACGACCCTTCCCGCACTGACTGGCGAGCAGCCAAGCAGTCATCCCACGCTGGGCGTTGACCCTGCCGACCGCCGCACACCCATCCTTCGTCGATCGTCTGCCGAGCATCGGCACGACGGGGTGCACCGAGCCCGGGCACAGCGCAACGGCGCGCCGTCCCCAGCCCGGGCCACCCTCCCGCACCCGTGGCACTTTCACCTGCCCGTCCGCGGCCGGGTGTCCATGACATTTCGTGTTCGGCGCGCCGGTAAAGCACGGCGCCCGGGCCCGCCGGGGCACCGCCCATTGAATTCGAGGGAAATATGGTGGACATATTCTCGAAAGTCTCCGGTTACACGGCCGCCCGCGATGCCATGGCGGCCGGCATCTACCCGTATTTCCTGCCTTTGACCGGCAACGAGGGCACGACGGTCACGCTCGGTGACCGCGAACTGGTCATGTGCGGGTCGAACAACTACCTCGGCCTCACCGCCGACCCGCGCGTCAAGCGGGCCGCCGCCCAGGCTGTGGAGCAGTTCGGCACCTCCTGCACCGGCTCCCGGTTCCTCAACGGCAACCTGGCCCTGCACGACCAGCTGGAGGCCGAACTCGCCGACTTCTACGGCAAGCCCGCGGCCGCCGTCATCTCCACCGGCTACCAGGCCAACCTCGGCACCATCAGCGCGCTCGCGGGCCGCGGCGACGTCGTCTTCGCCGACCGCGACGCGCACGCCTCCGTCGTCGACGGCGGCAGGCTCAGCGACGCCAAGCTGAGACGCTTCCGGCACAACGACCCCGCCGCGCTCGACCGCGTCCTCGCCTCCGTCCCCGACAGCGCCGGCAAGCTCGTCGTCGTCGACGGCGTGTACTCGATGGAGGGCGACCTCTGCGCCCTGCCGGAGATCGTCGAGGTGTGCGAGCGGCGCGGCGCGCGCCTGATCGTCGACGACGCCCACGGCCTCGGCGTGCTCGACAAGGGCCGCGGCACCTGCTCCTACTTCGGCCTCACCGACCGGGTCGACCTCATCACCGTCACGTTCAGCAAGTCGCTCGCCTCCCTCGGCGGCGCGGTCGTCGGCGACGAGGACGTCATCCACTACCTCAAGCACCACGCCCGCAGCCTGATCTTCAGCGCCTCGGCCACCCCGGCCAGCGCCGCCTCCGCCCTGGCCGCCCTGCGCATCCTGCGCGAGGAGCCGTGGCGGGCCGAACGCGCCCAGCAGAACGCCGAGTACATGCGGGCCGGCCTCGCCCAGCGGGGCATCAGCGCCGGCGAGAGCGCCACCCCGGTCATCCCGCTGCGCACCCGCGGCACCATCGAGACCCTCCTGCTGTGGCGGGAGCTCATCGACGCCGGCGTCTACACCAACCCCGTCCTGCCGCCCGCCGCGTCCCCGCGGCTGCGGCTCAGCTTCATGGCCACCCACACCACCGACCACCTCGACCGGGTGCTGGACGCGCTCGGCGCGCGGGCCGAGCACTTCCTCGCCGACGACGAACCGGACGCCGACGACGGGTACGCGGTCGAGGCGCTCGCTGAACTCGCCGACTCCGGCGCCGCGGCCCGGCCGTGAACACCGCGGCCGCCACGCGACCCGGCAGCCGTCCCGCCACCGCGGGCCGTCCGGCGCCGCCCGCGCTCCGGGCGGCGGTCGCCGCCCTGGCCGGGGCCTCGGCCGGCGCCGTCCTCGGCGCGGGCCTGGCCCCCGGCGACGGGCACGCGCCCGACCTGCCGTGGTGCCTCGCCGCGGCGGTGGGGGCCGCGCTCGCCGTGCTCGCCGCCGCGCTCCACCGGCGGGCGGGCCGGCACC
>NZ_JBHYWI010000137.1:0-14194 GCF_042751525.1 Kitasatospora sp. NPDC059408
ACCCCGAGCGGGGTGGCCGGCCCTCCGCCGTGCTCAGCCCGCGGCGGCGACGCCGGCCTCGCCCATCGCGCCGATCCGCCCGAGCAGGTCGACGATCCGGGACTGGACGTCCGCGCTGGTCGAGCGCTCGGCGAGGAACAGCACCGTCTCGCCGGTGCGCAGCCGGGGCAGCTCGCGCGGGTCGAGGTCGACCGAGGTGTAGACCACCAGCGGGGTCCGGTGCAGCCGGTCGTTGGCGCGCAGCCAGTCCAGCAGGCCGACCCGGCGGCGGCGGATCTGGAGCAGGTCCATCACCACCAGGTTGGGCTGCACGCTGCTGGCCCGGGAGACGGCGTCGTTCTCGTCCGTCGCGTGCTCGACGTGCATGCCGCGCCGCTCCAGGCTGTTGATCATCGCCGAGGCGATGTCCGGGTCGCTCTCGACCAGCAGGACGCGCGGGGCGTGGTGCTCGCCGTCGCGCGGCGCGAGGGCGCGCAGCAGCACGGCCGGGTCGGCGCCGTACGCGGCGTCCCGGGTGGCCTGGCCGAGGCCGGCGGTGACGAGCACCGGCACCCGGCTGTTGAGCGCCGCAGTGCGCAGCGACTGCAGGGCGGTGCGGGTGATCGGGCCGGTGAGCGGGTCGACGAAGAGCGCGGCGGGGAAGCCGGCGACCTGGGCGTCGACCTCCTCGCGGGAGCGGACGATCACCGGGCGGTAGCCGCGCTCCTGGAGGGCCTGCCTGGTGGCCGGGTCGGGCTCGGGCCACACCAGCAGCCGGCGCGTGCCCTGCTCCTCGCCGGCGGGCTTGTCCAGGTTCACGCTGCCGCCCGCGGGCAGTTCGGCGATCGCGGCGCGCGGGGCGGTGCGGGCCTCGACCGGGACGGCCGGTACCGGCGGGGGGCCGAGCGGGCGCGGCGGGGCGAGCTCGCCGAGGCCGGTGCCGACCGGTCTCGGGGCGGAGTCCGCAGGGCTCTCCGCGGCCGGCAGGGCCGGGCGGGCGGGCTCCAGCGCGGTGGAGGGCGAAGGCGCGGCGGGCGTCTCCGGCGCGGGGCCGGGCGGCACGGCCAGGCGCCGGCGGCGGCCGGTCGGCGCGGCGGCCGGCTCGGGCAGGGCGGGCGCAGGACCGGCCGGGAGGGCGTGCTCCAGGCCGGGGTAGACGGGGCTCTCGGGCAGGCCGGGCAGGGCGAGACCGCCGGAGGAGTCCTCGGCGGCCTCCCGGGCACGGCGGCGGCGGGGCTTGGCCCCGTCGGTCGGGGTGCCCTCGGCCGGGGTCCCGGAGGCCGGCGCGTCGCCGGTGCCGGGGCCGAGCGCGAGCGGGCCGCGCGCGGCGGGGCGCTCCGGCCGGTGCTCGCCCTCGACCGGGACGGCGTAGGCCGGGCCGGACCGGCCGTCGTCCTTGCCCCACGGGTCGGGCTGCGCGCCGTCCGGCTCCGGCGGGGTCCGGCGGCCGTAGGCGGCGTCGTTGCCGGTGCCGTTCCACTGCTCGGGCACGGCCCGCTCGATCCGCGCCGGGGCGTTCGGCCACTGGTCGGCGGGGGCCTGGCCGTCCATGGCCTGGCCGTCCACGGGCTGGGGGGCGGCGGGCGGCGGGGTCTCGGTGGCGGGCCGGCCGCGGCGTCCGCGCCGCTCGGGGGCGGGTTCCTCGGCGGGCGCGCGGTCCGCCTCGGCGTCCGCGGGGCGCTCGGCGGGCCGGTCGTCCTCGGAGCGGCGGGCCGCGGGCAGCTGCGGGATGCCCGGCAGGTCGGGCAGGACGGCGCTGTCGCCCTCCTTGGGCCGGTCGGAGCGGCCCTCGGCGGCGGCGCGTTCGGCGGCGGCCTTCGCGGCGACCGGGTCCAGCGGCAGCTCGACGACGTACGTGGTGCCGGCCTTGCCGGGCAGCTCGTGCGGCTGGAGCACGCCACCGTGGCGCTCGACCACCGCCCGGGCTATCGGCAGGTGGACGGGGCTGCCGCCGCGCCCGGGGCCACGGATCTCGACCCGGGCGACGTCGCCGCGCTGGGCCGCCGCGAGGACGACCAGCGGCGGCTCGCCGGCGGACGGGGGGGCCGCCGGGCCGCCGGGGGCGGCCAGGCCGGGGGAGGGGGTGGTCGGGGCGTCCAGCGAGAGCCCGACGCCGCTGACGTCGGCGACCAGGTGGGCGACGGCCTGCGCGAGGCGCCGCTCGTCGGCGATCACCTCGACGCCGGCGGCGTGCACCGAGAAGCGCACCCGGCCCGCGCCGACCAGCTCGCCGGCGTCCTCGACGGCCCGCCGGACGATCTTGTCCAGCGCGACCGGCACCCGTCGCTCGGCGCCCTTGCCCTCGCCCTTGCCGTCCTTCGCGTCCTTGCCGTCGGGCTGGGCGGCCTCGCCGGCCTCGGAGCGCTGGTGCGCGAGCACGCCGTCGATCAGCCGGCCGAAGCGCCGGCACTCGTCGGCGAGGCGGCGCAGCGTCCAGTTGGCCTCCGGCCACAACTGCCCGGCGGGGTCGGCGGCGAGCGCGTCCAGGCGCTGGTTGAGCGCGGTCAGCGCGCCGCCGAGCTCGCTCTCCAGGACGGCGGTGAGGTGCTCGTTGCGGGCGACCAGGGCGAGTTCGCGGCTGCGGTCGGTGAAGGTCATCACCGCGCCGACCAGCTGGTCGCCGTCGCGCACGGGGGCGGTGGTGAGGTCGACGGTGACGGGGCGGCCGTCCTTGCGCCACAGCACGGTGCCGCGCACCCGGTGCTTGCGCCCGGAGGTCAGGGTGTCCATCAGCGCGGACTCCTCCAGCTCCAGCGGACTGCCGTCGGCCCGGGAGTGCTGGATCAGCGGGTGCAGCTCGCGCCCGCCGAGCTCGCTCGCGCGGTACTCCAGGATGTGCGCGGCGGCCGGGTTGACCAGCACGCAGCGCCCTTCGAGGTCGACGCCGAGCACGCCCTCGGCCGCGGCCCGCAGGATCATCTCGGTCTGCTTGTGCTGGCGGCGCAGCTCCGCCTCGACGCCGAGCCGGCTGGAGAGGTCCCGGACCAGCAGCAGGAGCAGGTCGCTCGCGGACGGCGAGCGGGAGCCGTCACGGTAGGGGTCGTACGGGACGAGCGGGGAGAGCGCGTAGCCGCGGCCCTCGCCGGCGCCGTCGTCGGCGAAGTCGTTGCCGGAGACCTCGACGGGGAGGGTGGTGCCGTCGGTGCGGTGGGCGGTCATCCGCACCGGGCGGTCGAGGGTGTCGGCCTCGCGCGGGGCCGGGCGCATCGAGCCGGGGATCCGGCTGGGATCGAACTCGGGCAGCAGGCCCAGCACGCCCATGCCGACGAGCGAGGTGCCCGGGGCCTGGAGCAGCTGGACGGCCGCGGCGTTGGCATCCACGACGGTGCCGTTGCTGTTCACCAGCAACAACGCGTCGGGCAGGGCGTCGAGTATGGCGGCGAGGCGAGCAGCGCCTCGGATCGGCCTGCTGCTCACGTCGACAGGTCTCCTCGGCTTGGGGCAGCTCCTCCGGAGTCGGCAGTATCTCATTCTTCTTTGCGGTGGGGACGACCCGGCTAGTAACGTTGGCGGTGGTTGGTGCCGAGCCCCACGGGTGTGGCATCATCACAGGCACACGGAGCGCGTCCGCCAAGCGGGTGTGGTCCTTGTGGAGGAGGCTTCGCCTAGTCCGGTCTATGGCGCCGCACTGCTAATGCGGTTTCGGGGTTATTCCTGATCGAGGGTTCAAATCCCTCAGCCTCCGCCAGCCGAAGGGCCCCGCCGACGATCTCGTCGGCGGGGCCCTTCGCATGTCCGGGCACGTCCCGGCACGTCCAGGCGGGGGCGGGCGGGGCCGGAGCAATCGATTTCGTCCTGCGTCGCAGGTCATGTAATGTTGTTCCCGCAACGCCACGGAGACACGTTCACCGGGGCGAGCGCTCATAGCTCAACGGATAGAGCACTTGACTACGGATCAAGAGGTTGCAGGTTCGAATCCTGCTGAGCGCACCAACCTCCGCAAGATCGGGTTCGCCCGGTCCTTGCGCTCATAGCTCAACGGATAGAGCACTTGACTACGGATCAAGAGGTTGCAGGTTCGAATCCTGCTGAGCGCACCAGCAAGAAGCCCCCGGCCGTCGGCCGGGGGCTTCTTTCGTATCCGTAGGGGATGAATCGGCCCGGTTCGGGTACATCCCGTCCTGCCGCCCGGACGGCCTCCAAACGGGTGGGACACGGCCCGAAGCCCAGGTGTCGCAGTATGACCGGCTCGGCATCGTGATTCCGTTTTGTCACATCTTGTGCCCAGACTGCCCGCCCACCCGGCAGCCGACCGCGAAGGAGAGCCGGATGAGCCGACAGTTCCCCCGCACGGCCGCCGCCCTGGCCGCCTTCGCGGCAGGGCTCCTCATCGTCTGGAACCAGCCCTCGGCGGCCCAGCAGTCCCCCGACACCTGGAGCGCCGAGCAGCGCGCGGTCCTGCCCTCCGGCCTCTCCGTCCAGTTCGACCTCGCCACCTCGCCGGGCTTCGACGCGACCGCCGAACCGGGCGAGCTGGCCGACCGCGCCGGCGGAGGGCGCGCGGCCGGGCTGTACGCGGACGGAACGCGCCCGGGCGACCCGGCCCAGACGTTCCGGATCCACGACGCGCGGCCGCAGGCCGACGGCTCCTGGCGCACGGTCGGCACCCTCCGGCTCACCTTCTCGCGCTCCGTGCGCAACCCCCGGCTGCACGCGAGCGGGCTGGCCGCCCTCGCGACCGGCAAGTCCGGGAGCACCACCACCGCCGCCCGGCTCACCCTCACCGGCGGCAGCCCGAGCGCCCCGGCGCTGGTCAACCGCACCGACTGGCCCGGCTGGACGGTCGACGCCAACACCCTCGCGCCGGTCGGCTCCGACGGCAGCACCGACGGCTCGGGCGGCGCGGCCGCCGAGGGCAGCCTGGAGCTCGCCGGCACGTTCCGCACCGCCGTCTTCCGGGTCGAGCAGCGCAGCACGGCCCGGGCCGGCAGCACCACCGCCCCGCCCGTCCTGCGCCAGGCCTACACCGTCACCGTCGACGAGGGCCTCGGCACCGCCCCCCAGGCCTACGGCAACGCCTCGCACGTGGTCTCCGACCTCTTCCTCGGCGCGGACGCCGACCCGTCGGCGCGCCGCGACGCGCGGACCGCCGTCGCGGTGCGGGGCACGACCGACCGGCACAACGTCTGGGCCAACCCCGTGCCGCCCAAGCTCCAGCCCGGCCGCGGCGAGTACCGGGGCGCCGACCCGTCCCTCGGCTTCCCGGCCGAGGCCGCGATCGGCCGCTACTACCGGCTCACCGTCCCGGTGGCCGTCGGCGACCAGCCGGCGACCCTGGCCGGCTGGATCGACTGGGACCACAGCGGGCGCTTCGACCCGGCCCACCGGGTGCAGGCCGAGGTCCAGCCCGGTACGGGCACCGCGACCCTGGAGTGGACCGTCCCCTCCGGCGCCGCGAGCGGCGAGACCTGGGCCCGGCTGCGGATCGCCCGGGACCCGGCCCAGCTGATCGCCTCCGGCGGCTTCGCCGACTCCGGGGAGGTCTCCGACCAGCGGATCAAACTGACCGTCGGGGCCGCCCGGCCCGAGATCGCCGAACCGGTGGACGGCACCGCGACCGCCGACGTCCGGCCGCGGATCCGCGGCGAGGGCGCCGTCGCCGGGGCCTCGGTCGAGGTCCGTGAGGGGGACGCGGCGCTCTGCCGGGCGCGCGTCGAGCGCGGCGGCGACTGGAACTGCCGCCCCGGCGACGCGCTCGCCGCGGGCCGGCACAGCCTCACCCCGGTCGAGACCACCAGTGGCGGCGTTGTGCTGCGCGGCGAGCCCGTGCGGCTCACCGTCAAGACCGCCCCGCCCGCCGCGCCCGTGCTCACCCTCCCCGAGTACACCAACGATCCCGGGCTCCAGCTCACCGGCACCGGCGAGGCGGGCGACACCGTCTCGGTCGGCGACCAGCCGGCCGGGGTGCGCGGCGGGTCCGCCGGGGACCTGTGCAGCACCACGGTGCGCACCGACGGCGAGTGGTCCTGCCTGCCGGTGGAGAACCTGGCGGACGGGCGGCACCAGCTGACCCCCGTCGCCGTGGACGCGGCCGGCAACCGGATGGCGGGCAAGGCCGTGTCGCTCGTCGTCACCACCGTCCCGCCGGACAAGCCGGTGCTCACCGCGCCGGCCGCCGGCGAGACCGTCCGCACGGCGCGGCCCAGGCTCGCCGGACGGGCCGGGACGGGCACGCGGGTGCTCGTCACCGCCCGGGCGGGCGGGGCCGCCTCGGACGGGCGGGTGGTCCTGTGCGGGGCGGCGGCGGCCGTCGACGGGAGCTGGACCTGCACCGCCAACCGGGACCTGACGAACGGTGAGCAGGCGTTGACCGTCACGGCGACGGACCTGGCGGGGAACGCGGTGGCCGGGGATCCGGTGCGGGTCCGCGTCGCGGCGGCGCCGGCTCCGGCGGCCGGTCCGGTGGCGCCCGGCCCCGTTCCGCCGAGTGCCGCGGTGCCGAGTCCGGTCGGGCCGTCGCCCTCGGCGTCGCCCGGCGCGGTCAGGCCGAGTCCGAGTGCGGCGGGCTCACCGAAGCCGTCCGCGTCGGCCTCGGCTTCGGCCTCGGCGTCCAGGCCTGCGGTGTCGGCGGTTCCGTCGCCCTCGTCGAGCCCGTCGGCGACCGCCGAGGAGGTGTTCGTACCGGCGCCCGCGGGTTTGCTGCCGGTCTTCGTCCCGGTGGTCGCTCCGCCGTTCGTGCCCGCCTCCGACGTCTCCGTCCCGCCGTCCTCGATGGCCGTCCCGTCGCCTTCCGCTGTTCCGTCACCATCCGCAGCCGCGGCGGCCGGGCCGAGCCGGGCCGCCGCCGCGCCGCTCCCGGCGGACGCCGGGAGTGCCCGGCCGCTGCCGGCGCCGCCCGCCGCTTCATCCGAGGGGGCGGACGGCTCCCAGACGGCGGCCCACGAGGCCGGGCCCGCCCGGTGGCGCACCGGGCTGGCCGGCGGCCTCCTGTTGCTCGCCGCGATCGGGTTGATCACCCGCCGGGTGTTCGCCCGGGGACCGGGTGCCCGACGGCGCTGACCTGCGCCGGAACGTCCGAGACCACACCAATGGCCACTTGACATCACCCGACCGATCGATCATGTGTCTGCGCGTCAGGTCGACTTCGGACGATTCGTCAGGAAATGTCGACACACGACGGATCAAATGTCGCATTTGATGACGTATGAACTTAGCCTGACTCTGGCACTGCCCGTCAGATCCGGGCCGCCCGTTGCGCGACACACCGACCCCGAGGATCCGTGCATGGACGTCACCCGCGATTCTTCGCAGCGACCCGACCACCTGCCCACGACGTTCCCGCCGGTACTGCCGGAACGTTCCGTCAGCGGCGCGAGTGCGCTGGCCAAGCCCGCCAGGGCGGCCGCCGCGGCCGACGGCGGGGAGGCCACCGCCCCCCTCGCGGTCGTCCCCGGGCCGGCCTTCGGCAGAGCCGACCCCCGCGACCCGCTGGAGGCCGCCGCCGCGGAGGCCGTCGAGCTCCCGGACGCCACCCCGGCCGGCGGCATCGTGGCCGTGACCTCCCGCCGCCCCCCGCGCGCCGACCAGGCGCTGCGCGAGCACGTCGCCACCGTCCTGCCGGGCTGGTCGGCGCTGTTCGCGGTGCTCGTCGGCGTCGCCGGCGTCCTCGCGGTGCTCCTGCACGACGGAGTCGTCCCGTACTGGGACGCGCTGCCCGACCTGCGCGGCACCGCCGCGCGGGAGAGCGGCCGGACCGAGGTGGACGTCCTGTCGGTCGCCGCGGTGGGCGCCGCCGGGCTGCTCGTCGTCTACGCCCTCGCCGGACTGCTCGCCAACGCCGGCGGCGAGACCCGGGTGCTCACCCGGTGGGGCCGCTATCGGGGCACCGTCCGCCGCGCCGGCCTCGTCTGGGTCAACCCGCTGCTGCGCCGCCGCCGGGTGGACGTGCGGCTGCGGCACTGGCGCAGCGAGCCGGCCAAGGTGGTCGACCGCACCGGCACCCCGATCGTCGTCCGGCTGCTGGTCGTCTGGCGGATCAAGGACACCGCGCGGGCGCTGCTGGCGATCGACGACCACGAGGGCTACCTGCGCGAGCAGATCCAGGCGGTGCTCACCCGCACCGCGTCCACCCTGCCGTGCGACAGCAACGCGGCCCCCGGGCCCGCGCTGCGCGACGGGCAGTGGTTCGCCGACGAGCTGACCCGGGCGCTGGCCGCCGAGGCGGCCCCGGCGGGCCTGGAGGTGTACTCGGTGCAGCCGCTGGCGCTGGACTACGCGCCCGAGGTCGCCGAGTCGATGCGTCGCCGCCGGCTGGCCGACCTGGACGCGGGTCTGCGCACGGTCCTGGTGGACGACGCGGTCGAGGCGGCGGCGCTCGCCGTCCGCCGGCTGGAGCGCGCGACGGCGCACGAACTGGACGAGGCCGCCCGCAGCGCCCTGATGGAGCAGCTGCTGGTCGCCTTCGTCGCGCCGGCCGGAGTGGCCGCCTCGGTACCGTCCCCGGCCGCCCGGGCCGGGAGGAAGGAAGGACGACCCGCATGAGGATAGCCACCGGCGCGTACGCCGGCCCCGGGACCGCCGTCGCCGACGTCGACGCCGACTTCGGGACGATCGGCTTCGAGGAGAGCTTCGGCAGCATCCCCGCGATCGCGGGCTGCGGCTGCCCGAACTGCGCGGCCCGTCCGCGCACCGCCCGCTCCGGGGCGGCGGCCGGGGGCAGCCGAATACACCGCGCCGTGCGAAGTACCTGCCTGGCCACCACGGTGCTGGCGGGCGCCGGCGTCGTCGGTCTGACGGCCGGCGCCGGATCCGCGCACGCCGCGGCCGGCAAGCAGGGCTGGGACGGATCGCGGTACTGGTTCAAGAACTCCGGCGGCGAGTGGCGCTGGACCAGCCACTACGACGTCTACGCGAGCCGCACCGGCCAGTCCGCGAAGCCCGGCAAGTCCGGTGGCTCCGGCGGCTCGGCCGGCACCGGCGGACGGTCGTCCGGGTCCAACGGCCAGGCCGCGTCCGCGGGGCTGCGGCAGGGCTGGGACGGGGAGCGGTACTGGTTCAAGAACTCCGGCGGCGACTGGCGCTGGACCAGCCACTACGACGTCTACCTGAACCGCACCGGCCGGTCCGGCGACTCCGGCCCGGCGCCGTCGCGGCCGTCCTCCGACGGCGGCTCCTCCGGGAGCACGTCCTCCGGGAGCACGGAGTCGGCCGTCGACTACGCGCTCGCCCAGCTGGGCAAGCCGTACGTCTGGGGCGGTGACGGGCCGTCCGGCTACGACTGCTCGGGACTCGTCCAGCAGGCGTACCGGCGCAGCGGGATAAGCCTGCCGCGGGTGGCCGACGACCAGTACGCCGCCACCACGCCGATCGGCGCGGGGCAGCTGCGCCGCGGTGACCTGGTGTTCTGGTCGGACAGCGGGCGCGCCTCGGGGATCCACCACGTGGGGATCTACCTGGGCGGCGGCACGTTCGTGGAGGCGCCGCGGCCGGGCAAGACGGTGCGGATCTCGACGCTGAACGCGGGGTACTACCCGACCCACTTCGGTCGGCCGTAGTACGGCCGGCTCCGGGCCCCCGGCGGTTCGTCACCGCCGGGGCCCGTCGCATTCCCGGTGGGGTCAGCCCCCGGAGCGGCCGAGGGCCGCGGCGGCGTCGGTGCGGCCGGTGCCGTAGACGGCGCGCAGCTGCTGCTTGTCCCAGTCGGCGGCGAGGCCGTCCGGGTCCGGGTGGCCGTGTTCGCGCCGCCACTGCTCGACCATCGCGGTCACGCCCTCGTGGCCGGTGCGGCCGTCCGGGCCGGTCAGGGTGTTGCGCTCGATCCGGCCGGCCGCCGCGGCGTCGATGGCGTCGAGGGCGCCGCTCTGCCAGTCGGCGATGCCGGCCGCCAGGACCCGCCGGGTCAGTTCGCCGAGCCCGGGGCCGGGGACGAGCTTCAGCGGGGCGTCGAGGCCGGTGTACAGGCCCTTGGCCTTCCAGGCGGCGACCTTGGCGGCGTCGTCGCGCTGGTCGAGCACCGCGTCGGCCTGGACGGCGTCGAGCACGCCGAGGGCGACCGCGGAATTGGCGAGCAACCCCTTCCACTCCGGCTCGGAGGTGCCGGCCGGGAGAGCGCCGATCCGTTCCGCGATGTGCGTCAACTCGGCCTGCTGGACGAGGTGGTGGGCCTCCGGGAGGTCGGCGAGGCCGCGCAGGGCGCGGATCAGCGGGCCCTTCTCGACGGCCATCCGGACCTCGCCGGCGCGCTCGTCGGTCCACACGCCGGCGGCCGCGGCGGCCGCGTGGTCCTTGGCGGAGCGGCTGGTGCCGGAGAGGACGGCGTGGGTGTCGGCGGCGTAGTCGGCGAGGGCCGCGGCGACGGGGGCGTGCAGGCCGGGCGGGAGGTGTTCGCGGCCGATGCCGGCGTCCAGCAGGGTCACGGTGTCCCGCATCACCCGGGCCTGGGCGGCGCTGTGGGCGTGGAACCCGTCCGGGTGGCCGCCGGTCGCGGCGGCCTGGACGGCGAGGCCCAGCGCGTGGTGGCCCCGGACGTGGGCGCCGGCCACCAGCTCCTCGGGCCAGCGGCGCTCGCGCAGCAGGTAGGCGAGGTGGTCGCCGCGCCGCGGGTCGCCCGGGTCCAGGAACGCGGTGGCGGCGGCCGGGTGGTGGGCCAGGGCGGCCAGGAAGCCGGTCACCGGGTCGCCGCCGCGGCCCTCGCCGAGGTGGTCCCAGGCGGGCTCGGTGCCGTCGGGGCACCACAGCAGCTGCGGGGGCACCCTGGCACCGCGTTCGGTGGTCAGCAGGCCCTCGCCGTAGGCGGCGAGGAAGCCGGGCGCGTACCGGCCGGAGCGCAGCAGGGCGCTCATCAGGTGGTAGCCCGTCGGCATCGGGCCGCCGTCGGCGCGGGTCAGCTGCTTCGGGCCGAGGCGCAGGACCTCCTGCTCCCAGGTGCGCATGGCCGGGTCGGTGCTGTGGGTGGCGGTGCCGAGGACGGTGCCGAGGGAGGACTGGAGGCGGCGCAGGGCGTCCGCCCGTCCGCCGGCCGAAGTGGCGGACAGCGCGGGGTCGTTGAGGTCGCGCCAGAGTTCGAGGGCGGGGCGCGGGCCGAGTGTGGTGGCGAACCCGGCGGCGAAGGCGGGGTCGTCGGCGTGGGCGGAGAGCAGGGCGTCGAGGCGGGTCAGTTCGTCGGGGGTGAGCGCGGCGCGTTTCGCCGCCAGGGTGAGGGCGGTGCCCAGGTCCGCGCGGGCCTGCCGGGCCTGGGCGAGGGAGTGGCAGCCGTCCGGGCCGAACGGGCGGTCCCCCGGGACGGGCGGGGCCGAGCGCAGGGCCCAGGCGGCGGCCTCGTCGGCCTCGGTGGCGGCGCGCCGGGCGGACTCGATGCGGCCCGCCAGCTCGGCGATCACGCGGTGGCGCTCGGGGAGGAAGGCCGACCGGTACTCGGGCTGGTGACGGGCCGACTCGTCGTCGTGCAGCGGGTGGACGTCCGTCACGGCGCCGGTGGGGGAGACCCGGAGGTGGGCGGCGGGGGCGTCCTCGTCGGCCAGGCGGACGAGCTGTCGCTGGGCGTCGGTGAACTGGCCGGCCGCGTCGGCCAGCAGGGTGCCGAGGTCGGCGGACTCCTGGCTCGCGGCGGTGAACTGGCCCGCCACCTCGGCGATCAGCGCGCGGGCGGCGGTGGCCGCCTCGCCGTCCCAGCCCTCGGCCAGCGGGCCGGCGATCTCGCCTTCGAGCCGGTCGCGCAGGCCGAGGTAGCGGGCGCGCAGGGCGGTCCACTCCTCGGCGGCGGTGGTGAGGGCGTCGAGGCGGGTGGAGCGGACGGTCTCGTAGCTCAGCACCGGCCGCTCCCCGCCGGGCGGGAGGCCGAAGCCCGGCACGGGCGGGGTGGCACCGCGCTACTCCTCGGCGTCCGGGCCGCGGTCGGTGGCGGCGTACGCGGCGCCGGTGGTGCGCAGGCGGTGGGCGAGGTCGTGGAGGATGCCGCCGAAGGCCGCCACCTGGTCGTCCCAGCGGTCGGCGCGGGCGCGGAGTTCGGCTCCGGTGCGCCAGCCGGCCAGGGCGGCGTGCGCGCCGGCGGTGCGGTCGCGGGCGGGGTCGTCGGCGGCGGTGAGGCCGGCGTGGAGTTCGTCGACCGTCCCGGCGTGGGCGGACAGGTCGGACGGGGAGACGGCGAAGCCGTTCCGGGCGGGTTGGTCGGGCACATCGGGCCCCCGGGCTGCGGTGGGTCGGTCGGGCTCGAACCATGGTGGCCCGGAAACGGCCGCGGGCCGCGTGCCACCACCCGGACGGGCGGCGCGCACGTGGCCCGCGGGGGCGCGCGGTGGTGCCGTCAGGCGGACGCCTCGTCGAGCAGCGCCGTCTGTTCGGGGGTGAGTTCCAGCGCGGCGGCGGCCAGCAGCGGCGGGAGCTGCTCGACCGTGCGGGCGCTGGCGATCGGGGCGGCGACCGTCGGGCGGCCCGCGAGCCAGGCGAGGGCGACCGTGCCGAGCTCGACGCCGTGCTCGGCGGCGACCACGTCCAGCGCCTTCAGCACCCTGGGGCCGCGCGGGTCGTCCAGGTAGCGGGCGGCGCCCTCGGAGCGGGCGCTGGCCACGCCGGGGCCGCCCGGGCGGTACTTGCCGGTGAGGAAGCCGGAGGCCAGGGCGTAGTACGGCACGGTGGCCAGGCCGTGGTCGGCGACCACGTCGGCCAGCGGGCCCTCGAAGGTGCCGCGCGACACCAGGTTGTAGTGCGGCTGGACGGCCACGTACTTGGCCAGGCCCTCGCGCTCGGCGAAGGCCAGCGCCTCGGCGAGCCGCTCGGCGCCGATGTTGGACGCGGCGACCGCGCGGACCTTTCCCTCGCGGACCAGCTCGTCCAGCGCGGTGACGAACTCCTCGACCGGGGTGTCGTCGTCCCGGTGGGTGTAGTAGAGGTCGATCCGCTCGACGCCCAGGCGCCGCAGCGAACCCTCCGCCGAGGCCTTGATGTTGGCCGCGCCCAGGCCGCCCGCCTCGGGGTGCATGCCGACCTTGGTGGCGATCACGACGTCGTCGCGGTTGCCGCGGCTGCGCACCCAGTTGCCGATGATCGTCTCGGACTCGCCGCCGGTGTTGCCCGGGGCCCAGGCGGAGTAGACGTCGGCGGTGTCGACGAAGTTGCCGCCGGCCGCGGCGTAGGCGTCCAGGACGGCGAAGGACTGCTCCTCGTCGGCCGTCCAGCCGAAGACGTTGCCCCCCAGGGAGAGCGGGTGGACGCTGAGGTCGGAGCCGCCGAGCCGGATCCGGCGTGCGGCATCACTGTGGTTTCCGGTCATGGACGCAGTCAACAGGATCACGCCGTACGGCATTCCGGGCTTCGGGCGGTCTTCACGTGGTCGTCGTACCGCCGTTGCGCGTGCGGGTGGTCCGGGGCCGGACCGAGGGTCCGGGGTGTCGGGCCGGGTGCCGGATTCGTTAGAGTCCGTGCCATGGCTGACAACGACTACGACCCCGCCGGCAGCACCCAGATGTTCCGGGCGTTCGTCGAGGAGACCCCCGCGCCGCAGAGCCCCGGCTCCGTCTCCACTTACGGCCGCAGCAGCGGCAACCGCACCGGCGTGATCGCGCTGATCGCCGTCATCGTCCTGGTCGTGCTGGGCGGAGTCGTCTGGCTCGCGGTCAAGTGACCTTCGCGCGGGTGACCCCCGTCCGGGTCACCCGCGCGACGGGAGGCCGTCGGGCGCGGCTCAGCAGGGCTTGCGCCACGCGTCCAGGTCGAGCTTCTTCTGCATCGAGCTGAAGCCGAGCGCCTTGGCCTTGGTGCAGAACTGGTCCGTGCCGACCTTGTACTCGACGTGGAAGACCGCCTTGCCCTGCTTGACGAACGGTTCGACCCGGTCGCACTCGTCGTACTGCGAGCACTCCTCGTTGACCGCGAAGTCGAAGTCGTTCAGCAGCGCCGGGATCTGGTCCAGGTCGTTCTTCAGGCCGATCGCCAGGCCGCGCTCGTGGGCGAGCTGGGCCAGCATGCGGTTGTACCGGATCTGGTCGTCACCGGTGAGCGGGAAGCCGCTGTCCTGGTTGTAGGCCTCGATGGTGTCCGGCTCGATGGCGTCGAAGCCCTTGCTCCTGCACATGTCGAAGCGGGCCGCCATCAGCGGCTTGAGCTGGTCGACCTGCCGGATGTCGAACCACTTCTCGCCCTTCCAGCCGGTGTCCGAGCCCTCCAGGGTCTTGGCGAAGGCGGCCGCGTCGGGGCGGAAGCTCTCCCAGGAACCGGCGTTGATGTAGCAGATCACCTTGCGGCCCTTGGCGTGCAGCGAGGCGACCACCGAGGCGTCGTT
>NZ_JBHYWI010000138.1:0-14171 GCF_042751525.1 Kitasatospora sp. NPDC059408
CTGCTTTTTAAACATTATCCTCCGTTGAACACCCGACCACCCCCCCCCCCCCGGTGGCGCCGCCCCACCCCGCACCCCCCCACCGGCGTTCCGCTGACCGCGGCTCACGCCCTTCAGGAGCGATGGGCGGTCTCAGTCGAGAAAGAGCTCCGCGAGTCTCGGGAGACGGCTCCGCGTCTCCTCGTCGTCATCGAACTTCCATCGCTCGCCCGCCGGGTCCTCGGGGTGGGCCATGTCCTCAAGGGCTCGACCGATCCCCTCGTCGAGGGATTCGGTCTCGCCCGTGATCCTCTGGTAGGCGTCCGCGATCGGGTAACTCAACGACTCGTATCCGATCCAGCCCGCCTCCTCGCGGCTCATGCGGGTGATCACGGGAAGGTCGGCGAGCGTGTCGGGGTCCGCCAGGGCCCGGGTGAACGTGGCGCGCCCGAGAAGGACGAGCCCGTCGCGGAAGTCCATGAAGCCGTCGTCGCTGCACCCGCCCTCGATCAGGTCGGCGGCTCCCCACAGCTCCCACCGATAGGCGGATTGCCGTGCCTCGACGTGTCTTACGGCGAACTCGACGATCTCCTCCCGGCTCAGCCGGACGAGCACGTCCGTCAGCGCTTCGGGAAGCGGATCGTCCGGCGGGTCCCGGTCGTCCGCCCGGGAGCCCACCGCGGCGCGGGCCTCCTCGATCAAGGCCCACCAAGTGTCTTCGTCCATCGGCAGTCGGAGGCGCGGCGCCCGTTCGGGCCCGCTCCCTCTCTCCCCCCTTTCCATTCGTGCGTGCGGTGATTCCGCACACGGCTTACGGGCGATCAGCTCGCCGGCTTCGTCGAGCTCCCCGACACGGACGGCGGCGGTGACGGTGACGGCGACGGCGAGGCGGGCTTCGGAGCCACCTGGAGGCCGGTGACGTGGCCGTCCGCGGTGAGGAAGTACTGGAGTCCGGCGTAGCCGGGCGTAACCAGGATCCCCTGGGTCATCTTGGGGAGTTGGCTGGAGCGGGCGAGTTCGGCCCCGTCCTGGGCCCTGCGCCACACCACCTGCTCGGTGTCGTACTTCTTGAGCCCCTGGAAGAATTTCACCGGGATGTCCGTCCCGATCAGGACGCGCTGGTCCTTGGGCCCGAGCAGGGTCGTGAAGCTGAGGGTCGTCTGGTCCTGTGTCCACGCGACCGACAGCGTGCCGTTCGACAGGTCGATCCCGGCCAGCTTGCCCGCCCCCGCGTCCATGGCGTAGACGCGGTTGTTCTCGGGGTCGACCGAGACCATCGACGGGATGAAGCTGTTCTTGCTGCCGCTGTTCGCGAACGGCTGGACGTTCGCCACCTTGGTCGAGTCGCTCTGGGAGACGGCGACGACGCTCATCGGCGTCGGGGTCGGCTTCCCGCCGTTGGTCATCGCGACGACGTAGTCGTTGATGACGGCCATGGCGGACGCGGCGGTCTGCCCGTCCTTGAGGTAGCTCACCGGTCCCCACGTGGGGTCGGGGGTGAAGGCGTTGTTCCGGTACGCGTAGCGGTAGAGCTTGGTCGCGCCCGGCAGGTAGATCTCCTGCGTCCCGTTCAGCGTCGACGTGGTGATGCGCCCGCCCATCATCTCCGGCAGCGTGACCTGGGAGAGCACCTGGAGGCTCTTCGGGTCGATCGCCACCATGATCGAGGGCGGCACGGCCGTCGGGTCGGGGCAGTTGAGGAAGGCGCTGAAGCCCTGTTCGGTGCATCCGGGCTGCCGGTTGACGGTCTTCGCGACGATCGTCCCGTCGGGCAGCGCGTCGTAGCCGTTGTACGCGGTGTCGCGCGGGGCCGAGTCCCCGGTGGGGAGGGTCGTGCGGGCGAGGACCGCGCCGGTCGCCGGGTCGATCCGGGCGATGTGGTAGCCGTAGACGACCACCAGGCTGCCGTCCGACAGGACGTTCAGGACGCCCGGGTAGTCCCACTCGTCGGTGGCGTTGGTGTTGATGAGCACGCGCCGCCAGACCTCGTTGAAGGTGCCCGGCTCGACCCGCGAGACGAACGAGCCGGACGCGGCCGGGTTATCGCCGTAGCCGCCGCCGTAGACGTAGAGCTCGTCCGGCCCGCGGTCCACGATGTTGTACGGCGTGGCGTAGACCTGCTGCGAACCGTAGGCGTAGACCTGGTTGTTCGACGGGGCGCCCGCGAAGTGCGCGCACGCGTACAGGTGTGTCCGGTTGGAGTCGTGGACCTCGAACGCGGCGATGGTCGGGTACCACGGGGCGTTGCCCTCCGCGGCCGCGCAGGACTGCTCGCCGGGGACGAGGGCGGGGTCGCCGACCAGCGGACCGCCCGCGGCCACCACGTCGGCGGGCGGGGAGCTCGCGTGCGCATCGGCCTGGCGCGAGACCGGCCCGGAGCTGGAACAGGCGCAGAGCCCGAGGAGCAGGGCCACGACGAGGGCCGTCAGCCGGGGAACGGACAACCGGTGCGGCAAGGCGGGGCTCCTCGGGCTCTGCGGGTGGGGATCGGCGAACCGGGTGGGATCGGCGAGCCGGCGTCCGGATCGTCCGACGCCAGGCCGCCGACCAGGCTCGCAGCGCGGCCACGACCGCCACGACCGCCACGCCGGGACGATCACCCGGGCGGGCCTGCCGAGGCCCGGCCCGGCGGGCGAGCAGGGCCGACGGACCCGGCAGCGCCGCGGCCTCTCGCCCTCAGCCGGCCGCTCCGGCCAGACGGCGCATGATGGTCATGAGCTCGTCGGGCGGGGAGATGCTCATCGTCCGGCTCTCGGGTTCGAAGGCGGTGATGCACGTCAGGGTGCCGGCCCGCCACCAGAACACCCGGGGCGAGAGGCGCCCGGGGCCGTCCTCGTAGGCGCCGAACGCGAACTGGGCCAGCGAGTTGACGGCCTCGCCCACGTGCTCGTCGGCGAGCGGGTAGAAGACGAGGTTGTGCCGGTTCGGGACGACGACCAGCACGCCCTCGGCCGGGATCGCCGGGCCGTCGGCGGCGCGTACCGTCTCCTCGAAGACGAGCAGCTTGCTGGCGGCGAACACCGACTCGGGGTGGCCGAGGATGTGGAGAACCGCACCGTCGGGCAGGTCGTACGTGTCGTAGTCGACAGGGGAGTTCAGCAGGTTGGTGCGCGCGGCGGCCTCAAGGACGTGCCGGTCGACGAGGGCCACGTCGCGGTCGTCGAGGACGCGGATGCTCTCCGGGGTGTCCAGGGCGATGCCCACCAGGAGGTCCGTGGCCAGCGGGCGCAGGTAGCCGAACTGCTCCCGTGCCTCGGCCGGGATCGACTCCTCGGCGACCAGCCGCAGGTACACGCTGCCCAGCGGGCCCTCGGACCCGCCGTCGGGCTCGCGCCGGGGCGCCGGCGGCGAAGCCGGCGGATCGGCCGACAGGTAGTCGGACCGCACCTCCAGCGCCCACCCGTGCACCTGGACCGCGAGGGCGGCCAGGGCCAGGGTGCCGAGCGGCAGCAGGGTCCGCGGGGCCGGATCGGCGTCCAGGCCTTCCCGGTACTCGACGAGCCGCGCCGCCAGCGCCTGCTCGAACGCGGGCCGGTCGTCGTCGAGGAGGACGCGCAGCAGGCGCTGGTCCGCCGTCAGGGAGGCGACGGCGTCCAGCCGGCCGGCCGCCGCGGCGAGCTCGTCCGGCTCCGGCTTGCGCAGGGTCACCGCGGGCCAGTCGGCGGGCAGGTGCCCGCTCGCCTCGGCCAGGTAGGGGCACAGCGCGTCCATCGCGGCGAGGTCCGCCGGGTCCGACACCGACGTCAGCCGCGAGTACGGCACGCCGTCCCGGATCGCCGGCGCGTAGTCGCACCGCAGCAGCAGTCCGATGACGCGCTCCCGCTCCCACAGCAGCCCGCTGACCAGGCATGTCTCGAACGCGTCGAGCCACGTCCGGGCCGTGGGGGCCCGCTCGGCGACGGCGCCGAAGGAGACGTCGTCGTTGGTGAACTTCTCATCGATGAGCGGGAAGAGGATCTCCTGGTCGCCGTCCGGGAAGCAGCCGACGCTCAGCGCCCCCAGGGCCATCTCCGCCGCCGTCCGCAGGACCAGTCCGGAAGGGGCCTCCTCCTGGACCGGGTGCTCGACCGTACGGGCGGCGACGTGGTCGAGGAGCTCGTCGCGCAGCGCCAGCATCCGCTCCGGGGACGGACCCTCGCGCCACATCTCGTACTGCCGGTGGTTGGTCCGCCTGACGATGCCGTCCAGCGCTTCGGCAACCCGCTGCCCGTCGACCGCGTGACGCGTGATCTCCCGCACCGCTGCCGCCCCTCCTGTTGATCTTCACTGCCGAACGGCACGCTACCAGCGGGGACTGACACCGCCCCCGGGCCGGAGTGCGGGGCCGGCTCGATCGCTCCGGCCCCGCGGACGCCGGTCACGCGCGTTCGTACGTGACCCAGACGGTGGGGTCGTCGCCCTTGCCCAGGACGGTGCTGGTGTAGCTGTCGAGGGAGGTGCCGGGCGGGGTGGTGCGGGTGTTCTGGTCCTGGTCGTTCACGGTGACCTTGATGCCCTGACCGGTGCTGACCGCGTAGTTGTTCGCGCTGAACTCCGGGCTGCGGTAAGTAAATCCGCCCTGGCCGGCGCCCGGCAGCGTGTAGCCGGCGGTGCCGTCGATGCCCCCGCTGGTGGTCACCCGCAGCACGGCGGTCCGACCGTTGGGGATCCGCTCCGCCGGTGTCCGGGCCCAGGTGCCGTCGCGGAGGTCGAGCGACGACCGGTTCAGGGCCGTGCCGGTGCGGTTGGTGAAGCGGACGATCTCGGTGCGGGTGTCCTTCTTCCCCGTGAACGCGGCGACGGTGCTCGGGTCGGTGGCGGGCTTGGGGAGGCCTAGTGCGGCCAGGGCGGCCAGGGTCTCCCGGCTCAGCGGCAGGCCCCACCGGTCGGCGAAGTGGTCGCTCAGGTCGGCTCCGGCGATCCGGGAGGCGGTGACGGTGAACCAGCGCATCTGCCGGTCGGTGTCGGCCAGGTCCGGCCGCTCGGCCCGCATCCGCCGGTGCAGCGCCGGGTAGAAATCCGGGCCGAACGCCTTGTCCAGCTGGGCGAACATGTCGAACTGCGCCTTGTTCGGCGCGGCGGCGAAGTCGCGGGCCGACTGGGCGAGGTAGTCCCGGCCCGGGGCCCAGGTGGTCTCGTCCGCCCAGCCGTTGGTGGTGTGCCCGAACTGCCGGTCCGCGGCCATGGAGTAGAGGTTGACCGTGACCTCGCCCATGTTGTTGGTGTCCTGGCCGGCGCCCCAGGTCCACCGCTGCTGGTGCTGGTGCCCGAACTCGTGGAACAGGCCCCAGCTGTTCGCCGCCTCGGTCGCGGAGTAGAGGACGCCGTCGCGGTTGCCGGGCATCGCGATCCGGTAGTAGGTCGCGTTGGGGTTCGTGCCTGACGGGCTCTCGACCGCGAGGAAGCGCAGCGGCGAGCGCGTGTCGCGGGCGGTGGAGCCGTCCAGGCCCGCGAGGTCGTCCTCCGCGCGGAGGATCTGCTCGTAGGTGTCCAGGAGCTCGTCCTGGCTCTCGCCCGCGTAGCGCAGGGCGGACTCCTGCATCCCCGCGATGACGACGTGGTCGCCGACCAGTTCGACCGGACCGGTCGCCGTGGTGGCGCCCAGCATGCGCTGCCACTGGGCGTTGGTGGTGCTCTGCCGGTCGAAGTGCGGGATCGGCTGGACGGCCGTGCCGTCGTCGAGCGTCACCGTGACGGAGGGGGCGTTCGCGGGCGAGTCGGCCGTGTGGCGCACGTAGAGGATCCCGCCAGAGGGGTCGCCGATCCGGTTCTCGCCGGGCTGCAGCCGGTAGGACCGCGGCGGGGACTGGCTCGCCGTGTAGGTGCCGTATCCGGTGCGGCTGTACGGGTCCACCAGGGCCCAGGTCCCGACCTGCAGCTCCACGGTCGCGTCCGGGGATCCGCCGGTGACCGTCACCTGGACCGGCCGGTTCGCGCGCAGGCAGAACCCGGTGGGCTGCACGTCCGCCAGCGCCTGACGGATCTGCAGCCGGTCCCGTTCGGCGGCGGAGGTCGGCAGGGCGGGGAAGGCCTGCGTACGCGGCTGCGGGAAGAGCCCGGCGTCCTGCACCACCGGGCACGTCAGACCACCCGGGACCGCCTCGGTGACCACGCTCGCCTCCCCGCCGTCGTAGCGCGTGCCGCCCAGGCGGTAGCTCGTGGTGAAGCGGGCGGTGATCCGGGTGCCGACCGCGACGGAGTCCTTGATCCGCACCGTGATGTCCGGCTGCCCGAACGTGCCGCCCTGCCGCACCCCGTAGGCGCACACCACGCCGCGCCGGTCGGCGGTGGCCGCGCACGACCGTCCGTCCACCGACACGAAGTCCACCTCGTCGGGCAGACGGAACGTCAGCGTGGTGTCCTCGGTGCGGACGCCGCTGCCCGTCACCTTGACGCCGTAGGTGATCGACTCCCCGACGGCGGCCTTGGCCGGCCCGCTCGCCGTGACGGTGACGTCGGTCCCGGTCTGTGCCCGCGCCGGGGCGAGCGGAGCCGCGCCGACCACCGCCAGCAGGGCACCGAGCGCGGCACACGCGCCCCTCCCGCCCCAGCGTCCGACTCCTGCCAGCACGGCGTCCACCTCTCTGTCGTCCGGGTGCGCGATCGCGCGGTCCGGCTCCGCGCAGCGCGGCCGGAACTCTCTGCGAGCAGAGAAGCATGATCGGTTACGGTCGGCGACCGATGGCCGGTCATTCGTAGGACGCAGGGGGCCGTACCGGTGATCGGGCGGGCGGTTCGGCGGCCGGCGACGGGCGAGGGGCGAGGATGCAGATCCGGACCTGCACCGGGACGGCGAACCAGAAGTGGACGGCGCCCCCGAGCTGACACCGGATCAGGCCGGGTGTGCCAATCCCCGGAGGAGCAGGTCGACCAGGCGGCGGGGGTCGTAGCGCGGGTCGCCGTCGTGGCCGATGCAGAGGTTCCCGACACCGCGCATCAGCTCGTAGGCCTCCGTGCCGGGCCGGATCTCCCCCGCGGCGGCCGCGGCGTCGAGCAGCTGCGTGCAGACGGGCAGCAGGCGGTCGAGGAAGTACTCGTGCAGCGCCGCGAAGCCGCCGCTGTCCGACTGCAACGCGCCCGCGAGCCCGTGCTTCGTGACCAGGAAGTCGACGAAGAGGTCGATCCACCGGCGCAGCGCCGCGAAGGGCGAGCCGGTCGAGGCCAGCAGGCTCGGGCCGGCCTCGGCGCAGGCCTCCACCTGGTGGCGGTAGACGGCGACGACGAGGTCCGCCCGGGTCGGGAAGTGGCGGTAGACCGTGCCCGTCCCGACGCCCGCCCTGGCCGCGATCTCCCGGATCGGGGCGTCGACGCCGGACGCGACGAACACCTCGGCGGCGGCGTCGAGCAGCGTCTGCCGGTTGCGCAGCGCGTCGGCGCGCCTGCCGCGGACGGGCGGCTCCCCGGACGGGCTTGCGATGGGTTCCACGTCTTCCTCCCGACGGCCGTTGACAAAACGGAACCACGTTCCGCATCCTGAATCGGAACCGCGTTCCGCTTTCAGTCTAGTGCCACGGCACCAGGCGGGGCCGACGCTCCCGACCGCTTCCGCGCGCTGTGCCGTGCTACCTCCCGCTCTCTCGTGCTGTCTCGTGCTGTCTCGACGAGACCGGCTGCGGGAAGCCATCGAAGGGACCTCATCATGAGCTCACCGTCCACTCCCGTTCTCTCGGCCAGCCCTGTTCTCTCGGTCAGCCCCGTCACGCTGCCGGTTCCCGGCCGGGCCGTCGACCTGGAGGTACGCGTCTCCGTGCCCACCACCGGCTCCGACCTCCCGATCATCCTCATCTCGCACGGCCACGGCCCCTCGAACCACCTCTCCTCCCTGCACGGCTACGCCCCGCTCGCCGACTACTGGGCGGCCCACGGCTTCGCCGTCATCCAGCCGACCCACCTCAGCTCCCGGACCCTCAGCGGCACCCTCGACCCCGACACCCCCGGGGCACCGCTCCACTGGCGGTCCCGGGCCGAGGACATGTCGCGCATCCTCGACCGGCTCGACGCGATCGAGGCCGCCGTCCCGCAGCTCGCCGGGCGTCTGGACCACACCAAGATCGCCGTCGCCGGCCACTCCATGGGCGGGCACACCGCGAGTCTGCTGTTGGGCGCCCGGCTCACCGACCCGGACACCGGAACGGAGGTGAACCTCGCCGACCCCCGGATCACGGCAGGCGTGCTGCTCGCCGCACCCGGCCGCGGCGGCGACGCGATCACCGAGTCCTTCGCCCGCACCGCCCCGTTCTTCCTGACCACCGACTTCTCCACGATGACGACACCCGCGCTCGTCGTCGCCGGCGACAAGGACGCCTCCACCCACCTGACCGTCCGCGGCCCCGAGTGGCACACCGACCCGTACACCCTCTCCCCCGGTCCCAAGTCGCTGCTCACCCTGTTCGACGCGGAACACGGCCTCGGCGGCATCTCGGGCTACGACGTCGCCGAGACCACCGACGAGAACCCCGAGCGGGTCGCCGCCGTCCGGCACCTCACGTGGGCCTACCTCCGCACCGCACTCGACCCCGGCGACACCGCCTGGCCGGACGCCCTCGACGCGCTGGGCGCCGACCCCGCCGCGCTCGGGAGCGTCGAGTCCAAGGAGGCCGTACCGTGCGGGTAGTGCGGATGATCTTCCGTTGAGTACTCTGAACCATCGGATCGTGGACGGCCGTTCGCACGTGCGACCCGTGCGCGGTCCACGCCGCAGAGGACCTGAAAGTGAGTCACCAGCAGATGCAACCGACGTTCGTACTGGTTCACGGAGCCTTCTCGAACTCCTTCGCCTTCGCCCCGCTCCAGGCCGAACTCGGCCTCCTCGGACACCGTTCCGTCGCCGTCGACCTTCCGGGCCACGGGTTCGCCGCGACGTACCCGCGCGCCTACCAGGCACCGCAGGACCTCGCAGCGCTCGCCACCGAGCCCGGAGCCATCAAAGGCGTGACGCTCGCCGACAACGCCGCACACCTCATCGGGATACTGGAGCGGGCCAAGCGGAACGGGCCCGTCATCCTCGTCTCGCACAGCCGCGGAGGCATGACGGCCACCGTCGCGGCCAACCAGCGGCCCGACCTGATCGACCGCATCGTCTACGTCTCCTCGTGGGCCCCCGTCGACCTCACCGTCGGGGCCTACTACGCCGAGCCCGAGATGGCCACGGTCGACCTCGCGGCGATGGGCGCGGCGATGGTCGCGAACCCCGCCGAACTGGGCCTGCTGCGCTCCAACTTCCGCACCGCCGACCCGGGCGCCCTCGCGGGCTTCAAGGCGGCCTTCCTCGCCGACGGCACGGACGACGAGTTCATGGCCCTCCTCAACACCTTCCAGCCCGACGAGAACCTCGACGCCGGCACCGAGGACGACCGGGCCCGGCGCGACACGTGGGGCCGGATCCCGAGGACGTACGTCCGGCTGACCGAGGACACCAGCCTGCCGCTCGCCGTCCAGGACCGGATGATCCGCGAGGCCGACGCACTCACGCCGGACAACCCGTACGACGTCCGCACGCTCACCAGCAGCCACCTCAAGTGGCTGGTCGACCCGGCCCCGGCGGCCCGCGTCCTGGGCGAGCTCGTCGCACTCCTTCCCGCCGGTTCGTGACGGGGGCAGCGGGTCTCCGAACTCCCCGCTGCCGAAACCCGGAGGCCGTCCACCGCGCGAACCCCCGCGCGGACGGGCGGCCTCCGGCGTTTATCGTCTCGTCCATGAGCCGCACCACTCCGCCGCGCCCGGTCGATGTCACCGTGCACTTCCCCGAGCTCACGCCGCTGGCCCGGGTGGCCGTGCGGCTCCACCCCCGCGCGGGCCGGCCGACCGCCGCGGACAGTTCGATCGGCGGCCCGTTGCTGTGGCCCGCGCGAGAGCCGTGGCCGACCTGCCCGGAGCACACCGGCCCCTCGTACGTCGGCTCCTCGCCTGAGGACGTGCGGCTGCGGCGGCGCATCCTCGCCGAGGCGTGGCGCCGCCCCCGGGAGGACGGCGCCGACCTGCTCACCCCGGACGAGCGCGCGACGGTCGACCGCATCGGCGACCGGGAGCGGATTCCCCAGGACGGCCCGGTCCCGATGGTCCCGGTGGCCCAGCTCGACGCGGCGGACGTACCCGGCCTTCCGCGCCCGGAGGGCACCGACCTGCTGCAGGTGCTCTGGTGCCCGTTCGACCACGACGACTACCTGCCCCGCACCGAACTGCGCTGGCGGAGCGCCGCCGACGTGACCGACCCGCTCACCGCGGCCCCGCAGCCGTCCGTGATCGGCAACGACCACTACCTGCCCGAGGCGTGCGTCCTGCACCCCGAGACGGTCACCGAGTACCCGGCACCGCACGAGCTCCCGGACGAGCTGGCGGAGCGGCTCGTCGCCTGGGAGGACCGGCACGGCCTCGTCTACCAGTACGACCTCGGCGTCGCCCCGGGCTGCAAGGTCGGCGGCCACGCACCGTGGAGCTTCTCCGACCCGTTCCCCATGGCCTGCACCGAGTGCGGCTCGGACGTCCGGCCGCTGCTGACCATCGACGGGAGCGAGTGGGACGGCGGCAGCGGAAGCTGGCAGCCGCTGGAGGACGCGGGCTACACCGGCCTGCACTCCCTCGGCCCCGCCAACGCGACGCAGCTCGACATCGGCCGCAGCGGCGCCCTGCAGCTGTACGTGTGCACGGCCTCGTACGACCACCCGCACGTGCAGAACTGCCAGTGACCCGAGCAGCACGACTTCCTCTTCCGGATCTGCACGTCGGGGCACTATGCGAGGTCCCCCGGATCCGGGGGCTCGCCGCCGGCGATCAGCAGGCGGTAGCCGTAGTCGACGCTGTCGCGGGCGAGCAGGTGGCCGTAGCGGCGGGACCATGCGCCGGAGGCGAGGTCGGCGCGCAGTCTGGCGATCGCCGGTTCGACGACGTCGGCGGGGAGTTGGGCGAAGGTGGAGCTGGCCCGCCGGACGACGGGGTCCAGGAAGCGTTCGGGGCGGCGCCAGTGGGCGATCTGGAAGCCGTCGGTGAAGTCGTGCGGGATCGGGAACGGGAGCACCGTGTGTGCGCCGAGCGTCTCGGCGACCGTCGACAGCGGTGTGAACCGGGCGTGCTCCAGCTCGCGGATCTGCGGCAGGTAGTCGCTGATCATCCACAGTTCCGGGCGGTGCTCCGGGTCCCAGGTGAAGACCACCTGGCGCCGGGACACGCGGCGCAGTTCCCGCAGCCCGCCTTCCAGGTCGGGCCAGTGGTGCACGGTCATGACCGCCATCGCCGCGTCGAACCGCCCGTCGGCGAACGGGAGGTGCTCGGCGGCGGCCCGCACCTTCGTCGCGCCGGGGTGCTGGTCGAGCATGACCCGGGACGGGTCGACCGCCGTCACGGCGGCGTCGGCCGGTTCGTAGGAGCCGGTTCCGGCGCCCACGTTGACCACGGTGCGGGCTCCGGCGAGGGCCCGGCCGATGAGTGCGGCCAGCCTCGGGTCGGGACGGCGGGTGTCGCGGTAGCCGGCCCCGATCGAGTCGTAGAGCGGCGGAGTGGTGCTGGAAGGGTTCTTCATCGGTCCCCCATCGGTGGATGCGTGGATGCTCAGCCGCCGTAGCGCCGCTGCCTGGCGGCGAAGCTGCGGACGGCGCGCAGGAAGTCGACCTCGCGGAAGGCGGGCCAGTAGGCCTCGCAGAAGTACAGCTCCGAGTAAGCGCTCTGCCAGAGCAGGAAGTTGGAGAGCCGCTGTTCGCCGCTGGTCCGGATGACGAGATCGGGGTCCGGCTGTCCGGCGGTGTACAGGTGCGGGGCGATGTCGTCGACCGTCAGCGCGTCGGCGACCTCGGTCAGCGAGGCGCCGCCTTCGGCCCGCGCGTACATGAGGTCGCGCACGGCGTCGACGACCTCCTGGCGGCCGCCGTAGCCGACGGCCAGGGTGACGTGGGCGCCGGTGGTGCAGGTGCGGGTGGCCTCGACGGCCTCCTTGAGGGCGCGGGCGGTGCTGTCGGGCAGGGCGTCGGTCAGGCCGGCGAGGTGCACCTGCCAGCGGGCGTCCGGTCGGGTGAGGCGGTCGGTGACCACCTGTTCGATCAGCCCCATCAGGTAGGCGACTTCGGCGTCGCCGCGGCGCTGGAGGTTCTCGGTCGAGCACACGAAGACCGTGACGTGGTCGATCCCCAGGGCCTCGCACCAGGCGAGCACCTCCTCGACGTGGTCGGCGCCGGCCTTGTGCCCGAGGCTCGGGTCGGCCATGCCCATCTGCCGGGCCCAGCGGCGGTTGCCGTCCATGATCAGCCCGACGTGCCGGGGCAGTGGGCCCGCCATGACCTCGCGGCGCAGCCGACGGGTGTAGAGGGAGCGGAGCAGGTCGGGCATGGGCACCGTCCGAGTGGGTTGGAGTGGAGCGCGGTCGAGGCCGGACGCGCCACCGGATCACGACGCCGGTGGCAGGTCGCGCAGATCGCGCAGGGTGCCGGCGCACACCCCCGTCAGGAGCAGCAGGCCCGCGCCGATGCCGACGCCGAGCAGGTGGAGGCCGGTGAGCGAGACGCCGAGGATGGTGGCGCCACCGGTGGCGCTGGCGCCGGCGAGGGTCCACACGCCGGCCCGGAGGCGGCCGGTGCCGGGTGGCACGACGGCGTCCGCGCCGACACCCGTGAAGATCCGCGGGATCTGGACGGCGCCGAGGCCGAGGGCGATCCACCAGGCGGCGAGCACGGCGGTGCGCAGGGTGGGCGGCGAGGCGTCCGCGTCGACACCGCTGTGCACCAGGATGACGACGGCGGTGCCGAGCAGTGTCGGTGCGGCGAGGCGGCGGACCGCCCAGCCCAGCAGCGTGATCGCGGCGCCCGGCGTGGGCCGGGGGCGGGGTGCGACCAGGGCGATGCCGAGCAGCAGCAGCGTGGTGCAGCCCTGCATGACCGCCTCCCGGACGCCGACGGCGGGCAGCGAGTCGGCCTGTTCGGCGGCCAGGTGACCGAGGAACCAGGCGGCGAGGGCGACCGTGATGCCCATCGTGGCCACCCGCCGCTGGCGCTGCGCGGGTGAGTCGGCGGGCCAGACCGCCGGGTGCAGCCACATGTCGGCGATGCCCGCGATCAGGTTGGGCCAGGACTTCCAGCCCGCGCCGCGGGCCTCGTCCTCCACCATCGAACCCCAGCGTTCGCGGAACGCGTCCGGGTAGAGCCTGACCAGGCCTCGGGCGACAACGCTCACGCGGGGTTCACCCCCAGTCGCCGGAGTCCCGCGTCCGCGACCCGGGCCATGGCGCGCAGTTCGCGCTCCAGCACCTCGCGGCCGAGGGCCGTCAACTGCACCGGCCGCTGGCGCCCCTGGCCGTCGAGCGGCTCGACCAGCCGCTTCGACTCCAGCCTGGCCAGCGCCCCGTACAGGCTGCCGGGCCCCAGCCGCTCCCCCGTCAGCTCCTCGATCGCCGCGTTGACGGCGTACCCGTGCAGCGGCCCGTCGGCCAGCGCGCAGAGCACGAGCGTCTGGGCGTCGTTGGCTTGCATGTCGTCGCTCCTTCCGATCCGACGGAGGACCATACTACGCGCCGCGAACTACGCGCCACGTAGTAAGCGATGCGCATCATCGCGACACCCGCCGCAATTTGACGATCAGCCAGTGCGGACGACCGCGCCCGAGCGTCGAGGTTCCCGGGCCGACCCACCCGCCCGCGGGACACGGCCGAGCGGGGGAAGCCCGGTCACACCGTTTCCCGCCGACGGCGCGTATGCGCACCCGCGGCCGGTCGACGGCCCTACCGTGCGGCCATGGCCCCAACGCTCACCGCCGCCGCCTGGCAGGGAGTCCTCGCACCCCTCGGCCACCGCGCCACGACGCCGGAGCGGCCGATGATCGCGCCCGTCCCGATCAGCCGGCCGCTCACGCGCTCCACCATGCCCCTGCCCCTCGCCCTCCCGGACGGCCGCGTGATCGGCACCGTCGAGGAACTGTGGCTCGCCAGCCGCGCCCTCATGGGGCGCGGCCTCGTCCTCGACTCCGGCTGCGCCCGGGGTCTGGCCGACGGCGGCCTGCCGGTCGACGTCGCCTTCGACCACTGCCGCGAGGTCCTGCGCTACGGCCGCCGCCCGTTCTGCTGGGCGCGGGAGTGGCTCGGCATGCGTCCCGCGGGGCGCGACATCTCGGACTGGTCCGTCCACTCCGTCACCGTCGTGGACCGTCCGCTGTTCACCACCGCCCGGATCTACCCCAAGCCGGTCGCCCGAGAGACGTGAGCACAGGGGCCGCGGGCCGATCGTCGGTCGATCGGC
>NZ_JBHYWI010000139.1:0-14032 GCF_042751525.1 Kitasatospora sp. NPDC059408
GCGCTCCCGCGCACGCTCGTCACCGCCCTGCCGGGCGGTGACGAGCGTGCGCCACCTGGTGCGGACCGCCTCTTCGTCGTCGAGCCAGTGGACGTCGGAGGGGGTGTCGGGAGTCAGGCCGGCCATGTAGTGGGCGATGTCGGTGTAGTAGGCGTAGTCGCCGGTGCGGGCGAGGTCGCGTAGCCGGGCCTGGATGGCGGCGAGGGCCGCGTCGTCGCCGCGGACGGCGTGGTGGAAGGCGGCGGCGAGTTCGAGGGCGGCCTGGGCGGCGACGATGCCGGCGGTTCGGGCCTCCGTGCGCAGGATCTCGAGTCGGTCGTCGACTCCGTCGGCGCCAGCTTCGCGGACGATGCTGGCGGTGCGGACGGTCAGGGTGGTGGCCCGCAGGTCCAGGCCGGTGAGCAGCTGCTCGGCGAGGTCGATCTCGTCGTCGGCCGTCCGCGGGTCGGTGAAGGCGAGGGTGAAGGCGCGCTGGGCCTGGGAGGTGGCGCGTTCGCCGGCGACGCCGTGCTGTTCGGCCTGGGTGCGGGCGGCGAGGTAGGCGTCGGCGGCGTGCCGCATGTCGCCGTGGGGCCACAGGATGTCGCCTTCGACGCGGTGCTGGCGTCCCTTCCACCCGAGGCCCTGCGCGGCGGTGTGGGCGGCGGGGAAGTCGCCGGCGAGGCGGGCGAGGTGGACCAGGCCGCGCCGGGCCGCCGGGGCGAGCCGGCCTGCGCCGTCGGCGACGATCTGCATGCCGTGCCGGGAGCCGGCGCGGTGGCCGAGGTCGCGCTGCGCCTTGGCGAGGTAGTAGACGGCGAGGTGGTGGAGGTCCTCGGGAAGCAGGTGGGTGTCGACGACGGCGGCCAGGCGCTGGACGGTGCGGGAGCGGTGTTCGTGCTGGCGGCGGGCGAGGGCGTTGAGGGTCTCGACCAGGGCGTCGGCGGCCGTCGCCGGTTGCTGCCCGCCGTTGCGGTCTTCGCCGGTGCCGGTCGAGCGCAGGACGAGGGGTTCCCAGACGGAGTCGGAGACGTACGCCCACGCCGCCTCCGAGAGCCAGCCGAGGCCGAGCCGGTGGTCGCGGGCGAGGGTGAGGCCCTGGCGCAGGCAGGCGACCAGGAGGCGTCGGCCGCCGTCTGGCGAGCTCGTCCACTGGTCGCCGAGCGCGTCGAAGGCCCGGGCGGCGGCGCGGGCCCAGTCCTGGTCGGACCAGCGGTCGTCGGTGTGGTCGTCGGCCCGGCGGATGGTGGAGCGCACCACGCCGTGCAGGTGGTAGGGCCACAGGGCGAGCTGGTTCTCGCGGACGAAGGGCCGCTCGGCCAGGCGCAGGGCTGCGGCCTGGTGGGTCATGCCGGCCGTGGCGGTGGCGAGCGCGATGTCGAAGGCGTCCAGCAGAGACACGGCGCGCAGGACGTGCCGCTCGTCGGGGGTGAGGTCCTGGAGGGTGCGGGCAACGAGGGCCGGGAAGTCGTGGTCGAAGTCGGCCGCCTCGGGGGTGCGGGTGCGGCGGATCTCCAGGAACCGCATCACGGCGAGGTCGAGGAACAGCGGCAGGCCGTGGGAGCGGGCGGTAATGACCTGGCGCAGTTCGTCGCCGATGAGGGGCCGGCCGTCGGCGGTGAGGCGTCGGGCAAGGTAGTCGTCACAGTCCTCGGGGCTGAAGTCGCCGATCAGGACCTGCCGGTCGGCCGCCGTCCCCGTGCCAGCCGGGGCGACAGCCCCGGGGGGCCGGGTGGCGGGGATGTGGGCGGCGAGCTGCGGCCAGGCGGCGGGCCCGGTGTAGTCGAGCTGCCCCTGCAGCGCGTCGTCGGCCCACTGCAGCCGGCTGCGGCCGGTGATGACGAACAGGGCGTTCGGCATCAGCCACACCACGCGCTGGACCAGGCGCTCGAGCTCGCGGTGGGTGCGGTCGCCGGTGTCCTCGATGGTGTCGAGCAGTACCACCGGCACGACGGCCTTCCTTGCGGGCAGCCGGTCGATCTCGTAGGCGAGCAGGTGTGAGTAGTAGGAGAGCGCCTCGAGGTCCGGTTCCGCTTCCAGCAGGTCCGCGAGCCGCGGACAGCCGGCGAGCGCCCGTGCGGTGGTACGGCGCTCGCGTACCGCCCGCACGACAGCGGTGGTGACCTGCCCGACCGCGGAGCCGACCACGCCCGGCAGCGCCAGTTCCTCGGCAGCCTTCGACAGTGCCCCCTGCACCTGGCCGGGCAACGCCTTCGCGAAGCGGCTCACCAGCCCGGCACGCCGCAAATACTCCTCCAAGCTCTCGCCGGGGTGGTTGTGCTCCCAGTACCGGACGAGCGCGAGGTCGAACGCCGGCAGGGCACGGTCCAGGCCGGCGAGCGCCAGGCGCAGGGTGAGGACGAGGCGTTCGAAGTCCATCCCGGCGGAGCGGGCGAGGTCGATGCGCACTGGCAGCAGGCGGGGCGTGGCGGGCCAGGTGGGCTCGCCCCACTGCCGGGGGCGGGACTTGGCCACGGTGAGAGCGGCCTCCAGCTTCCGCGACAAGGTGGTCTTGCCGACGCCGCCGATGCCGTGGAAGACGAGCACGTTGCGCCGCGCCGCCTCCAAGTCCTGGACGTCGAAGCCGGGAGCGGCCACGCGGGCCAGATGCTCGGCGATTGCGCCCGCGACCTGCGCCCACTGGCCTTCCCGGTTGGTGAACACCTCCTCGGCGCCCAGGCTCCGGTTGTTCGAGCCGAACAGCGCCCGCAGATCCCTCGCCACCGACGACTCCCCCTCCGCATCGATCTGACCAGGCATCAACCTACGCCCCCTTGAGCCAGGTCGGCACCGGTGCCAGGGGTGTGCGCGGCGGGGGGGGGTTTATGGGGGAATAAACCCCCCCCCCCCCCCCTAGCGGGATGGCGGGGGGGGGTGGGGGAAAATGGGGGGGGGGGGGGGGGGGGTGGAGTGTCTTTTCCTCCTCCCCCCCCCCCCGCCGCTCCCCTTTCCGGGATGCCGTGGTGGCCTTGGCGAAATCGGCGGTCGGGAGGGACGGTGGTCTGACGGCGGCGCCTGTCTGCCGGATGAAGTAAGTGATGGCTTCTTGCGGCGTATCCCGGCGGGGGTGCCGGTGGGGCTAGGGGGTCACGGGCAAGCCGCATGCTGGGGCGGTCGTAGGCTCCAACCTGTCAGGACAGTTCTGACCAGCGGACTTTCGAGAATCGAGGCGGTTGCCGTGTACGACCCTGAACTCCCCGACCACACCTCTGGCGGTGCTGGTCCCGGCACACCGGACAGCACCAGGGACGCCGGTGCCCTCCACCGGATCGGGGAGAAGATCGGGCAGGTGGCGGCCTGGTACACCGAGCAGATCCATGCCGAACGCCGGCGCCCCGTGGCCGACCCCGAGCGCGTCGAGCAGCTGCTGGCCGAGCGCGCCGCTAGCACCAAGGCGCTGCGCGACCTTCCGGAGATGACCGGGATGGAGCTGGAGCGGATCGAGGCCGACTACGACGCCAGGCTCAGCGAGATCACCGGGGCGTAGGAGCGCGGCGCCGGGAGCGCCACAGGCGGGGTGAAGGCGAGCCGACCGGGCTGGAGCGCGGGCGGCAGCAGAGGCCATGCCAGGCGAGTGATCGCGTCGACGTCCCGCCGGTACTGCGGCAAGGCCACGCGCAGCTCGCGCTGGTGGGCGAGGAACTGGCGGGCCTCCTGCTCGGTGTAGGGCCGCACCTGCCCCGCCCGGGCGGCGAGTGCGGCACCGGCCGGACCGGCCCACCGGCCATCGACGCCGAGCGTGTTGCGGAAGATGGCGGTGCCGTCGCGGCGCACCACGCTGATGTGGTCGACCAGGCGCTGCTCCTCGACGGCCTGGACGCACTCCAGCACCACCGCCAGGCACCGGTCGTGCCCGACGGTGGTGGTGAACCGACCCGGCCGGATGCCGCCCCGGCTGACCTCGGCGTAGCGCAGGGCGGTGCCCTGGAGGCTGTCGGCCGCGCGCACGTCCAGCACCAGCAGTTCGACGCGGTGCCCGGCCCGGCGCCACGCGGCGGCGTCGTCGAGGAAGGCGGCCGCGCTGCCGGGGGCGATCTCGATCACCGCGTCCGCGCCCCGCTCGCGCACCAGCGCCTCGGCCCGGGCCTGCCACGCCTTGTAGTCCGTGCGGATCCGGGCGGAGGCCGTGCGCGGATGCTCGCGCAGCAGCCGGAAGTAGTCGGGATGGGCCGCCTTGAACAGCTCGCCCGCGATCCACACCGGCCGCCGCTCGCGCAGCGCTCGGCGCACCATCATCGTCGCCTGGGACTTGCCCGCGCCGGGTGCTCCCATGACGTACACGACCACGGGCCGCTCCTGCGCCACGATCTCCCCGAGGTCGGGGACGATCAGGTTCTTGAAGGTCCACTCGTGCTCGTCGGCGGACAGCCGGTGGTAGTCGACGCCGGGCGGCCCGTCGATCGGCTGGGCGGTGCGCCGCACCGGCTCGGCCAGCGCGGTGCACCGCTCCGCGTCCCGTGCGACGGCCAGCACCTGGTCTGCGGGCAGCCGGGTCTCCGCCCGCACCAGCGCGCGTTCGGCACCGGCCAGGGACCGGCGGAAGGACGCGGTCTCCACCGCGTCCCACCACCTGGCCCGCTCGGCCTCCACCGCTCGGGCCGCGCCGCGCGGCCGTGCCCACGTTCCATCGACGAGCTCGTTGCCGTACAGGGGCTCCAGGCCGCGCCGGACGACGGTGACGCGGTCCACCAGGTCCTCGGACTCCAGCACGTCCAGGGTCCGGCTCAGCTGACGGGCGCACTCGTCGTGGTTGGCCCACGACACCCACCGCCCGGCCCCCTCGGCGTCGCCGAGGTAGCGCTCCAGCACACCGAGCTGACTCCACGCCAGGGCGCACGCCACGGCGACCACCTCGATCCGGTGCCCGGCCTGCCGGTACGCCAGCGCCTGGGCACGGGCCTCGTCGGGGTCGGCGAGGGCGGTTTCCACGAGCGCGTCCAGACGGCGGGCGCGCACGTGCTCCTCCATGTCGGCCTGCCAGCGGCGGGTGTCCGGCCGGACGAGGACACCAGCGGTGCGCACGTCCTTCGCCAGCAGCGCCTCGTAGTGCCGGTGCACGGCCTTGTAGAGGTCGGCGCCGACGCGTACGGCGCCGCCGCGCAGGTCGAGCACCGGCATCAGCAGGTCGCCGAGGGTGGTCTTCCCGCTGCCGGGCGGGCCTGCCAGGAGCAGCACCACCGGCTGCTTCTGCGGCACGGCGTTGCGGGTCCAAGACGGCAGGATGACGCCGCTCAGGACGTCGCCGTGCTCGGCATCGGTCAGGTCCGCCGTGCCAGCGTCCCGCTCCTCGTGCACTACCGCTCCCGTTCCGCGCTCGGCATGCGGCAGCACACCACTGAATCCAATGGGACAACTTCAATAATGATTCGCGGTGACGGGATCGTCAAATGACAACTACAGTTGCCCCATGGATGAACCGGGAGCCGAGCCCGCCACGGCCGAGCAAGCAGAGCTGATCCGTGCGGTCGAGCAACTGGCCCAGGACTGGATCCGAACGCGGAACCCGGCGGCGACCGGTGATTCCGGCGCCGGCGAGCTTCGCCACCTGGCCGTGCTCAAGCAGATCGACGAGGCCTGCCAGGCCGCCGCCGCCCGGACCGCCGTCGCGGCGCTCAAACAGGGCGCGGACTTCGAAGACCTCGGCGAGGCCTGGGGATTCAGCTGGCAGGCCGCCTCCAAGCGCTGGGGCCACCTCGCCCGCGGCGAGCAGGTCGCGGTGGTCATCTCCCGGCGCAACCGCGTTCACCGCGACGGGTACGGGGAAGTCGGCGGCAAGGAGCAGTACGACGCGGACCGCGGGGCCTGGCCCGTCGGCGAGGAAGTCCGCCGCAAGGCCCGCTACGCCGTGATCGCCGTCGACGGCGCCGTCCGGCGGGTCTACAAGATCACCGGCGAGTGGGAGCCGGACCCGACCTCGCCGAAGTGGCACTTCGCTGGCACACTCCTCACGGACCTCGAGATCGACGCCGCTCACGACGCCGGCGACCTTCCCCTCAAGCCCGGCGACCCCTGTCCGACGCAGCGCGGCCGGGCCTACCGGCCGCACTGGTTCTGACCGCGGATGTCACCGGGCGGCCCGTATCGGTGGAAGAGCGGCTACGGTGCGTCAGGCAACGCCTGACGAGAGAGCAGGGACCGGATGGCAGGAAGCACGAGCACCCGGCCGCGCAACCACGTGCGGTGGCTGGCAAAGGTCTACAACTCCCAGCTGGGCGGCACTGGGGGGCGTCGCTTTCCGGTCCGGTTCGGGGGAGGACCAGGGGCGGCGTAGCCTACGGTCAAGCGGCGTACCAACGATCTTGGGGGAGCCATGGCCGAGACGGCCTCGCTGATGGACTGGTCGGATGAGATGCGGGAGGAGCACTTCCGCCGTGCCGCGCGAGGAGGCTGGTCCAGGATCCGCCCCATGGCGACGATGATGCTGCTCATCGGCGCCGTCATGGAGGGCGCGCCCTTTACCCGCGAAGAGCTGGGACCGTTCGTCGCCACGAAGGTCAACCCGGCCGGCGCCCTCACCCACTCCTGCTGGGACACCGGCGACGACCTCGACGAGGACGACTTGGCCGCCCTGCCCGGAGATATCGCCGACGCCACCCGCTACGCCGCGCACTACAGCCTGCCGCCGCTGGAGACCATCGACGACGTCATCACTCTGCTCGTCGCGGCCAAGATGCTCCACGAGATCCCGGACAGCTCCGGCCAGCTACGCCTGCACCCGGCTCACCCCCTGCCGTTCCCCAGCGACGTCCTGCCGCTGAGCGCCGAGGAGGAGCAGGTGCAGCGCGAGCTGAGGATGAGCCTCATTTACTCTGACGACTCGTTCGAGATCATCGGCCTGTTCGAACCGGAAGGGCGGCGCCTCGAGGAGGTCACCACCAGCCTGCAGCGCCTGGCCCGCGTCATCGACGGCGATCCCCACGACGCCCGCCAGGCGGTCCTGCTGCTGCTAGACCAGGGCGACTTCACCGCCACCGAGGACGTCACCGCGATCGCTCCGCACAAGGTCTTCCGGCTGCGGTGCGACTGGGAGAAGTTCGACCAGAGCCGTATCTCTATCCACGGCGTCAACGATGAAGGCCAGATCGTCGTGACTCTTCCGGAGGACTGACATCCGCCTGGCGGTCACAAGGCTGAGCTCCGCCCTGTCTCGCTGCACGCCGACCACACTGCGCTCGACCGGACTCACTGGTGCTGAATGGCCCGGACCGTGCCGGTCGACTGCTGTCCCTCCGGCGGAGCGTCAGCACCCGCTATCGGGTCGGAGTGCTCCTGCCGATCGGCCGCCGATCGGCCGCTCCCAGGGCGGACCCGTAGAACGGCAGGCAGGTTGTAATGTCTGCGTCCTGGTACGTCCCTGCCGAAGCGGCTGCCATGTACAGGTCCTGAATCGAGAAGTCATACTCCTGGCCTGCGCAGAGCACATTCTCTTGAAAGGCTGCGACCTCGTCTCGGCTCGGCCAGCGCTTTGTGCTGGAGAAGTATGCCTCGGCCCAGATCTCGCAACTGCGAGTGAAGGACCTTGACGCCTTGGTTATGGCCAACTCGCTTTCGCTGAGGCCGAAATGCAGGGTGGCCGATTGGTGAGCACCGGCGTAAATGGCGGCTTGCATGAGGCGGCCCACGTACACACCGGCATTCAACATATCGTCGCACTGTGCGGCAACGCGTCTGGTCCTGTCCGCGTCCGGGAACTCTCCCGCCTTGGTGTACCAGGATATGGACCAGGCCTCTGTCACCCGGTCGCGGTCGAATCGATCTAGCGCCTCGGCAACGTCGGTGAGGTGGAACCAGGCAGCATATTGCGCTCCCTGCAACAGCCGGTGGGGCTCTTCAGCAGCCTCTTCGAGGCACTGTAGGACGCTGGCCGTGAACGCGTCGCCTTGGTTGTTGCTAATGCTGCCCGGCCACTCGTTAACCCAGACTTGCACGGCCGCCTCGCCGATCGGGTCGCGGTCATCCTCCTCGGCGACCAGCGGCACCTCTGCTTTGATGATTGCTTTGGCTCGATCTTGAAGGCCGTCGACCATTCGCCATGCAATACCGCACATATACTTGAAGACGTTTTCGATCTTGACGGTTCGGCTCGTCATCGCTTTCTCGACGACGTCCGGCCACACCGATATGGGAAGGCCGGCGATCCGAAACCGTTCGATACTGGTGCGCCAGTTCTCTTCCAGCGGAGTCGTTATCCGCCCGCCGCCGTTCTCATACGTCCAGGCATTCCACGCCTGCTGGAACGCATCCCTGTAGGCAAGCTTGGGCGCTTCCTGTGCTTCGAGTTCGCTGGCAGCCTGCTTGAGTGCTGCCGCCCAGCGGATGGCGTCCTGTGCCACATTGGCAACAACGGTCGCGTCGGCGGGAACGGAGGACTTGCCGCTGTTGCAGGGTTCGCATGCGGTGATGAGGTTGTTCGGCCCGTCGCTTCCGCCGAGAGCAGAGGGCGTGACGTGGTCGACGGTCAGCTTCACGTCAGGGGCTGTGGCGCCGCAGTACCGGCACGTGTGGTTGTCTCGGCGGAGAATCTCAAACCGGAGACGCTTGCTGACAGCCATGTGGCTCTTCTCTCGGCGGCGGTGTACTGCGTGGGCGTCGAGGCTAGCTCAGCAAGCCGACGTGAGTACCCGTCAGGCGGAAATCCTTGCAATGGCCGTCGTGCTGTAATCCGCCCCTTCCTCTTCCTGCCCAGAGCGCCCAGCCGCCTGCCCGCCGAGCGGGATCAGGCGGCAGCGAACCGATGGTTTTGGCTTACCCCGCCCTGTTCGGCTGCGAGACTGGTGATCATGACCGACCGTCGCAGGCTCTCGATGCCCGCCTTCTCCGAGTCCGCCACGGACGCCCCCATGCCTGCCCAGTCCGGTGGGCGCCGGCTGCTGCCGGTCGAGCAGGGCGCCGACTTCCGCCAGCCGCCCGGCGAGACCGTGGGCGTACCCGCCCCGGCCCGTCGGCGCCTCTCGCCCGGCGGCCTGACCTTCTCCGACCCGGACCGCCAGATCTGACCGCTTCGGGCCGCCGCGCCGCAGGCCTGTGACCTGCGGCGGTTTCATAAATCGCCCCCGGTCCGAGGTCCTCCGGGGCGGGCGCAAACCTATAAGCCGCCCACTTTGGCCTGCGGTTTCTACCAGCCGTCCATCGCCCGGACGTCCCCGGAGATGGCGTAGCGGCGGCAGGCGAGGATCTCCTCGGTGGTGATGCCGATGTCGTTCGCGAGGCGGGCGAGACCTGCGTCCTCGGCCTGGCGGTCGGAGACGTAGGCCGACATCACCTCGAGGGCGAGCGCACCGATGCCGAGCTGGGCGGCGCGCTGCTGGGTCATCGCGTCGCGGCCGACGCTCACGTGGCGGCGCCAGGCCTCGGCGGTGATGCCGTCCGGGGCGGGGCCGGTCTCCAGCTCGGCGGCCGGGACGTCGGGGCGGGCGCGGACCTCGGCGACCGCCGCGGCGACGATCCCGCCGACCGTCTCGGCCGGGAGCGCGGCGCCGCCGGCCTCCTGGTGGGCGTCGGTGAGGCGGTCGGCGATCAGGTCGGTGAGTTCCGCGGTGCGGCCCTTGAGGTCGACGACCGCGCGCACCGGCAGGACCAGGTTGGTGCTGTCCCACGCGTGGGACACCCCGAGCTCGGCCTGCACGGTGTCCTCGATCGCCTCGGCGACGGCCGCCAGGTCGAGCAGCCGGTACGCGGTCGAGCGGCCGATCCCGAACTCCGCGAGCGCGTACGCCGACCAGGACGGGTACCCGAGCACGGTCCAGGCCCGGGCCTGGTGGGCGGCGCGGACCCGGCGGGCCAGGACCTGGACGGCGGCCCGGACGTCCTCGATCGCCGTGCGCAGCTGCTCGGTCAGCTCCCGGGCCCGCGCTTCGTCGACCGGGCCGGCCTGGTCCTGGTGCTCGCCGTCCATGCCCGGATCGTTCCCTCGGCCGGTGGCCGGAACCGCGGCCGCGACGGCGGACCGGCGTGCTGGCCGGGCGCGGCGTTCGCTTCCTGGCCCCGGGGCGGGGTGTGGGGCTGTGGCGAGGCTGTGTCGCGCCCTGTGTCATGGCTGTGTTCCGCTGCGACAGAACGCCTCGGTATATCCGTTTCGTCCTGTGGCACCTGTGTCATGAGGGCCGTGTTCGCCCTGGTGGGGGGCGTACCTGTGTCACCTGTCGCGGTTGTGTCAGGGGGGTGGTCTCGACCGTCGCCGGGGCTGGGACAGGGGCTGTCCCAGGCCTGTCCTACCCGTGTCTCACGGTGTCCGGTTTCGACCGTTTCGCTAGGACGGTCCCAGGCCTTTTCCCTGGTAACGGTGTTCTGCGCGCGGGCTGGGACAGTGCTGGGACATCCGGCCCCGGTGGGCCGGCTACTGGTCGGGCGCGGCGTCCTCGATGGCGGCGAGCAGGCGGGCGCGGACGGCGCCAGCGGCTTCGCGGGTGGCCGGGTCCGGGTCTTCGAGCTGCGGGGCGATCAGCTCAGCGGCCGCGGCGAGGACCGGCACCGGGACGGTCGCGGTGCGCAGGTGCAGGAGCTGGGCGGCCGCCTTCTCGCCGGGCGTGGCCTTGGCGCGGGCGTCGGGGATCAGGGCGCTGATGCCGCGGGGCAGAGGCTGGGTGCTGGTCACCCGGCTCATTCTCCCGCGCGCCGGGCGGTGGTGATCACCACGGCCGGTTGTCCGGCGGTCCGGTGGGGAGGTGGCCGTGGTGGTGGCGGGCGACGGCCTCGATCAGCGCCTGGCGGGCCTGGCGCCAGCGGACGTCCTCGGTGCGTCCGGCGTCGGCGGCCCACGCGGGCAGAGGCCGGTCCTGCGCGGCCGCGGTGAGCCGACGGCCGAGGTCGCCGATCGCCTGCTGCCAGCGGTCAAGCTGTCCGAAAAGGCCGCGCACCAGCTCGTCGACGGCGCCGGCCGGGTCGGCCCCGAAGGATCGCGCCTCGATGGCGGCCTCGGCGAGGACGTCCTCGTCCAGGCCCTCGAAGGCCTCCCGCCACGGCTCGACCCGCTGCTCGAACTCCTCCAGCACCGCGTGCAACGTGGCGTCGACGGCGGCCGGTGACCACGGGGGCGGGGTGCGGGGCGCGCGGACGGTGTCGGCCAGGACCCGGTCGGCGCCGGGGCCGAGCGCCCGCCGGGCCCGGCCGGGCCGCGCTCCGGTGCTGGGGTTCACCGGCCGGGTGCGACGGCGCGGCCGGCGGCGACCGCGTCGTCCATCACCTGGGCGAGGTGGGGCAGCTCGCGCTCGTACCGGGTCAGTGCGGTGCCCGGCATGGCCAGAGCGAGGGCGGCCACGGCGGCCAGGGCGATCCGCTCCCCGCCGGTGAGCTCCGGGAGTGTCTCCAGGTTGGTCGCGCCGAGCAGCACGCCGCCGTCCAGGCGGTAGCGCAGCTCTGCGGTGAGGTCGGCGTCGTTGCCGGGGATGATCTCGCGGGTGCAGGTCTGCTCGATCGCCTCGGCGGTCAGCTCCAGCACCCGCCCGTGCACCTCGACTGGCTGCCGGCGGGCCAGCTCCCGCACCCAGGCCGCCGCCCGCTCACCCGCGGCGGCGGCCAGCTGCAGCCCGGCGCGCTCCTCCGCCGTCAGCTCCTCCCCGAGCGTCGGCTCGGGCCCGGCGTCGAGCGAGGAGGGGATCGGCAGCCAGGGCAGCGGAGACGTCGTCACACCGGTGCAACCCCCGCAGCGTCCGGACGGTCACGGGTGCAGCAAGGTCACCCTTGCTGCACCCGGGCGTGCTGCTGCTCTCCGTGTAGCAAGGCGACCCTTGCTACACGCTGCTGCTGCGACTGCGACCGGCCGAACAGCCGCCGGGCTGCGACTGCGACGGCCCGCGCAGCGGGGGCGCTGCGACTGCGACCGGCAGCGCAACCGCCGGCTGCGCAATCGACCGCCGGGCTGCGACGCTGCGATGCGCGGTGCAGCCACCCGCGCAGCGGCTGCGCATGGTCGGTGAGTTTGCTGCGCAGGGAGTGCGACGGGAACTCCCCGCCGCAGGTGGGAGGCGGTGCGACCGGGGTTGCAGGCGGGCCCGCCGCAGGCCTCGACCGCCCGGTCGGCCGGGCCTCGGGATGCGCATGCGCATGGCGGTGGCGGGGGCTTGCGCAGGATCATGCGCATGCGCGTGTGGGCCGGATGCGCATGCGCACGGGGACAACCCGGCGGTTGCGCGGGACAACCCGGGACAAGGCCGCCGGGTAGCAGGACAAGGGGGCGGGCGGCTACGGCCGGTGACGGGACAACATGCAGCGCTGCTGCACCGTGCAGCGGGACAACATGCAGCACCCGGCGCCGTAGCACGTCCGGCTGCTGCTGCACCGCTGCGTGCAGCACCTCGATGCAGCGCTGCGGGCTGCTGCACCGCCGGATACGGCAGCGGGGAGTTCCGGACCGATCCGTAATCCGGGTTCCTTGATGGCCCGCCCGGGCAGCCGGGAGTTTCGGACCGGTCCGAAATGGGCTGGGACCTGGGTGATCGTCAAGGCTACGATCCGGGCATGCAAAACGGATCGGTCCGAAATTCCGGCGCTGCTGACGTGCTGTTCGAGGTGGCGTCGGGCGAGGTGTGCCTGCGGGTGGGGTGCGGGAAGACGGTGCCGGCGCCGGAGCCCGGCAAGCGCGGGCGCCGCCAGAAGTGGTGCTCGCCGGCGTGCAAGTCCAAGGCGGCCCGGGACAAGGTCAAAGCCGACGCCGTCCGGTCGGCCGAGGGCGCGCGGGCGGAGGTGCTGCGGTGCGCGGAGGCGGCCGTGGACGTCGCCCGCGCGTTCCTGGACGCGGTGGACGCCGACCCGGTGGCCGCGTACGAGGAGTTCCGCCGTCTGCACGGGTCGCTGAGCGTCCGGGCGGTGGAGGCGGCGGAGGACGCGCGGGACGAGGTCCGCTGGCCCGACCTGACCGGACCGGAACTCGAGCTGCGCAGGGCGGAGGAGATGCTGAGGCGCCCGGACGTCCTGGCCCGGGTCGACCCCAAGGTCCTGGCCGGGCGGCCTGCCGGACCGGCTGTTTCGGATCGGTCCGTAAATCCTGCCCCCGCCGCGCCTCCGGCCGCGCCCGCTGTTTCGGTTCGGTCCGAAAACGCGCCCGGCCCGGCCGGGGCGGCGGCGCCCGTTGATTCGGACCGGACCGAATTCGGGGCGCCCGCGCGGGTGCCGGCACCCGCCGCCCCAGCCGAGCGGCGGGCGGAGGACTTCGAAGCGCTGCGCCGCGCTGCCTGCACGATCCCGACCGTGCGGTTCGGCGAGCCGGACCGCCTGGACGACCTGAGCGTGACGTTCGGTGAGGGATGGATGGTGGCCTCCTGGGACGCTCCGGGGACCGAGGACGTCCACCAGCTGCTCTACCGAGGCCGGCCGATCGGCTGGACCGCGCCGCTGCCGGACGGCCCCTGGGGACAGGCGGGGCACATCGCCGCCGAGCACGAGGGCGAGCAGACCGCCGTGGTCCGGCCCCGCACCCACCGCACCGTCGGCGAGGCCCTGGACGCCATCCAGCGCGCGCACGCCGACCGGGTCCGCGCCGAGCGCGCGATGCCGGGCGTGCCACACCTGGCCCTCAAGCGCCCGACCGGTTGGACCGTTCCCAGCGCCCGCGGCCTCGGCGACCCCGACCGCTCCCCGCTCGACGACGGCCTGGTCCACCTCACCTGGCCCGCCCACCCGGGCGTCCAGGAACTCCAGCGCGACGGCCGCCCGGTCGGCTGGATCGAGGAGTACGACGTCCAGCGCGGCACCTGGACCGCCCTGATCGACAGCAGCATCGTCGCCGACGCCGCCAGCGGCGAACCCCTGCGCTGCCCCGGCCCCGACGCCGCCCTCGCCCTGCTACGCCGGGCCCTCGGGGAGTACCTCACCCGCTGGTAGACCGGACCGGCCGCCACGGCCGCGTGCCCAGGCGCGCGATGGACGGCTCCAGCAGCGCGCGGCGCGCCTATGGACAGGCCGTGCAGAGTCCGCGCGCACCCGGCCGTGCGCACCGACCGCAGCCGCGCGTTTCCCCTGGACTTGCGTCCTGAACGCTGAAAGGAAGTTGATTGTAGGGAGCTTCTGTAAGCGGTGCTGTACGGATGATGAAGGTATTGGCCCTTCGGAGCCGCCC
>NZ_JBHYWI010000140.1:0-13749 GCF_042751525.1 Kitasatospora sp. NPDC059408
GCCCGCCGGCTGGGCCGCGCCGTAGGAAGTCGATGGCGCCGACTTCCTGCGCTTCCGTGCCTGGCCTTCGCCTCGGCGTGAGAGGCCGACGGCATCGCCCCCGCCCGCTGGGCTGCGCCATAGGAAGTCGATGGGGCCGACTTTCTGTGTTTTCCCCGTGTGGCCTTCGGGCCCGGCCTGATTAGCTGGATCCGTCGTCTGCTTCGCCTGGAGCCGTGGGCTGCGCCGTAGGAAGTCGTTGGGGCCGACTTTCTGTGCTTCGGTCTCCTGGCGTCCACCTCGGGGTGGGAGGCCGGCGGTATCGCCCCCGCCGGCTGGGCCGTGTCGTAGGAAGTCGTTGGGGCCGACTTTCTGTGCTTCGGTCTCCTGGCGTTCGCCTCGGTGTGGGAGGCCGGCGGTATCGCCCCCGCCGGCTGGGCTGTGGCGTAGGGAGTCGTTGGGGCCGACTTTCTGTGCTTCGGTCTCCTGGCCTTCGCCTCGGCGTGGGAGGCCGACGGCATCGGCCCCCGTCGGCTGGGCTGCGGCGTAGGAAGTCGATGGCGCCGACTTCCTGTGGAGGCCCGCGTCCGGGGATGGCGGGGTGTGCCGGACGTCGGCCCGGCCGACTTCCTGTGCGGAGCCTCGTTTCGGGCTGTGGCGTAGGGAGTCGATGGGGCCGACTTTCTGTGCAGGGCCCCGGATGCGAGGAAGCGGCGCTGTGCGAGGCCCGATGGTGCCGGAGGTCGGCGGGGCCGACTTCTTGTGCGGGGCGCGTGGGGAGTCGCCCTGCCCGACTTCGTGTGCCTGGCCTTCGAGTCCAGAATGAGAAGCGGAGCCCTGTGCCGAGGCGAGACGCCGGGGGCGACTTCCCGGAGATCCGCGGGACGGTGGTCCGGATCGGGTTCTGCTGGTCGGGCAGGGGGCCGGGGCGGGTAGGTTCGGGGTGTGACGACGAATACTCCGGGCGCGAAGTTGATCCTGCTCACCACCACCCACCGGGTGGCCCCCGGGCTGTTGGCGTGGCCGGCGTGGGAGGCGTTGCGGTCGGCGGGGCGGGTGCTGGCGGGGGACGCCGGGCATCCGCAGGTGGCCGTGGTGCGGCAGGCCGGGGTGGACGTGGAGATCGTGGAGCCGGCCTCGGCGCCGGCGCTGGCGCGGCTGCTGACCGAGGAGCCCGCCGGCCGAGGCCCCACGGTGTGGCTGGGCAGCCCGGACGGGGACCCGGGCCTCACCGCGGCGCTGGCGCGCCTGGCCGTGGAGCACGCAGGGGAGGTGCCGGAGATCGAGGTGCTGCCGGGGTCGTACGACCTGCCCGGCGCCCGCCTGCTGGACCTGGTCTCGGTCATGGACCGGCTGCGCTCGCCGGGCGGCTGCCCGTGGGACGCCGAGCAGACGCACGCGAGCCTGGTGAAGTACCTGGTCGAGGAGGCGTACGAGCTGGTCGAGGCGATCGAGGAGGGGGACCGGGAGACGCTGCGCGAGGAGCTGGGGGACGTCCTGCTCCAGGTGTTCTTCCATTCGCGGATCGCCGAGGAGCACCCGACCGACGCCTTCTCGATCGACGACGTGGCCGGTGACCTGGTCGAGAAGCTGATGTACCGGCACCCGCACGTGTTCGGGGACGTCGAGGCGGAGGGCGCCGCCGAGGTCGAGGCGAACTGGGAGCAGCTGAAGGCGGCCGAGAAGGCGGACCGCGAGTCGGTGCTGGACGGCGTGCCGGCCGGGCTGCCGTCGCTCGCGTACGCGGCGAAGCTGGTGTCGCGGGTGCGCCGGGCCGGGTTCGAGGGCGTGCCGGACGAGTCGTACGAGCTGCCCGCGGAGCTCACGGAGGAGTCCGCGGGCAGGCTGCTGCTGGCCGTGGCGCAGCGGGCGCACGACGCGGGGGTGGACGTGGACGCGGCGCTGCGCGCGGCGGCGCGCGCCTACCGGGACGCGGTCCGCGAGGCCGAGGGCCTCAAGCCGGAGTAGACGCGGGGGAAGGGGAAGGGCCTCAGGCCGCCGTCACCGCGTCCTGGACGGCGGTCCGGGGCTGGGGTAGGACGACCTCGCCGATGGCCTCGCCGACGAGGGCGACGAGCTCGGCGAGGCGCTCCAGGCCGAGGTGGTCGGGAAGGTCGGCGAGGGAGATGATCCGCTCGCCGTCCGGGCCGGCGACGCAGAACAGGTCGATCGGCCCGAGGTGCTTCTCGGCGGTGTCGACGAGCGCGGCGACGTCGCTGGGGCGGCGGACGTCCCCGCCGACGCCGACGACGGGGCAGCCGGGCCGGTCGAGTTCGCCGGCGAGGTCCTCCGCGACGCCGGCCCGCTGGTCGGCGATCAGCACTCCGGCGGCGCCGGCCGCGGTGAACCGGCGGGCGAGGTCGGCTCCCGACCCGCCGTCGAGTACCGCGATGACGACGACTGCCCCGGTGACCCGCATGGTGCGCTCCTCCCTGTGGGCGGTCCGCACTGACGCCCACGATTTCTGCCGAGGATCGTAGGCAGGTCCTGACCCTCCGCAACAGGGGTTACCCCTCAGGTGACCAGACTCACGCCTGCCCACCGTCCAAGAGCTGTCCAAAACCCGTCCACGCACTGTCCACGGGCCGTTCGCGGGGCGTTGAGGCGCGGTCCGCGGGCCGTTGACGATCCGGTCACTCACCGTAGATGGCGGGGTGCCCCCGACCCACCGGATACGGTCGTCCCATGCCAGTTCAGCCCGACGACGCCCGCCCGCCGCTCTTCACGTGGGAGTTCGCCGCCGACCCGTACCCGGCGTACGCGTGGCTGCGCGAGCACGCCCCGGTGCACCGCACCACGCTGCCGAGCGGGGTGGACGCCTGGCTGGTGACGCGGTACGCGGACGCGCGGCAGGCGCTGGCGGACGGCCGGCTGTCGAAGAACCCGGCGCACCACAGCGAGCAGGCGCACCGCACCGGCCGGGTCGGGATCCCGGGGGAGCGGCAGGCGGACCTGATGACGCACCTGCTGAACATCGACCCGCCGGACCACACCCGGCTGCGCCGCCTGGTGTCGAAGGCGTTCACGCCGCGCCGGGTGGCCGAGTTCGAGCCGCGGGTGCAGCAGCTCACCGACCGCCTGATCGACGGTTTCGCGCAGCGCGGTTCGGCGGACCTCATCCACGAGTTCGCGTTCCCGCTCCCCATCTACGCGATCTGCGACATGCTCGGCGTGCCGGCCGAGGACCAGGACGACTTCCGTGACTGGGCCGGCATGATGATCCGCCACGGGGGCGGCCAACGCGGCGGCGTGGGGCGGGCGGTGAAGCGGATGCGGGCGTACCTGCTGGAGCTGATCCACCGCAAGCGGGCGGACCTCGGGGACGACCTGATCTCGGGCCTGATCCGGGCGAGCGACCACGGCGAGCACCTCACCGAGAACGAGGCCGCCGCGATGGCGTTCATCCTCCTGTTCGCCGGCTTCGAGACGACCGTCAACCTGATCGGCAACGGGACGTACGCGCTGCTGCGCAACCCGGAGCAGCGCCGCCTGCTGCAGGAGTCGGTGGCGCGGGGCGAGACGGCGCTGCTGGAGACCGGGATCGAGGAACTGCTGCGCTACGACGGTCCGGTGGAGCTGGCGACGTGGCGGTTCGCGACCCACCCGCTGACCATCGGCGGGGTGGACATCCCGGTCGGCGACCCGGTGCTCGTGGTGCTGGCGGCGGCGGACCGGGATCCGGCCAGGTTCTCGGACGAGAACACCCTGGACCTGGCCCGGGCGGACAACCCGCACCTGGGTTTCGGGCACGGCATCCACTACTGCATCGGCGCCCCGCTGGCCAGGCTCGAAGGCCGGTCGGCGCTGGCCACGCTGTTGTCCCGGCTGCCCGATATCGCGCTGGCGGAAAGCCCGGAGAACCTGCGGTGGCGCGGTGGCCTGATCATGCGCGGATTGCGCGAACTTCCGGTCGAATTCAGTCCCGAGAGCCGTTCACCGCACGCGCTTCCCGACGCTCCGACACACTGACGGGGCGTCGCGAACCGGTACGGATCGGCCGTATGAACACCCATCAATCCGGACAAACAACCGCCGTTGGTAGGCGATCGACCACGTGCCGTAATTTCTGTGTGATGTCTGCGATATGAGCTTGTGATTGGTCTGAGGATCTGTCTACTCTCCCTGGAGTTCGCAGCTGCGGACCCCGAGTGCGGAACGCCGAGTCCTGCCCGCCGCGCCACGGGAAACCGACCAGAACCCTGGGCAGGGGCGGGGGAACCAGGTTTGTTGCCGTTCCTCCACGGCTTGGGGTGAAGCCGCCCGAGCGGAATCGTTTCCGCAGACGGCGGCCGGGCCACCTCCCGGTCCGAACCCGACAGCTCACCTCGCAGGCGTGCGGAGAGGGACCCCTTCATGCTGTTCGTTGGAACCGGTCGTCACCGCCGTCGCACCCAGACCGAGAAGGCCATCGCCGTCGCCGGAGTGGCCGGCGTCGGACTCGCGATGCCGATCCTCACCGCCACCGGCGCCTCCGCCGCCCCGGCCTCCGCCTGGGACTCCGTCGCCCAGTGCGAGAGCGGCGGCGACTGGGGCATCAACACCGGCAACGGCTTCTACGGCGGCCTGCAGTTCACCTCCAGCACCTGGAAGGCCTTCGGCGGCACCGCGTACGCGGCGCAGGCCAACCAGGCCTCCAAGGGCCAGCAGATCGCGGTGGCCGAGAAGGTCCTGGCCTCGCAGGGTCCGGGCGCCTGGCCGGTCTGCTCGAAGAAGGCCGGCCTGTCGAAGGGCGGCGCCCCCGCCGCCGTCGACACCTCCGACGCCAAGCCCGCCGCGCAGCAGCACTCCCAGCCGGTGCAGCAGCAGCCCGCGGCGAAGCCGGCCCAGCCGAAGCCGGCTCAGAAGCCCGCCCAGCAGCAGTACCAGCAGCACACGCAGCAGGCCCAGCAGCAGCCGCAGGCCCCGGGCTTCTCCGGCAAGGCCGGCTGGGACGCCGACGCGAAGGTGTACTGGTACCAGAACAACGGCACCTGGTACTGGACCAGCCACCAGGGCGTCTACCAGCAGTACGCGGGCCAGGCCCAGCAGCAGGCCGCTCAGCAGCAGTACGCCCAGCAGCAGGTCCAGCAGCAGTACGCCCAGCCGCAGCAGCAGGCCCCGCGCGCCGCCGTCGCCCCGCAGGGCGGCCACGACTACACCGTCCACGCCGGTGACACGCTGTCGAGCATCGCGTCCGCCCAGGGTGTGCACGGCGGCTGGCAGTCGGTCTACGACGGCAACCGCGGCACCGTCGGCGGCGACCCGAACCTGATCCTGCCCGGCCAGGTGCTGCACCTCGGCTGACGCCGGCCGGAACCGGTGCGACACGCCACGGAGGGGGCCGACCCCGGATCGGCCCCCTTCGTCCGCTTCCGCCCCTTTTCCCGGGGAGCCCGGGTGAACTACCGGTAAGTAGCCCGGCCACACGCTGAGACGGGACCGAGGTCGGCGTGGCCCCGGGACCACGTGCGGTTAGGCTCTGGTCGTAACGACTCCGCAATCATCCCGCCGGCCGCACCACTGGTCAGCGGGACCCTGCTTCCGCAAGGAGATGCCTCGTGCCGTCCATCGATGTCGTCGTAGCCCGTGAGATCCTCGACTCGCGTGGCAACCCCACGGTCGAGGTCGAGGTCGGCCTCGACGACGGCAGCACCGGTCGTGCCGCTGTCCCGTCGGGTGCCTCCACCGGCGCCTTCGAGGCGCTGGAGCTCCGCGACGGTGACAAGAACCGCTACTTCGGCAAGGGCGTGGAGAAGGCCGTCCTGGCCGTCATCGAGCAGATCGGCCCGGAGCTGGTCGGCTACGACGCCACCGAGCAGCGCCTGATCGACCAGGCCATGCTCGACCTGGACGCCACCCCGGACAAGTCCTCGCTCGGCGCCAACGCCATCCTGGGCGTCTCGCTGGCCGTCGCGCACGCCGCCTCCGAGGCGAGCGACCTGCCGCTGTTCCGCTACCTGGGCGGCCCGAACGCGCACGTCCTGCCGGTCCCGATGATGAACATCCTCAACGGCGGCTCGCACGCGGACTCCAACGTCGACATCCAGGAGTTCATGATCGCCCCGATCGGCGCGGAGTCCTTCTCCGAGGCCGTCCGCTGGGGCGTCGAGGTCTACCACACCCTCAAGGGCGTCCTGAAGGAGCGCGGCCTGTCCACCGGCCTCGGCGACGAGGGCGGCTTCGCGCCGAACCTGGACAGCAACCGCGAGGCCCTGGACCTCATCACCGAGGCCATCCAGAAGGCCGGCTACGTGCCCGGCCGCGACATCGCGCTGGCCCTGGACGTCGCCGCCTCCGAGTTCTACCAGGACGGCGCCTACCAGTTCGAGGGCAAGGCCCTCTCGGCCGCGGAGCTCATCGAGTACTACGCCGGGCTCGTCGCCGCCTACCCGCTGGTCTCCATCGAGGACCCGCTGGACGAGTCGGACTGGGACGGTTGGAAGGCCATGACCGTCAAGCTGGGCGACAAGGTCCAGCTGGTCGGCGACGACCTGTTCGTCACCAACCCGGCCCGCCTGGCCAAGGGCATCGAGACCGGCACCGCCAACGCGCTGCTGGTGAAGGTCAACCAGATCGGCTCGCTGACCGAGACCCTGGACGCCGTCGAGCTGGCCCAGCGCAACGGCTACCGCTGCATGATGTCGCACCGCTCCGGCGAGACCGAGGACGTCACCATCGCCGACCTGGCCGTCGCCACCAACTGCGGCCAGATCAAGACCGGCGCCCCGGCCCGCTCCGAGCGCGTCGCCAAGTACAACCAGCTGCTGCGCATCGAGGAGATCCTCGACGACGCCGCCGAGTACGCCGGCCGCGGCGCCTTCCCGCGCTTCCGCTCCGCGGAGTAATCACGCTCCGCGGAGTAATCAGCACGGTCGCTCCGCGGAGCAATGAGCACAGTCGCTCGGCGGAGTAGTACGCACAGCGAGCACGAGGGCTGAACACCTCCGGTGGTGCACGCCTGACCGGTGCCCCGCCGTTCACCCCGTAGGGTGGACGGCGGGGCACCGTCGCGACCAGGAGGGGAACGGGAGATGGCTGGCTGGAGGATCCCGGGCTTGGCGGCCCGTCCTCGCTTCACGAGCCGGGCGACCGTCCTCGTCCTGGTGCTCTGCTCGCTGGTGGCGATCCTCGCCTACCCGACGCGGCAGTTCATCTCCCAGCGCGCCGAGATCTCCGCCCAGCGGGCGAAGGCCGAGCACGCCCGGCAGCAGGTCGAGCAGCTGCGCCGGGACAAGGCCCGCTGGCAGGACCCGGAGTACGTCAAGGCGCAGGCCCGTGCCCGGCTGCACTACGCGATGCCGGGGGAGACCCCGTACATCGCGGTGGATCCGGCCGGAGCGGGCGCCGCCCAGTCCTCCGCCGCCCCGCCCGCCCCCTCCGACGGCACGGCCGGCGGCGCGGTGAAGGCCGCCAAGCCCTGGTACTCCAGCGTCTGGGACTCGGTGGACGCCGCCGACACCGCGGCCCTGGCCCCCATCGCGCCGTCGACCCGTCCCCTCCCACCGTCCCCCGCTGGAGACCCCTCCCCCCATGACCACTGAGAACCACCCCGCCGTCTCCGACGCCGACGTCGCCGCCATCGCCGCCCAGCTGGGCCGGGTCCCGCGCGGCCTGCGCGGCGTGGCCCACCGCTGCCCGTGCGGCAACCCGGACGTCGTCGAGACGGCCCCGCGGCTGCCCGACGGCACGCCGTTCCCGACGCTCTACTACCTGACCTGCCCCAAGGCCGCCTCGCTGATCGGCACCCTGGAGGCGGACGGCGTGATGAAGGAGCAGACCGCCCGGCTGGCCGAGGACCCGGAGCTGGCGGCCGCGTACCAGAAGGCGCACGAGGACTACATCGCCCGGCGCGACGCCATCGAGGTGCTGGAGGGCTTCCCGAGCGCCGGCGGCATGCCGGACCGGGTCAAGTGCCTGCACGTGCTGGTCGGCCACTCGCTGGCCGCCGGAGAGGGCGTCAACCCGCTCGGCGACGAGGCGATCGGCATGCTGGAGGACTGGTGGGCCAAGGGCCCGTGCGTCTCCCCGGCCGAGGTCGAGGCGGCCGGCGAGCGGGTCCTGCGCAACCGGGCCAAGGACCAGGACCACGAGGCCGTGATCGCCGCCAAGGAGCAGAAGACCGCCGAGCGCGCCGCGAAGAAGCGTGCCGCCGACGAGGCCGAGGCGCGGGAGTCCGAGTGAGCACGACCCGCGTGGCCGCGATCGACTGCGGCACCAACTCGATCCGGCTGCTGGTCGCCGACCTGGACCCGGCGACCGGTGAGATCACCGACCTGGACCGCCGGATGATCGTCAACCGGCTGGGCCAGGGCGTGGACCGCACCGGCCGGCTGCACCCGGACGCGCTGGCCCGCACCTTCGCGGCCTGCCGGGAGTACCGGGAGGTCGTCGACGGCTTCGGGGTCGGCCCGGAGCGCATCCGCTTCGTCGCCACCAGCGCCTCCCGGGACGCCGAGAACAGCGACGAGTACGTCAAGGGCGTGCGCGAGATCCTCGGCGTCGAGCCCGAGGTGGTCAGCGGCGAGGAGGAGGCGCACCTGTCCTTCGTCGGTGCCACCAAGGAGCTGACCGGCGGTCAGTTCGCCGCGCCGTACCTGGTGTTCGACCTCGGCGGCGGCTCGACCGAGTTCGTGCTCGGCACGGACGACGTCCAGGCCGCGCGCTCGGTGGACATCGGCTGCGTCCGGCTGACCGAGCGGCACTTCGGCGGCGCCGAGCTGCCCACCGCGGAGCAGATCGCCGAGGCCAGGGCGCACGTGCGGGCCGAGCTGGACAAGGCCGAGGAGGCCGTCCCGCTGACCGGCGCGGCCACCCTGGTGGGCCTCGCCGGGACGGTCACCACGGTGTCCGCGATCGCCCTGGACCTGCCGGCCTACGACTCGGCGGTGATCCACCACTCGCGGATCGGCCGGGAGCGGGTCGCGGAGATCGCCCGCGAGCTGCTGGCCGCCACCCACGCCGAGCGCGCCGCGATCCCGTCGATGCACCCGGGCCGGGTGGACGTGATCGCGGCCGGGGCGCTGGAGCTGCTGGAGATCATGGAGCGCACCGGCGCCGCCGAGGTCGTCGTGAGCGAGCACGACATCCTGGACGGCATCGCCTGGAGTATCGCCTCCTGACCCGTTGCGGGCCTTACCCGACCGGCTCCGGAACCCCGATCGGGGGGCCGGGGCCGGGGCGCGCCCGGGCACGGGCGGAAAAGTTCGTGAATTTCTTCACATGGCGATCCAGTCATTCGTCGCACCCGCTCGTCCGCTACGTCCGAATTGTGGGACCGAAGGCTGTCACCGCGCGTCGCCCGTTGGATCGCAGGTCAGGCCTCGCTTGAGGTTTGAAAATCGAAATCACAAGCGGGAACCCGGGTGCTGTACGGATCGTTGCTGCTCAGCAGGGTGGTGTGACCCCGGGTGCTCACGGGGTGCCCGCGGGTGCGGTGAGGTGTCCCCGAGGAGGCCGTTTTGTGGCCGCGCAGTGTAGCACGGGGTGTCCATCCGCTTGTGACCGGGCTCACGAAGGCTGCTCCGGACGGTGCTGGATACTTTCGGATATGAGCACCACGGAGCGTCCTCGCATCCTCATTGTCGGCGGTGGTTACGTCGGCCTGTATGCCGCGATGCGCATCCTCAAGAAGATGCGTTACGGCGAAGCGACCGTCACGGTCGTCGACCCGCGGTCGTACATGACGTACCTGCCCTTCCTCCCCGAGGCGGCCGGCGGCAACGTCGCGCCCCGCAACCTCGTCGCGCCCCTGCGCAGCGCCCTCAAGAAGGCGGAGGTGCTCACCGGTCACGTGACCGCTGTGGACCACGCCCGCAAGGTCGCCACCATCGCGCCCGCGGCCGGCGACTCCTACGAGCTGCCCTTCGACTACCTCGTCGTCGCGACCGGCTCGGTCTCCCGCACCTTCCCGATCCCGGGTCTGGCGGAGAACGGCATCGGCATGAAGACGGTTGAGGAGGCCATCGCCCTCCGCAACCACGTCATGGCGCAGCTGGACAAGGCCGAGTCCACCACGGACGAGGCGATCCGGCGCAAGGCCCTGACCTTCGTCGTCATCGGCGGCGGCTTCGCCGGCGTCGAGACGATCGCCGAGGTCGAGGACATGGCGCGCGACGCCGCCAAGATCTACAAGACCGTCAGCCGCGACGACATGCGCTTCATCCTGGTGGAGGCGGCCAACCGCATCCTCCCCGAGATGGGCCCGGACCTCGGTCTGTGGACCAAGGAGAAGCTCGGCGAGCGCGACATCGAGGTCTACATCGAGACCTCCATGGACTCCTGCGTCGACGGCCACGTCGTGCTGAAGAACGGCATGGAGATGGACGCCTCCACCATCGTGTGGACGGCCGGCGTGAAGCCGAACCCGGTGCTGGCCCACTTCGGCCTGCCGCTGGGCCCGCGCGGCCACGTCGACACGGCGCCGACCCTCCAGGTCCAGGGCTTCGACTACGTCTGGTCCGCCGGCGACAACGCCCAGGTGCCGGACCTCGCCGCCGGCGAGGGCGCCTGGTGCCCGCCGAACGCGCAGCACGCCTGCCGCCAGGCCGTCGTCCTCGGCGACAACGTGATCTCCGGCATGCGCGGCTTCCCGCAGAAGGAGTACAAGCACAAGAACCTCGGTGCGGTCGCCGGTCTGGGCCTGCACAAGGGTGTCGCGATCCTCTTCGGCAAGTTCAAGCTGAAGGGCCGCCTCGCCTGGTGGTTCCACCGCGCGTACCACGGTGCCATGGTGCCGACCTTCAACCGCAAGGTCCGCGTCTTCACCGACTGGACCCTCGCCGTCTTCCTGAAGCGCGAGATGGTCGGCCTGTCCCAGATGGAGCAGCCGTACCTGCCCATCCAGGAGGTCACCCCGCCCACGAAGCCCGTGGAGGCCGCCAAGCCGGCCGCCGAGAAGGAACTCGCGAGCAAGTAAGCGACTGAGACCCCGGTGTGGGAGCACCGGGGTATGAGTCGGAGGCCCTCCGCCCGGCAGTGTCGCCGGACCACGACCTCCGTGGTGCTCAGCCGGCCGTGCGACCGGGCGGAGTACAGAAGTTGGAAGGCCCCTGCCGAACCCTCCGGCAGGGGCCTTCCGCGTTCCCGGACCGGCCGTCAGTCGGTCTTGATGCTCTCCAGGATGTCCAGCTTGGACGCCCGGCGGGCCGGCCAGATCGCGGCCACCAGGCCGACCAGTCCGGCGAGGAGCAGGAAGAGCGCCAGCTGGCCGTACGGTACGACCGTGGTGAGCCCGGCCAGGCTGGACTTCAGGGTGCCGTTGACGGCCCAGGCGATGAAGCAGCCGAGCAGCACGCCGATCCCGGCGCCGAACAGCGAGATCACCACGGACTCCAGACGGACCATCCGCTTGATGCCCCGGCGGTCCAGGCCGATCGCCCGCAGCATGCCGATCTCGCGCTTGCGCTCGAAGACCGACATCGCCAGCGTGTTGATCACGCCGAGGACCGCGACCAGCACGGACATCGCCAGCAGGCCGTACATCAGGTTCAGGATGAAGGTGATGGACTGGCTGAAGCGGTCCCGGACGTCCTGCTTGGACTTGACCTCGATCACCGGGTTGGCACCGGTGGCGTCCTTGAGGGACTGCTTGAGCGCGTCGGTGGCGCCGTCCTTGCCCTTGACCAGGACGTCGGTGACCTGTGCCTTCGGCTCGTGCTTGAGGATCTCGCCGTTGGCCAGGACGACCGGGCCGAGCATGCCGCCCTTCTCGTACACGCCGCCGACGGTGAGCTGCCCGGTGGACTTGTCCGGGAAGGTCACGGCCATGGTCGAGCCCGTGGTGACGTTGAACTTCGTGGCGACGTCCTGGTCCACCAGGAGCCGGCCCTGGCCGAGGGCGGCGGTGGAGCCGCTGGTCAGCTTGACCGAGGCGAGCTGGTCGAAGCTGTCCGCGTTCAGGCCGCTGATCGCCTTGCTGGTGCCGTCGAGCTTCCAGTAGACGGAGGTGAGCGGCGAGGAGGCCGCCACCCCGGGGGCCTTGGCGATCTCGCCGGGCACCTGGTCGGACAGGCCCATCCCGTTGGCGGTGCCGACCAGGTAGTCGGCCTTCATCGAGTCGGTGATGGCCCGGTCGATCACGCCGGTGACCGAGGCGCCCAGCACGGTGAGGCCGGTGACCAGGGTCAGGCCGATGGTGAGCGCGGCGGCGGTGGAGGCGGTGCGTCGGGGGTTGCGCACGGCGTTCTGCTGGGCCAGCTTGCCCGGGGTGCCGGCCAGCTTGCGCAGCACCGGGCCGACCAGGGCGATGACCGGACGGGAGAGCAGCGGCAGCAGCACGAACACGCCGATCAGGGCCAGGAAGGCGCCGATCGCGACCGGCATCCGGCCGGTGTCGTTGCCGGTCGAGGCGCCGAAGCCGATCAGCGCGAGACCGCCGGCGGCGAGGAGGGAGCCGATCGTGTTGCGGACCACCAGGCTCTTCTGACTGACCGGCTGGTCGCCGTTGCTCATCGCGGCCACCGGGGCGATCCGGGAGGCGCGCATGGCCGGCAGCAGGGCCGACAGCACCGTCACCAGGACACCGACCAGCAGGGTCACGCCGATGGTGAGCGGCTTGATCACCAGCGAGCCCTGCGGCATGTCCGCGTTCAGCGTGCTCATGAGGGACTGCAGCCCGGCGCCGATCCCGACGCCCGCGAGCAGACCGGCGACGGCGGAGACGACACCGATCGCCAGCGCCTCCACCAGGACGGAGCGGGTGACCTGCTTGCGGCTGGCGCCGATCGCCCGCAGCAGCGCGAGTTCCTTGGTGCGCTGGGCGACCAGCATGGTGAAGGTGTTCGCGATGATGAAGATGCCGACGAAGAGCGAGATGCCGGCGAACGCGAGCAGCACGGTGCGCAGGGTGTCGGTGCCCTCGGCGATCTGCTTCTGCTCGTCGGCCTTGAGCTTGGCCCCGGTCTCGACGTCGAACTGGCTGCCGGCCGGCACCGTGGGCTGGACCTGGGCGAGCAGCGCGTCCTCGGTGGTGCCGGGCTTGGCGGTGAGCACGATGCTGCTGTAGCGGCCCGGCTCCAGGAGCAACTGCTGGGCGGTGGCGCGGTCGAACAGGGTGAGCGTGCCGCCGGAGTTCACCACCGGGTCGGCGGTGGTGAAGATCCCGGTGAGCTTCGCCTCGATGACCGGCCCGTTGGCGGCCACCCGGACGGTGTCGCCGACCTTGTAACCGGCCTTGTCGGCGGTCTTGCGGTCGAGCGCGATCTCCTTGCCGTTCGCCGGCCCCCGGCCCTCGGCCATCGGGTAGCGCGCGTCCCCGCCGTCCTGGCCGGGGGTGAAGTTGGCGCCCCTGGCGGCCCAGAACTGGCCGACCAGGTTGCCGTTGCGGTCGGCGACGCCGGTGAAGCCGCTGACCACGCCACGGGCGCCGGCGGTGCCCGGCAGCGCGGCGAACTGCTGGACGGTGGCGTCGGTGAGCGTGGCGGAGCCGCTCTCGCTCTTCTCCTTGGCCGAGACGCGGGAGCCGGCCGCGTTGTCCACGACCTGGACCGAGACGTCCGAGTAGCTCTTGGAGTTGCTGTCCCGCATGGCCTTGCCGAAGGTGTCGGAGAAGACCATGGTGCCCGCCACGAAGGCGGTGCCCAGCATGACGGCCAGGGCCGTCATCAGCAGTCGGCCCTTGTGGGCCAGCACGTTGCGCAGTGCGGTGCGATACATGAGGTGTCCTGGGTTCAGGTGCGGGCGTTCGGTTGCCGGAAGGTCAGCTGGTGCGGCCCTTGGCGTCGAAGCGGCGCATGCGGTCCAGGACGGTGTCGGCGGTGGGGTTGTGGAGTTCGTCGACGATGCGGCCGTCGG
>NZ_JBHYWI010000141.1:0-13109 GCF_042751525.1 Kitasatospora sp. NPDC059408
GCGGAGCGGCACTGCCGCTCCGCCCCGGGCCATGCCCGCAGGGTGAGACGGTCTTGTGAGACGGGTCGTCAGTAAGGGAGGCTGGCCGGGTGAATCGCCACGCGCACCTGAGCCGTCGACTGGACGTCGACCTCGCCCGCGCGTGCTCGGCGATCTGTCACCGCGTCCGTTGAGCGCGGTGTTCCACCCGACGCCCCCGCCGGGAACCCCCACCGGGTGGCCGCACCGCCATGCGCCCACGCCTGCCCGCTCACCCGATGGGACACCCTCCATGCGCTTCGCGCTGCCCTCCCGCGCCGCCGCCGTCCTCGCGGCCGCGGCCCTGCTCGCCCTCGCGGTCCCGGCCCGTGCCGCCACGCCGTTCGGACCGCTGCCGCCGCACAACCCGTACGCGGGCCCCGACGGCACCGCCACCATGCACGGCGACACCGGCTCCTCGGACACCACCCGGCTGCCCGGGCCGCCGGCCGGCCCGCTCACCTCGCACCGCACGGCCCTGCAGTCCGCCTGCCCGACCGTGCTGGTCGGCTACGACGGCTTCCCGGTCGCGCTCTGCACCACGATCCTCGGGCGCACCCCGACCGTCCACCTGCTGGACCCGGACGACGGCGAGTCCCTCGCCGAACTCCCGCTCGCCAAGGGCTCGTTGCTCGGCGGCGTGTACGCCTACCTGGACGACCGGGACCGCCTGGTCGCCGTCGACGGCCACGGCGACCTGCTGCGGATCGGCCACCACCGCAGCGCCGACGGCGACTGGGAGCTCACGGTGGACAGCCGCCTCCCGCTGGCCGACGCCGTCCCGGCCGGCGACGCCGTCGTCGGCATCTCGCCGGACTGGCAGGGCCGGGTCTGGTTCGCCACCGGCGGCGGGGTCGTCGGCACCGCGGACGAGCGCACCGGCGCCGTCCGCGGCCTCGCCCTCCCCGCCGGGGAACGGATCGCCAACTCGATCTCCACCGCCCCCGCCGGCACCCTCGTCGCCACCACCCACGCCACCTACCTGCTCACCGCCGGAGCCGACGGCACCCCGCGGACCGCCTGGCGCCGGGCGTACGACCGCGGGCCAGGCCGCAAGCCCGGCCAGCTCAGCTGGGGCACCGGCTCGACCCCGACCTTCTTCGGCCCGCGCACCGGCACCGACTACACGACCATCGTCGACAACGCCGCGCCGACCGTGCACCTGCTGGTCTACCGCACCTCCGACGGCTCGCCGGTCTGCTCGGTGCCGGTGCTCAGGGCCGGCGGCAGCGGCAGCGAGAACTCCCCGATCGGCGCCGGGAACAGCGTCTTCATCAGCAGCACCAACGGCTACCCGTACCCCGCGCTGCCCGCCGACGCCGGGCCGGGCGTGCCCGCCTCCGCCGACTTCCGCGGCGGCTTCAGCCGGGTCGACGTGCGGCCCGACGGCTCCGGCTGCGACCTGGTCTGGGACACCACCGTGCGCTCCGCCGCCGTCCCGCGGCTCTCCACCGGCGACGGGCTGATCCACACCGTCCTGCGCAAACCGCTGATCCCCGGCAGCACCGCCACGATGGTCCTCGACCCCTATTACTACGCCGAGATCGACCCGGCCACCGGCGCCGTCGGGCGCACCCGGTTCCTGGGGGCCGGCTTCCTCTTCGACACGCTCCAGATGGTGGGCTCGATCGCCCCCGGCGGAGTGGTCTACCAGGGCACGACCGCCGGCGTCCTGAGGATTTCCGCCGAGTGACGAGGGGGACGGCGGACCGCGTGCGAGACTGCGAGGATGCCGTCCCCCACGCAGCGCGTCCTGGCCCGGGTGCCGGCGAGGCTGCGCCCGTTCCTGGTGCGCCACCGCAGGCTGGTGAAGTTCCTGCTGGTCGGCGGCGGCTGCTTCGCGCTCACCACGGTGATCGACTTCGAGTTGAAGTTCACCGTCCTGGAGCACAAGCCGGTGGTCGCGCTGACCATCGCGACCGTGATCGCCACCGTCGTCTCCTACGTGCTGAACCGCCGCTGGGCCTTCCGGGCCCAGGGGCAGCGGCGCGAGGCGGTGCTGTTCTTCCTGGTCAGCGTGGTGGCGATCGCCGTCAACGACGTGCCGCTGGCGGTCTCGCGGTACGTCCTGGACCTACGCGAGCCCTACGTCGGCCCGTTCGCCCAGGAGGTCGCGGACTTCCTCAGCGGCATGATCGTCGGCACCTTCGTGGCGATGCTCTTCCGCTTCTGGGCGATGCAGCGCTGGGTGTTCACCCGCCTCGCCGAGCCCGTCGCCACCGGGACGCAGCCGCCCCTCGAACCCGGTTACGCTGCACACGAGACGTCCCGGGAGGTGCCCGGGACGCGGTGAGGCCGGGTGACCGCCAGCCAGGGAGCGGGGTGGGCACATGCGTGAGCCGGACGGCGTCCGGAGCGGACCCGCCAGCCAGCAGGGCATGCGCCGGGCCAACCTGGCGCTGGTGCTCGGCGTGATCGCACGGGCCCCGCGCTCCCGCGCCGAAGTGGCCGCGGAGACCGGACTCACCCGGGCGGCGGTCTCCTCGCTCGCCGAGGAGCTGATCGCCGGCGGCCTGGTCGTCGAGGAGGGCCCGGCCGCGCCGAGCGGCAAGGTCGGCCGGCCCGGCACCGCGCTCGGCCTCAACCCGCACGGGCCCGGCGGCCTCGGCGCCGAGATCGGCGTCGAGCACCTCGGCGCCTGCGTCGTCGACCTGCGCGGCGAGGTCGTCTCCTGGCGCCGTCAGGAGATCCGCAACCGGGGCCGCACGCCCGCCGCCGTCATGGCCGACCTCGCCGAACTGCTGCGCCGCGCCGTCGCCGAGGCGGGCCTGCGCCCGGCCGCGCTCGCGCTCGCCGTGCCCGGACTGGTCGGCACCGCCGGCGGGGTGCTCCAGCGGGCCGCCAACCTCGGCTGGCAGGAGGTGCCGCTCGCCGCCGAACTGCGCCTGGCCCTGCGCGCGGCCGGCTCGGAGGACCTGGCGGAGCTCGCGATCGACGCGGACAACGAGGCCAACCTGGGCGGGCTCGCCGAACTCTGGCTGGGCGGCGGCCCGGACCACTTCCTGCACGTGTCGGCCGAGGCCGGCGTCGGCGCGGCGATCGTGATCGGCGGGCGGCTGCTGCGCGGCGCGCGAGGCTACGCGGGCGAGCTCGGCCATGTGCCGGTCCGCCCGGACGGGCCGCGCTGCGCGTGCGGCGCGCACGGCTGCCTGGAGCAGTACGCGGGGGAGACGGCGGTGCTGCGCGCGGCGGGGCTGGAGGGCATCCGCGGCGACTGGGTGGCCCTGCTCGCCGAGCGCGCCGAGGCCGGGGACGAGGAGGTGCGCGCCGCGCTGGCCGGGGCCGGGGCGGCGCTGGGCATCGCGGCCTCCGGTGCGGTCAACCTGCTGGACCCCGCCGAGGTGGTGCTGGGCGGCGGGTACGCCCAGCTGGCGCCCTGGCTGCTGCCGTCGATGCGGGCCGAGATGGGCGCCCGGGTGACCGTCCGCCCGTGGTCGGACGACCGGCTCACGGTCTCCCGGCTCGGGCGGCGCGGGCCGCTGCTGGGCGCCGCCGTCGGGGTGGTGCGCGCCGTCGTGGCCGACCCCGGCCGGCTGGCGGGCGCCTGAGACGGCCGTGCCCCCCGGCCACGGGGGCCGGGGGGCACGGGATTCTTCCGCAGGACGGGGCTCAGGCCTCCTGGACCAGCTCCCGGCCGCCCGAGCGCGGGCCGCGCACGACGGCGAGCAGGGCGACCGCCACGCCGAGGACCGCCCACACGACGAGCACGAGGAGCGGCATCGCCATGTTGGTCGAGCCGAAGTAGGCGATCGACTTGGTCGCGGCGGTGCCGGCGCCGTTCGGGATCCACGAGCCGATCGCGCGCCAGAACGGCGGCATCATCGGCGCCGGGTAGACCCCGCCCGCGCTCGGGTTGCCGAGCACCACGAAGATCAGCACCGCGATGCCGATGCCGATGATGTCGAACAGGCACTGCAGCGCCATGGTGAACGCGCCGACCGTGAACACCACCAGGGCGCCCACCGCCGACAGGCTCGGGATCGAGCCGGGCAGCGCGTCCAGGACCGGACCGGCGATCAGGGTGCCGAAGACGCCGGCCGCGATCGAGTACAGCGCCATCGCGCCGAGCCGGATCAGCAGGCGGTGGACGTTGGCCGGCTTGGAGCCGGCGCTGATGCCGAGGATCGAGGCGACCAGGTAGCCGCCGACGCACCAGCCGATGACCAGGTAGAAGGCGGAGAGGCCGTTGGTGTCGCCCTTGGCCAGCGGGACGACGTCCTCGACCTTGACGGTGCGGCCCTGGGTCTTCTCCAGCGCGGTCGTGATGCTCTCGGCGGCCTTGGCAGCCGAGGTGCCGCGGGCACCGCCGGTCAGCAGGGTGTCCTCGGTGCCGGCCGGGTTGAAGACCAGCGCGGCGTAGATCTTCTGGTCCTTGATCTGCGCGGTGGCGGTCTCGGCGTCCGGTGCCGTGACCGGCTTCACGGCGTCGTTCGGCACCGACTCCAGCGCGCCGACCAGCTTGGGCGCGACCTGCGGCGGGGCGACCACCGCGATCGACAGGTTGTGCGGGGCCGGCTTGTGCAGCGCCCCGACGTACGACGTGATGAAGCCGAGTTGGAGCAGCAGTACGGCGATCACCATCAGCGCTGCGCGCGGGGTGACCGCTCCCTTCAGTTCGGCGACGAAACCCTGCCCCGGGGCGGCCATCCACATCTCCTTGGTATCGGGGGAAACCTGCGGTTTCGGGGGGAAACCCATGTTTCGAGGGAAACCTGCGATTCGAGCGGAATCAGATACTACGAGAACCGATACTTCATACCATGAAGTAGTTGGCTTGTCGCACCGCACGCGCCGCGTTCCGGCCACCGCCGCTGCGGGATACTGGCGCGGTGAGTGCGGAGAGTGGCGAGCGGGTGCCGGGCGGGCGAACACTGGACGAGGGCGCGCTGCTGGCGGTGGACCGCGAGGTCGCGCTGATGTTCCGGCGCGGCCGGGCGAGGGTCGCCGAGCTGTCCCGCCGGGTGCACCCGGAGCTGGAGGGCATGGCGTACAGCATGCTCGGCTACATCGAGCAGGCCGGGCGGGTGCGGGTGACCGACGTCGGCGTGTACTTCGCGGTCGGCAAGGCCACCGTGAGCCGGCAGATCAGGGCGCTGGAGGAGCTGGGCCTGGTCGCCCGGGTGGCGGACCCGCTGGACCGGCGGGCCTCGTTCGTCTCGCTGACCGAGGACGGGCGGCGGCGCTACCTCGCCGCCAGGGACGTCCGGATGCGGCGGGTCCGCGAGGTGATGGGCGGCTGGTCCCAGGAGGACGTGGTCCGCTTCGCCGAGCTGCTGCACCGCTTCAACGACGTGTTCGGCGAGCCCGCGGGGGAGTGACCGCAGAGGGTCGCGCGGGTGGGGTCGCCGGGGGTCGCACGGGAGGGGCTGTCCGGGGGCGCGCGGGTGGGGCCCGGCTTTACTTTGCCTTGAAGAAAGTTGCCCTAAGCAACCATCTGCTCGTATGGTTGCCTAAGTCAACGATTTCTAAGGACCGGGATGACCGTGACCACCGAGGCCGCGACCGGCGCAGCCGCCGCCGTCGACGACCGACCCATGACCCACCGACAGGTGATGGAGGCGCTGTCCGGCCTGCTGCTCGGCCTCTTCGTGGCCGTGCTCTCGTCGACCGTCGTCTCCAACGCCCTGCCGCACATCCTCACCGACCTCCACGGCGGCCAGTCCGCCTACACCTGGGTGATCACCGCAGCGCTGCTCACCCTCACCGCCTCCACCCCGATCTGGGGCAAGCTCTCCGACCTCGCCAGCAAGAAGGTGCTGCTGCAGATCGCCCTGCTGATCTACATCGCCACCTCCGCCCTGGCCGGCCTCTCCCAGAACACCGGCGAACTCATCGCCTGCCGCGCCCTCCAGGGCATCGGCGCCGGCGGTGTCGTCGCGCTCGGCCAGATCTGCCTGGCCGCGATGGTCCCGCCGCGCGAGCGCGGGCGCTACAGCGGCTACTTCGGCGCGGTGTTCGCCCTCGCCACCATCGGCGGCCCGCTCATCGGCGGCGTCATCGTCGACACCTCGTGGCTCGGCTGGCGCTGGTGCTTCTACGTCGGCATCCCGTTCGCCATCGCCGCGATCCTGGTGGTCCAGCGCACCCTCAAGCTGCCGGTGGTCAGGCGCAAGCCGAAGATCGACTACCTCGGCGCGCTGACCATCACCGGCGCCGTCAGCCTGCTGATGGTCTGGATCACGCTGGCCGGCAAGAACTACGCGTGGCTGTCCTGGCAGACCGCGGCCATGGTCGGCGGCGGCCTGCTGCTGGGCGCGCTCGCCGTCGTCATCGAGCGCCGCGCCGCCGAGCCGATCATCCCGCCGGACCTCTTCCGCTACCGCACCGTCACCCTGGCCGCGCTCGCGAGCGTGCTGGTCGGCGTCGGCATGTACGGCGCGACCACCTTCCTCAGCCAGTACTTCCAGCTGGCCCGCGCCAAGTCCCCGACGATGGCCGGCCTGATGACCCTGCCGATGATCCTCGGCCTGGCGCTCTCCTCGACCGTCGCCGGCCGGCTGATCACCAAGTACGGCCGCTGGAAGGCCTACCTGGTCTCCGGCACGGCGCTGCTCGCGATCGGCTTCGGCCTGCTCGGCACCATGCGGACCGACACCAGCTACGTGCTGCTCTCCGTCTACATGGCGATCACCGGCATCGGGCTCGGCCTCACCATGCAGAACCTGGTGCTCGCGGTGCAGAACACGGTGCCCCGCAACGAACTCGGCGCGGCCAGCTCGGTCGTCACGTTCTTCCGCACCATGGGTGGCGCGATGGGCGTCTCCGCGCTCGGCGCGCTGATGAACAACAAGGTCGGCCACTACCTCGCCGAGAACCTGGCCGCCGCGCACATCCCGGCCGGGCACGCGGCCTCCGGCGGCGGCATCCCGGACCTGCACAAGCTGCCGGCCCCGATCCTGCCGCTGGTGACGGACGCCTTCGGGCACGGTGTCGGCACGGTGTTCCTGTGGGCCGCGCCGTTCGCGCTGGCCTCCTTCGTCACGGTGCTGTTCATCCGGGAGACGGCGCTGCGGACCACGCAGCAGACCTGACGCCTCCGGTACGCGGGCACGGAAACGGGCCGGGAAGTGGGGATCCACTTCCCGGCCCGTTCGCGTGTGCGCGGTGGGGACTACGGCGCGGCGATCAGCACCAGGCCGTAGACGACGGCCGCGGCGCAGACGGCGAAGCAGGCGTACGCGCCGGCCAGCGCCAGCCGGCCGCCGGCGGCCTGGGCGGTGCCGGCCTGGGCGGTGCCGTCCTCGCGGGCGGTCAGCGCGGCCTCGCGGCGGGACAGGGCCAGGATGCCGAGCGCGAAGACGGTGACCACGGCGACGGTGACGCCGAAGCTGATTCCGGCGGTCTGGGCCAGGGCGTTCCACTTGATGTGCATGGTGTGTGCTCCTCAGCCGGCGGCGCTCAGGCCGCGACCGTGGTCGAGGCGGTGGTGGGGGCGGCGTTCGCCGGGGCGGCCGGGGTGACGTCGACCGCGGTGACGTCGGCGGCGGTGACGTCGAGCGCGGTGACGTCGACCGCCGTGACGTCCTCGACGGAGCCGACCTCGTTGACGTTGTCCGCGCCGACCGGCTGGCGGCGGGAGATCAGCCACATGCCGCCCGCGCCGGCGACCAGCGCGGCGCCGACCAGCACCACGCCCCAGGTGCCCTGGCGGACCACCAGGGCCGCGCCGCCGGAGACCAGGCCGGCGGCCGGCAGGGTCAGGCCCCAGGTGTAGACCATGCGGCGGACCATGCTCCAGCGCAGCTCCGGCTTCGGACCGCCGAGACCGGCGCCCATGATGCCGCCGGTGCAGACCTGGGTGGTGGAGAGGCCGAAGCCCATGTGCGACGAGGTGAGGATGACGGTCGCGACCGACGACTCGGAGGCGAAGCCCTGCCGCGGCTGGATGTCCGCCAGGCCCTTGCCCATCGAGCGGATGATCCGCCAGCCGCCCATGTAGGTACCGAGCGCGATCGCGGCGCCCGCCGAGACGATCACCCAGGTGGGGGGCAGCGCGCCCTTGGGCAGGGCGCCGACCGAGACCAGGGTCAGGGTGATGATGCCCATCGTCTTCTGGGCGTCGTTGGTGCCGTGCGCGAGCGAGATCAGCGAGGACGAGAAGATCTGGCCCTTGCGGAAGCCCTTGTCCGTCGTGGCCCCGTTGCTGCGGCGGGTGATCAGGTACGCCAGCTTGGTGGCGCCGAAGGAGGCCAGGCCCGCGACGAACGGGGAGGCGACCGCCGGGATCAGGATCTTGGTGACCACGGTGTCGAAGTTGACGCCGTTCATGCCGACGCCGACGATCGTGGCGCCGATCAGGCCGCCGTACAGGGCGTGCGAGGAGCTGGACGGCAGGCCGCGCAGCCAGGTCAGCAGGTTCCACAGGATCGCGCCGACCAGGGCGGCGAAGATGATCTCGGGGTGGATGCCGGTCTTCTCGTTGACGATGCCGCCGGAGATGGTGGTGGCGACCTTCACGGACAGGAACGCGCCCGCGAAGTTGAGGACGGCCGCGATGGTGACCGCGACCTTCGGCCGGAGGGCTCCCGTCGCGATCGCGGTGGCGGACGCGTTCGCGGTGTCGTGGAACCCGTTGGTGAAGTCGAAGGCGAGCGCCGTGATGATCACAACGGCTACCAGGAACGAGATGTGTTCCATACCCAAACAATCGTCGTAGTTGTCGCACGGACGTTGGTGTCGCTCGCGACCGTAGGCAGGTTCGGTGAACGGAAGGTGAACTGAGCCGGGAATCGTGGTTCCGCTGGTGTCCTGGCGATGGCCATAAGCTTTCGCAGGAGTGACATGGGTCGCGCTGAGCTGGACCTTAGCGAAGAACGCCCCGGTTCGCACACGTTTGCTGAGACCTGTCTCACAGGTGAACGGGGCCGTGAACGGGACCGTGAACGGGGCTGTGAACGGAGAATTCACCTTCCGGTCCTGGCGCGCCCTGTTTCCGGCGGGTAACCCGTGGGAGGATCGCCGGGATCCGGGGAACCCGGGGACGGGCAGGGCGGGGAGGAAGACCCATGGGCGGGGAATCGCGGCGCGGCGAGACGGTGGGCGTACGACCCTGGGTGCGGGCCGCCCTGCGCTGCGGAGCCGTGCTGGCCGCCGCCGCGCTGGCGCTCCCGTTCGCCGCCGGGGCCGCGTACGCCGCACCCGACCCGGGCACGCCCGGCGTGACGGCTCCCACGGCCGCCCCGGGGGACGACCCGCTCGCCGCCGCCAAGGCCACCCTCGGACCGCTGCTCGACCAGCTGCACGCGCTCTACCAGGGCGCCGAGGCCGCCACCGAGCAGTACAACGGCGCGGTCGCCAAGGTCACCGAGCAGCAGACCGCCCTCACCGACCTGCAGAACCGCCTCGAACGCCAGCAGAAGCAGGTCGACGCCGGCACCGACATCGCCGCGCAGCTCGCCGCCGCCCAGTACCGCAACGGTGCCACCTCCGCCTACGCCGAACTCCTGCTCTCCAAGGACCCGTACGAGGCCGTCACCATCGCCGAGCTGCTCGCCACCGCCAGCCGCTCGCAGTCCGAGTTCCTCGACCGGCTCAAGGCCGACCGCAACGAACTCGCCGGGCTGACCGCGCAGACCGCGGACGCCCTCAAGACCTCCCAGGCGCTCGTCGCCCAGCAGGAGGCGGCGAAGGCCAAGGTCGCCACCGACCTCGCCGCCGTCGAGCAGCTGGTCTCCTCGCTCACCGGCGCCCAGCGCACCGAACTGGAGAAGCTGGAGAAGGCCAAGGCCGACGAGGCCCAGCTCGCCTTCCTCGCCAGCGGCGCCCTCGGCCAGGGCGAGCGCACGCCCTCGCTGGCCGGTCGCGCGGCGGTCGCCTTCGCACTGGCCCAGCTCAACAAGCCCTACCTGTGGGGCGGCATCGGCCCGGACTCGTACGACTGCTCCGGCCTCACCTCGCAGGCCTGGCTGCACGCGGGCAAGCCGATCCCGCGCACCAGCCAGGAGCAGTGGGCCGAGCTCCCGCACGTCGCGCTGAACCAGATCCGGCCCGGCGACCTCATCGTGTACTTCCAGGGCGCCACCCACGTCGCGATGTACATCGGCGGCGGGCTGATCGTGCAGGCCCCCCGGCCGGGCGCGGTGATCAAGGTCTCGCCGATCGGCTCGATGGCGATCCTCGGGGCCGTCCGCCCCGACCCGTCCGGCGCGGCCGACGACGCTGGCGGCGCCTGGAAGGTGCCCGACCTCCCGACCGGCTGGGACACCGTCACGCCGATCGCCCCGACCCCGGCCGAGCAGCGGCCGCCGGTGCCGGCCCCGGCCCCGGGCACGACCCCGGCCCCGGGCACGCCGGCGCCGAACCCGGGGACCCCGTCCACCACGCCCGGTACGCCGTCCGGGACCGGGACTCCGTCGGGTACGGGGTCGCCGTCGGGGACCGGGACTCCTTCGGGGACGGGTACGCCTTCGGGGACGGGCACCCCGACGCCTTCGGGGACGGGCACCCCGACGCCTTCGGGGACGGGCACCCCGACGCCGAGTGGGACGGGTACGCCGACGCCGTCCGGTACGGGGACGCCCACTGCTTCGGCGCCCGGGAGCGCCACTGCCACGCTGCCGCTGATCGGTGGCCTGCTGCCCTGAGTCCTGTAGCCGGATGGAGAGGCCGCCCTGCGGGGCGGCCTCTCCGTTGTTTGGAGGCTCAGACCGCGGTGCTGTCCGGCTCGAAGCGGATGACGACCGCCTTCGACGTGGGGGTGTTGCTGATGTCGGCCGTCGAGTCGAGCGGGACCAGTACATTCGTCTCGGGGTAGTAGGCCGCCGCCCCGCCGCGGGCCACCGGGTAGTGGACCACCTTGAAGTGCGGTGCGCGGCGCTCGACGCCGTCCTTCCACTCGCCCACCAGGTCGACGAACGCGCCCTCGGTCAGGCCGAGTTCGGCGGCGTCGGCCGGGTTCACCAGGACCACCCGGCGGCCGCCCTTGATGCCGCGGTAGCGGTCGTCGAGGCCGTAGATCGTGGTGTTGTACTGGTCGTGCGAGCGCAGCGTCTGCAGCAGCAGGCGACCCGGCGGGACCTCCGGGGCGGTCAGCGGGTTGACGGTGAAGTTGGCCTTGCCGGTGGCGGTCGGGAAGGTCCGGGAGTCGCGCGGGCCGTGCGGCAGGGTGAAGCCGCCGGGGCGGCGCACCTTCTCGTTGTAGTCCTCGAAGCCGGGCACGACCCGGGCGATCCGGGCCCGCAGGGTGTCGTAGTCGCCGGCGAAGTCCTCCCACGGCACGGTGTCCTGCGGTCCGAGCACGGCGCGGGCGAGGCGGCAGATGATCGCGGTCTCGGAGAGCAGACCGGGCGCGGGCGGGCGCAGGCCGCCGCGCGAGGCGTGCACCTGGCCCATCGAGTCCTCGACGCTGACGAACTGGGCGCCCGAGCCGGTGACGTCCCGGTCGGTGCGGCCGAGGGTGGGCAGGATCAGCGCGCGGGCTCCGGTGATCACGTGCGAGCGGTTCAGCTTGGTCGAGACGTGCACCGTCAGCCGGCAGCGCCGCATCGCGGCCTCGGTGACCTCGGTGTCCGGCGTCGCCGCGACGAAGTTGCCGCCCATCGCGAAGAAGACCCCGACCTTGCCGTCGCGCATCGCGCGGATCGTGTCCACCGAGTCGAGGCCGTGCTCGCGCGGCGGCTCGAACGCGAACTCCTTGCCGAGCGCGTCCAGGAACGCCTTGCTCGGCCGCTCGAAGATGCCCATCGTCCGGTCGCCCTGCACGTTGCTGTGCCCGCGCACCGGGCAGACGCCCGCGCCGGGGCGGCCGACGTTGCCGCGCAGCAGGAGGAAGTTGACCACCTCGCGGATGGTCGGGACGGCGTGCTTGTGCTGCGTGAGGCCCATCGCCCAGCAGACGATGATCTTCTTCGAGGCCAGCACCATGCGGCCGAGCTCCTCGATCTGCTCCCAGGGCAGGCCGGTCGCGGCGAGGACTTCGTCCCGGTCGGTCGTTGTGGCCTGGGCCTCGAACTCCTCGTAGCCGTGGCAGTGCTCGTTGACGAAGGCGTGGTCGACGCCGTTTCGTTCCAGGACCAGCTGGTTGAGTGCCCGGAACAGCGCGAGGTCGCCGCCGAGGCGGATCTGCAGGAACAGGTCGGTCAGCTTGGTGCCGTGGCCGACCAGGCCGCGGGCGTTCTGCGGGTTCTTGAAGCGCTCCAGGCCCGCCTCCGGCAGCGGGTTGACGCTGACGATCTTCGCGCCGGCCCGCTTGGCGCGCTCCAGGGCGGAGAGCATCCGGGGGTGGTTGGTGCCCGGGTTCTGGCCGGCCACGATGATCAGGTCGGCCTGGTAGAGGTCCTTCAGGCTCACGCTGCCCTTGCCGACGCCGAGCGTCTCGGTGAGCGCCGAACCCGAGGACTCGTGGCACATGTTGGAGCAGTCCGGCAGGTTGTTGGTGCCCAGGCGGCGGGCGAACAGCTGGTAGGCGAAGGCGGCCTCGTTGCTGGTGCGGCCCGAGGTGTAGAACGCGGCGCCGTCCGGGGTGTCGAGGGCCTTGAGTTCCTCGGCGATCAGCGCGAAGGCGTCGTCCCAGGAGACCGGGGTGTAGTGCGTCGCGCCCTCGTCCAGCAGCATCGGCTGGGTGAGGCGGCCCTGCTGGCCGAGCCAGTAGCCGGAGCGCTCGGCCAGGTCGGCGACCGGGTTCGCGGCGAAGAACTCGGCCCGGATCCGGCGCTCGGTCGCCTCCTCGGCGACGGCCTTGGCACCGTTCTCGCAGAACTCGGCGGTGTGCGTCTTGTCCGGCTCCGGCCAGGCGCAGCCGGGGCAGTCGAAACCGTTCGGCTGGTTCACCTTGAGGAGCGTGGCGAGGGTGCGGCGGGCGCCCATCTGCTCGGTGGCCATGCGGAGGCTGTGGCCGACGGCGGGCAGGCCGGCGGCCGCGTGCTGCGGCGCGGACACCTCGGGGGCGTCCTGCAGGGGGTCGCTCTGCGGGGCCTGCTTCGGCATGACTGCGCTCCTCGGCTCTGCTCTTCGGGCCGCCGCACCGTCGCGGGGGTCCGGGGACCATCTTTTCACCTGGGGGATCGGGGTGGGAGGGCCGCTGCGCGGGGCTTGGGGTGCGGGGTGGGCTTTCGGGTGGGTGGGGTTCGCCGGGGGTGGCTCCGGGGGTGGCC
>NZ_JBHYWI010000142.1:0-13014 GCF_042751525.1 Kitasatospora sp. NPDC059408
CGACAAGCTCAAGTACCTGGCCGGCGTCGAATCCGGCATGGACGCCTTCGTCAACGACGTCAGCCCCGAACACGCGGCCCAGCGGCTGCGGGAGGTCGCCCGATGAACACCCTCTCCCAGCCGTCCTTCACCCGGCTCTACGGACACGCGCCCGAGGGGGAGTGGGCCGCTCCCGGGCGGGTCAACCTGATCGGCGAGCACACCGACTACAACCTCGGCTTCGTCCTGCCGATCGCCCTGCCGCAGACCGTCCGCGCCCAGGCCCGCCGCCGCGACGACGGGCTGCTGCGCCTGCACTCCACCAAGGGCGGCAGTGCCGAGGTGGCGGTCGCGGACCTCGCCCCGGGCAGCGTCACCGGGTGGGCGGGCTACCCGGCGGCGGTGGTGTGGGCGCTGCGCGAGGCCGGGCACGACGTCGGCGGGGCGGAGCTGTCGCTGGACAGCGACGTGCCGACGGGTGCCGGGCTGTCGTCCTCCGCGGCGCTGGAGTGCGCGGTGGCGATCGCCTACAACGACCTGTACGGGCTGGGCCTTTCGGCGCCCGAGCTCGCGCTGGTCGCGCAGCGGGCGGAGAACGCCTACGTCGGCGTGCCGTGCGGGATCATGGACCAGATGGCCTCGATGTGCTGCCGCGCGGGCGCGGCCCTGCACCTGGACAGCCGGGACCTCACCATGCGCCAGGTGCCGGTGGACCTGGCCGGTGCGGGTCTCGCGCTGCTCGTCCTCGACACGAGGGTCAAGCACGACCTCGGGGACGGCGCGTACGCCGGCCTGCGGGCCGGCTGCGAGCGCGCGGCGCGGCTGCTCGGCCTGCCCGCCCTGCGCGAGCTCGGGCCGGCCGACCTCGCGTCCGCGCTGCCCCGGCTCCCGGAGGAACTGCGGCCGCTGGTGCGGCACGTGGTCACCGAGAACGAGCGCGTGACCGAGGCCGTCGCGCACCTGGCGGCGGGCGCGCTCGCGGCGCTCGGCCCGGTGCTCACCGCCGGGCACGCCTCACTGCGTGACGACTACCGGGTCTCCTGCCCCGAGACCGACCTCGCCGTCGACACGGCCGTCGCGGCCGGGGCCCACGGCGCGCGGATGACGGGCGGCGGCTTCGGCGGCTCCGTCATCGCCCTCGTGGACGCGGAGGCGGCCGAGGCCGTGGCGGCCGACGTCAGCGCCGCGTTCCTGGCCAAGGGCTTCACCGCCCCGCGCACCCTGACCGCGACCCCGGCCGAGGGCGCCCGTCGGATCGCCTGACCGTGCCACCCGGCTTCCGGCGGGGCGCCCATCCGGAGCGCCCCGCCGTTGGCTTCCCGCCGTTGGCCTCTCGCTGTTGGCCTCTCGCTGTTGGCCTCTCCTCGATCGCCTCAGGCCTTGTGCGCCTCCGGACGCTCCGGCGAGGCCTCGGCGAGCGCCCGCGTCACGGCCTCGACGCCCGCGCGCAGGCCGTAGACCGGGGTGCCGGGCTGCTGGCGCCAGGACTCGTCGAGGCCGCCGGCGTCCACGGTGTCGAAGCCGATCTCGTCGATGAGCGCCCGGACCCTGCGCTTGGCGTCCTCGTCGTCGGAGGCGACCGGCACGGCGAGGCGCTCCGGATCCCCCTGGGGGAGGGGCCGCTCGACCAGGTCCTGGGCGTAGGTGCCGTTGAACGCCTTGACGACCGGGTGGCCGAGGTGCCGCTCCGTCCAGCGGCTCTCGGTCAGGCCGCCCTCGATCTCGGCGATCAGGCCGTCGCGCTCCTTCGGGTAGTAGTTGCCGGTGTCGATGAGGGCGAAGCCCTCGGCGGCCCCGTCGAACAGGCCGGCGGGCAGGTCCGGCACGTTCTTCAGCGGCACCGTGACCACGACGACGTCGGCGCCGCGCGCCGCCTCGGCGGCCGGCACCGCCCGCGCCCCCGTCTCCGCGACGAGCCCGGCCAACGACTCCGGCCCGCGCGAGTTGGCGACGGAGACGTCGTGGCCGAGGGCGGTGAAGCGCCTCGTCAGGTTGCCGCCGATGTTCCCCGCGCCGATGATGCCGATCTTCATGGTGGGACCCCTCCGCAAGAGTTTCCGTACGCTCGACATGGCCCAACCACCCCGCGGCGCCGCCGATTCCCACTCCCCGGGGTGATCTCGCGGGATCGGGGTTGACGGGCGTCGGGTGACGGAGCGTCGGCTGTCTGAAGGGGCGCGGACGGCGCGGGTGCGGGTACGGTGACAAGCGCACGGCCGAGATCGCTCCTCGTCGGCCGGAGCGTCCTGATCGCCGGCGGCAGCGGCGTCCTCGGCGTCACCGGCGGCGGCGGTGTCATCGGTGCCACGGGTGGCAGCAGCGTCACCGGCGGCGCACCGGTCACGCTGGGCGTTCGTCACTCCGCGTGGCGGTCGCGCTGAGTGTCCACCGAGCGAGTACCGACACGGCGGAGCCCCGATTTCGGCCCGGTGCCGGTCGCGCTGAGTGCCCGTCGCCTTGAGCACCGCTCACCCTACGAATCGATCGTGCAAAAACGGTGACGGTCGGCCCGTTCCGGCAGATGATGGTGGGGAGGCAACCGGCCGCAGGTCCTCGGGGAAGGAGCGTGCGCCATGGCGACCTTCGACGGGTCCACCGGACTACTGCTCCACGTCCGGCCGGACACCGGCCTCGATCCGGACGAGCTGACGGAGCTCACCGCCCGGCTCCGCGCCGAACTGCTCGACGACCTCGACCTCACCGACGCCGAACCCGTCGAGGAGGAATCCGCGCCCGAGGACGCCAAGGGCCTCGGGAGCCTGGCCGGCGTGCTGCTCGTGCACTTCGTGGACCTCGACATGCTGCGGGCGGTGGTCACCTCCGTCCGGAACTGGGTCGGACGCACCGGCCACGTCGTCGAACTGAGCTACGGCGGCGACACGCTCAAGGTCACCGGGGTGACCGCCAAGCAGCAGGAAACGATGATCGATGACTGGCTCGCACGTCACGCGGCCGTCCCCTGACCTGCCCGACGAACTCCGCTTCGCGCTGGTGGTGGCCACCGCCCGGTACACCGACCCGGCGCTGCGCCAGCTGCGTGCCCCGGCCCGCGACGCCGACCAGCTGAGCGAGGTGCTCGCCGACCCGCGGATCGGCGGCTTCGCGGTGACCCGGGTGGTCGACCGGACCGCGCAGGAGATCCGCCTGGCCGCGGAGGAGTTCCTCACCGGCCGCGACCCGGAGGACCTGCTGCTCGTCTACCTCTCCTGCCACGGCCTCGTCGACGTCCGCCGCAAGCTGTACTTCGCCGCCACCGACACCGTGAAGACCCGGCTCGCCGCCACCGGCGTGGAGTCGCAGTGGCTGCTCGACCTGATGGAGGACTGCCGGGCCCGACGGCTGGTGGTGATCCTCGACTGCTGCTTCAGCGGCGCGTTCTCGCACGGGCTCAAGGGTGACGAGGACCTGGCGCTGGGCGAGCGCCTGCGCGGCCAGGGCCGCGGGCGGGTGGTGCTGACCGCCTCGCGCGGCAGCGAGTACTCCTGGGAGGGCGAGCCGCTGTCCGGGACGGAACCGCCCGGTTCGGTGTTCACCACCGCGATCGTCGACGGCATCCGCAGCGGCGCGGCCGACGAGGACCACGACGGCTACGTGTCGGTCGACGACGCCTACGCGTTCGCCTTCGACCGGATCCGCTCCGGCGGTGGTCGGCAGACCCCGCAGCGGTGGCTCTACGGCGCCGAGGGGAAGATCCTGCTCGCCCGCAGCCCGGCCGGCGTGGCCGTCGCCCCCGCGGCCCTGCCGGAGGCCCTGCGCAGCGGCCTGGACAGCCCGCACCCGGCCATCCGGCTCGGCGCGGTGACCGCGCTCGGCGAGTGGCTCACCGGGCCCGACCCGGCGCGCGAGCTGACGGCCCGGCGGACGCTGAAGGAGGTCGCGGACGCCGACGTCCCCCTCGTGGCCTCGGCCGCGCGCGCCCTGCTGGCGCAAGCCGAACCGAAGGCCGGGGAACGGCCGACGCAGCCGTCGAAGGCGCCCGACGGGCCGGAGGCGCCCCCTTCCAGGGCCGGCCCTTCGAAGGTCGGGTCGGACGGGCCCGGGGTGCCGGCCTCCAGGGCCGAGCCCGGGGTGCCGGCGTCGAAGGCGAGGCTCGACGAGGCCCGTCCGTCGCCCCCGAAGGTCGAGCGCACGCCCGGCGGGGCCCGGCTCTCGCCCCCGGGATTCCGGCCCGAGCCCGGGGGACGTCCGGAGCAGCCCTCGAAGGCCGAACCCGTCGAAGCCCGGCCCGCTGAAGCCCGACCCGCCGAAGTCCGGCCCGTCGAAGCCCGACCCGTCGAAGTCCGGCCCGTCGAAGCTCGGCCCGCCGAAGCCCGTCCGTCGCGCCCGAGGCCCTCGCCCGGTCCCGCCGCGTCGCCGCAGCGCGTACTGGCGGCGGAGCCCGCGCGGCCCGAATCCCGCCCAGAGCCGGCCGGGCGGGCCGCAGGGCAACCCGCCGTGCCGCCGGCCGCACGGGCCCGCCCTGCGGCGGCCCCGGCAGCCCCGGCAGCCCCGGCCGTCCCGGTCGCGCCCCGCCCGGAGGCGCCCGCCCGTCGGACGGCGCCCCGGCCTCCCCCGGCGCTCGCGGTCCCGTCGCCGGAGGTGCGCGCGCGGGCGGTCCCGCCTCCGCCGCCGGTCCGGGACGTGGAGGAGTTCGGCTCGCTGGCGCAGGATCTCGTGTCCCCATCGGCCGGTTCGTCCTCGCCGCCCTGGTCGTCACGGCCCCCCGGTTCGTCCTCGCCTCCCGGGCCACCGCCACCGCGCGGCCCCGGAGCCCCGAGCGGCCCCGGAACGCCGCCCGGTCCCGGAGCCCCGAGCGGCCCCGGAGCCGCGCCCGGCCCCGGAGCCGCGCCCGGCCCCGGAGGCCCGCCTGCAGGCGCCCCGCCCGGCCACCGGATCCGCCTGCTGCCGCGCGGCCGCAAGGTCCGTGCCCTCCTCCTGGGAGTGCTCCTGCTGGTGGTCGCCGCCGTCGCCACCGTGATGGTCACCTCGCGCCCCGGCCCGCCGGCCGCGCGGACGGCCGCGGGCGCGGCCCCGAACGCGGGGGCCGTCCCCGCCGTCTCGACGGATCCGGCGCTGGCCGCCCTGGTCCCGGCCGCCGTGCGGTCGAGCGGCAGGCTGGTCGTGGCCACCGACCCCGCCTACGCGCCGAACGAGTTCAAGGACGACAAAGGCGTGATCGTCGGGATGGACGCCGACCTGGCCAAGGCGATCGCCCGCAAGCTCGGACTGACCGCGGACCTCGAAGCGGTGAACTTCGACGGGATCGCCCACGGCGTCATGTCGGGCGCCTACCAGCTGGGCATGAGCTCCATCGACGACCGCAGGAACCGCGAGGGGTACGTCGACATGGTCGACTACTTCACCGCCGGCACGGCCGTCGCGGTGCGGGCCGGGAACCCGGACGGGATCGACCCGAACGACCTCTGCGGCCGGTCGGTCGCGGTGCGGACCGGCAGCACCCAGGCCGGTGAGATCACCGGCACCCGTGATCCCGCCTGCACCACCGCGGGCAAGCCGGGCATCCGCAACGGCGGCGACCCGTACGGCGCGCAGAAGGACGCGACGGCCGCCGTCGTCTCCGGCCGCGACCAGGCCCTGCTGGGCCCGTCCGACGTCGTCGACTACGCGGTCAGCACCGCCGACGGGCAGTTGACGAAGGTCGGTTCCACCTACGGATCGATCCCCTACGGCATCGCCGTCGCCCGGGGCAGCACGCTCACCCAGGCCGTCCGGGGCGCCGTGCAGGAACTGATCGACGACGGCAACTACGGCCGCATCCTCACCAGTTGGGGCGTCCAGGCCGGAGCCGTGGGCCAGGCATCGGTGGACGGGGCCACCAGCTGAGCCGACGCCTCATCGGCGGACGAATCGTCAGAACACCGACGAAGAGCTCCTTGAGGAGCAAACCCGCACCATCGCCGCCCCCAACTCCGGCCGAACGGGGGGCGGCGATCCACTCCAACCGGCAGGTAGCAGTGCCGTGCCCGTTGTCCGGGCGGCGGCGGCCCGGGACCATTCGGGCCCGGGGGGTGTCGTGCACCACACGCGAACTCTGCTGGAGGGGTTTCGGTCATGAGGTGGAAGACACGGATCGCCGGCACGCTGGCGGTCGTGCTGGCGCTGGGCACTACCGCCCTGAGTCCGACGGGAGCCGCCGGCGGTCATCCCGCCACCGGCGTCGGCTCCTGCACCATCAAGAACTGGGACCCGGGCGACGACCCGGGCGACGCCACGGACCTGCCCGAGGGGCAGCGTCCCCAGTCCTACAAACCCGACGACTACGACTGCACCGGCGCCTCCTTCGCCGCTCCCGGCGTCGAGTTCACGAAGTTCCCGCAGCCGGGGAACTTCCGGATCGCCAACAGGCAGACCGCGAGGACGGCCAACGACGCGGTGGCGACGGTGAGTTCGCCAACCCAGGCGGTCAACCCGCTCGCGCCGTACTTCCCGCCGTTCACCCACTTCGTGGTCCTCTACCGCGAGAACCACACCTTCGACGACTACCTCGGCGACTGCGCCACCACCGTCCAGGCCGGCTGCAACGGCGCCGTGCAGAGCACCAACCACATCTCGTCGGTGCCCAACCTGCACACGCTGGCCAAGAACTACGCGCTGATGGACGCCTACAGCACCGGCACCCAGCCGCCGAGCGGCCCCAACCACTGGTGGCTCTTCTCCGCCCAGTCGGCGTCGAGCTCGCAGCAGCAGGCCTACCCCACCGCGGGCGGCACCCAGTTCGACCGCTTCCTCAAGGGCCCCGGCGGCGGCTACCCGTTCATCATGAACGGGGACTTCTACTGGATGCTCAGCAGCGGCAGCGGGTACTGGCGCAACCCGGCCACGAACAACATCGAGGCGCTGCCGGTCAACCGCCCGGGCACCGGCGTCCCCGAGGAGCTCAACTACAACCACTACACCTGCTGCGGGCAGAACGACGACGACCAGACCATCGCGAACGACTACATGAACTTCGTGACGAGCAACGGTCTGCCGTCCTACTCGTACGTCGAGCTGTTCAACGACCACCCGGGCACCTACCAGGACATCCCGAAGAACGACGCCGTCACCAAGCAGGTCGTCGACTTCCTGATGAACAACGCGTCCTACAAGGACAACACGGTGATCGTCGTCACCGAGGACGACACCCAGAACGGCAGCAACGGCCCGGACCACGTCAGCAACACCTACCGCGTGCCGACCGTCGTCGTGGCCTCGCCGACGTACATGAAGCAGGGCTACGTCACGCACGTCGCGTACACCACGGACAACGTGCTGGCCGCGATGGAACGGGTCATGGAGAACACCCACCCGGGCATCATCGACCCCAACGACAACGTCGGTCTGGCGACGTTCCCCATGACGACCGCCGACCAGGGCGGCCTCGGGGACCCCCTCGAAGACCTGTGGATCCAGGGCGCCACGCCCCTCTCGGCCACCGCCGCCGGCACGCCGCCGACGGGCAACGCCCCGCTGAACGTCGCCTTCTCCGGCTCGGCCACCGGCGGCACCGCGCCCTACGCGTACAGCTGGAACTTCGGCGACGGTTCGGCGGCGAGCACCGCGCAGAACCCGAGCCACACCTACGCGACCGCCGGGACGTACACCGCGACCCTCACCGTCACGGACGCCGCCAACCCGGCCCACACCGCCACGGCGACCGTCACGACCACCGTCAGCGCCGTCGGCAACCCCCTGGCGGCCACCGCCGCCGGCACACCGACGTCCGGCCAGGTCCCGCTGAACGTCGCCTTCACCGGCACCGCCACCGGCGGCACCCCGGCCTACGCGTACAGCTGGAACTTCGGTGACGGTTCGGCGGCGAGCACCGCGCAGAACCCGAGCCACAGTTACGCGACCGCCGGGACGTACACCGCGACCCTCACCGTGACCGACAGCGCCTCGCCGCCGAACACCGCCACGGCGACCGTCACCGTCACGGCCTCGCCCATCGCGGGCACCGCCCCGGGCGCCCCCACCGCGCTGACCGCGACGGCCGGCAACGGCCAGGCGGCGCTCGGGTGGACGGCCCCCGCGAGCAACGGCGGCGTCTCCATCACCTCCTACCGCGTCTACCGGGGCACCGCGAGCGGCCAGGAGAGCCTCCTCACCACCGGCGGCTGCAGCGGCCTGGGCGCCGTCCTCTCCTGCACGGACACCGGGCTCACCCCGGGCCAGACGTACTACTACAAGGTCAGCGCCGTGAACTCGATCGGCGAGGGCACCCAGAGCAACGAGGCCAGTGCCACCCCCACCGGCTGCCCGCCCCGACAGCTGCTCGGCAACCCCGGGTTCGAGACCGGCAGCGCCGCGCCGTGGACCGCCAGCTCGGGTGTCGTCAGCAACAGCACCACCGAGCCGCCGCACAGCGGCAGTTGGGACGCCTGGCTGGACGGCTACGGCAGCACCCACACCGACACCCTCGCCCAGTCCGTCACCCTGCCGACCGGGTGCGGCACCTACAACCTCTCCTTCTGGCTGCACGTCGACACCGCCGAGACCACCACCACGACGGCCTACGACACGCTCAAGGTGCAGGTCCTCAACAGCTCCGGCACGGTGCTCGCCACCCTGCACACCTACTCCAACCTTGACCACAACACCGGCTACGCGCAGCGGAGTCTCGACCTGTCGCCGTACGCGGGGCAGACCGTCACGCTGAAGTTCACCGGCAGTGAGGACTACGAGAAGCAGACCTCGTTCGTCATCGACGACACCGCGGTCAACGTCTCCTGACGGGCCCCGCCCGGCCGGCCCTCCCGCACACCGGGAGGGCCGGCCTCCTGGTGCGCGGCGCACGGCTGCCGTACCGTCGGTCGCCGTGACCCTCGACCAGGACCGCGCGAACCGGATCTTCCCGCCCGCCACCTACGCGGACGGCGTGCCGTACGACCTCTACCGCGAACTGCGGGCGGCCGGGCCGGTCCACCGGATCGAGGAGCCGCCCGTCGGCGACTGGCCCGCGGGGCCGGGCTACTGGGCGGTGCTGCGGCACGCGGACGTCAAACACGTGCTGCGCAGCCCGGGGGACTTCTCCTCCCACCTCGGCGGCACCCAGATCCGCGACCCCGAGACACCCGCCGACCTGGCCTTCGCCCGCACGATGATGCTCAACCAGGACCCGCCGGACCACTCGCGCCTGCGCCGCATCGTCGCCGCCGCCTTCACCCCGCGTGCCCTGGCCGCCCTGGCCACCGACATCGAGAGCCACGTGCACGAACTCGTCGACACCGTCCGGCCGTTGGGCGCCACCGATTTCGTCGGCCTGGCCGCCGACCTGCCCCTGTGGACGCTCGCCCGGGTGATGGGCGTCCCCGACCGGGACCGCCGTCTCCTGCTGGACTGGGCGAACCGGGTGATCGGCTACCAGGACGCCGACCACGCCGCGTCCGCCACCGCCGACCCGGCCGGCCTGACCCCCTCGGCCACGCCGCCCTCGCCCACCGCCCGACCGCCACCCCCGGCGGCCGTCCGCTCAACCCGCGCTCCCGCGCCGGCCTCGCCGACCTCTACGCCTACGCCCACTCCCTCGCCCGACAGTCGGACGCGGACGGCCTGTTGGCCCGCACCCGGGAGGCGGGGCTGACGGTCGACGAGTTCGAGACGATGTTCTTCCTCTTCGCCGTGGCCGGCAACGAGACCGTCCGCAACGCCCTGCCCGGCGGGCTCCACGCCCTGCTCAGCCACCCCGGCCAGTACCGACTGCTGTGCGAGAAGCCGGAGTTGACCGCATCTGCAGTCGAGGAGATGCTGCGCTACTGGCCTCCCGTCGTGGAGTTCCGCCGCACCGCCACCCGGGACCTCACCCTGGCGGGCCGGACCGTCCGGCGCGGCGACAAGGTCGTCGTCTACCACGCCTCCGCCAACCGCGACGAGCACGTCTTCCCCGACCCCGACCGCTTCGACATCACCCGCACCCCGAACGACCACGTGAGCTTCGGCTACGGCCCCCACTTCTGTCTGGGGGCCCAACTCGCGCGCCTGCAGATGACCGTGATGATTCGTCACATCATCACGACCCTCCCCGGCCTGGAGCTCGCGGACCCGGGCCGAGCCCCGCAGCGCCTGGTCTCCAACTTCCAGAACGGACTCAAGTCCCTCCCGATCAGATGGCGCGCGGGCGGCGGCTCGCGCCGGGTGAGCGGCGCGCGCGTCAGCGTGCGCAGTCCGGGCAGAGCCCCCGGTAGGTGACCTCGGCGCCCGACACGGTGAAGCCGAAGCGCTGTTCGGACGGGAGGTCGGCGAGCGGGTCGCCGGCCGGGTGGACGTCGCGGATGGTGCCGCAGTCGGTGCAGACGAGGTGCTGGTGGGGGTGGTGGGCGTTGGGGTCGTAGCGCTTGGCGCGGCCGTCGGTGGCGACCTCGACCACCTCGCCGAGCGTGACGAGCTCGCCGAGGGTGTTGTAGACGGTGGCCCGGGAGATCTCGGGGAGCCGCTCCGCGGCGCGGGCGTGCACCTCGTCGGCGGTGAGGTGCACGTGGTCGCCGTCGAGGACCTCCGCCACGACGCGCCGCTGGGAGGTGAGGCGCCAGCCGCGCTCGCGCAGTCGTTCCAGGAGGTCGCTCATGTCGGTTCACCTATTCAGGTCAATGGAGAAACCCGGAGTTTATCAGCGGATATCAGGGTTATCCGGTATTGGACCCGATACTTCCCTGGTGTCCTTCTTGACTTGGATTGCGTCCATCGTAGGATCGGCTCCGGCATTAGCCTAGGCAGCAGCACACCAGGTAGCGCAAGACACCGTGATCCGCCTTGTCAGGGAAGGATTCCCATGTCTGAGAACCACGATGCAACCGGAGTCGGAGCACAGGCGGAGGGCACGGGCGGCTGCCCGGTCGTCCACGGGCGCGCGGCGCACCCCACCCAGGGCGGCGGCAACCGCCAGTGGTGGCCCGACCAGCTGAACCTCAAGATCCTCGCCAAGAACCCCGCGGTGGCGAACCCGTTCGGCGCGGAATTCGACTACGCGGCGGCCTTCGAATCCCTCGACCTCCCGGCCGTCAAGCGCGACATCGCCACGGTCCTCACCACGTCGCACGACTGGTGGCCCGCCGACTACGGCAACTACGGCCCGTTCATGATCCGCATGGCCTGGCACAGCGCGGGCACCTACCGCATCCGCGACGGACGCGGCGGCGCCGGCGGCGGCCAGCAGCGCTTCGCCCCGCTCAACAGCTGGCCGGACAACGCGAGCCTGGACAAGGCCCGCCGCCTGCTGTGGCCGGTCAAGAAGAAGTACGGCCGCAGCCTGTCCTGGGCCGACCTGATGGTCCTCGCCGGCAACGTCGCCCTGGAGACGATGGGCTTCGAGACCTTCGGCTTCGGCGGCGGCCGGGTCGACGAGTGGGAGCCGGACGAGGACGTCTACTGGGGCCCGGAGACCACCTGGCTCGGCGACGAGCGCTACACCGGTGACCGCGAGCTGGAGAACCCGCTCGCCGCGGTCCAGATGGGCCTGATCTACGTCAACCCCGAGGGCCCCAACGGCAATCCGGACCCGATCGCGGCCGCGCGCGACATCCGCGAGACCTTCTACCGGATGGCGATGAACGACGAGGAGACCGTCGCCCTGATCGCCGGCGGCCACACCTTCGGCAAGACCCACGGCGCCGGCCCGGCGGACAACGTCGGCCCCGACCCCGAGGCCGCGCCGATGGAGCAGCAGGGCCTCGGCTGGAGGAGCGCCTTCCGTACCGGCGTGGGCGGCGACGCGATCACCAGCGGCCTGGAGGGCGCCTGGACGCACACCCCCACCACCTGGGACAACTCCTTCTTCGAGACCCTCTTCGGCTACGAGTGGGAGCTCACCGAGAGCCCCGCCGGCGCCCACCAGTGGATCCCGAAGGACGGCGCCGGCGCCGACACCGTGCCCGACGCGCACGACCCGTCGAAGCGGCACGCCCCGGTCATGCTCACCACCGACCTGTCGCTGCGCCTGGACCCGGTCTACGAGCCCATCTCCCGGCGCTTCAAGGACGATCCGGCGCAGTTCGCCGACGCGTTCGCCCGCGCCTGGTTCAAGCTCACCCACCGCGACATGGGCCCGGTCGTCCGCTACCTCGGCCCGGAGGTCCCGAGCGAGGAGCTGATCTGGCAGGACCCGCTGCCGGCGGCCACCGGCGAGCGGATCGACGCCGCCGACGCCGCCGCGCTCAAGGAGCGCGTCCTGGCCACCGGCCTGTCCGTCGCCCAGCTGGTCTCCGCCGCGTGGGCCGCCGCCTCGTCCTTCCGCGGCAGCGACAAGCGCGGCGGCGCCAACGGCGGCCGGATCCGCCTCCAGCCGCAGGCCGGCTGGGAGGTCAACGACCCGGACGAGCTCGCGATCGTGCTGCGCGCCCTCGAAGGCGTCCAGCGGGACTTCAACGCCCGGGCCGGTGCCAAGCACGTCTCGCTGGCCGACCTCGTCGTGCTGGCCGGTGGCGCGGCCGTCGAGAAGGCGGCGAAGGACGCGGGCGTCGCGGTCGAGGTGCCGTTCGCGGCCGGGCGCGTGGACGCCTCGCAGGAGCAGACCGACGTCGAGTCGTTCGCGGCGCTGGAGCCCTCGGCCGACGGCTTCCGCAACTACGCCGGCAAGGGCCAGCGGCTGGCCGCCGAGTACCTGCTGCTCGACCGGGCCAACCTGCTGACGCTGAGCGCCCCCGAGCTGACCGTCCTCGTCGGCGGCCTGCGCGTCCTCGGCGCGAACCACGGCAGGTCCACGCACGGCGTGTTCACCGACACGCCGGGCGTGCTGACGAACGACTTCTTCGTCAACCTGCTCGACCTCGACACCACGTGGAAGGCCGCCTCCGGGGACGCGACCACGTTCGAGGGCCGCGACTCCTCCGGCGCCGTCAAGTGGACCGGCACCCGCGCCGACCTCGTGTTCGGCTCGAACTCCGAGCTGCGCGCCGTCGCGGAGGTCTACGCGAGCGACGACGCCAAGGAGAAGTTCGTCCGGGACTTCGTCGCGGCCTGGGTCAAGGTCATGAACCTCGACCGGTTCGACCTCGCCAAGGCGTGACGCCCGGCTCGGGGCCGGGCCCGGGGCCTGTCCGTGCGGACAGGCCTACACCGGGC
>NZ_JBHYWI010000143.1:0-13011 GCF_042751525.1 Kitasatospora sp. NPDC059408
TTCGAGTCCTGGAACCCCCCCAACAAATGGACGCCCCGGTTTCCCGGGGTTCTTTTTCGTTTTCCCCCCCCTGTCCCGCTGGCAAAAGCCGGGCGGCCCCCGATCGAAAGTGATCGGGGCCCGCCGGGCTTTTCCGCGTGGTGTGTCAGCTGCGCCGCAGGGCCTCGGTGAGCCGGTTCGCGGCTTCGATGATGGCCTGGGCGTGCAGCCGGCCCGGGTGGCGGGTCAGGCGCTCGATCGGGCCGGAGACGGAGACGGCGGCCACGACGCGGTTGGAGGGGCCGCGGACGGGCGCGGAGACGGACGCGACGCCCGGCTCCCGCTCGCCGATCGACTGGGCCCAGCCGCGGCGCCGGACGCCGCTCAGCGCGGTCGCGGTGAAGCGGGCGCCCTGGAGGCCGCGGTGGAGCCGCTCGGGCTCCTCCCAGGCGAGCAGGACCTGGGCGGCCGAGCCGGCCTTCATCGGCAGGGTGCTGCCGACCGGGACGGTGTCCCGCAGACCGGAGAGCCGCTCGGCGGCGGCTACGCAGATCCGCATCTCGCCCTGCCGGCGGTAGAGCTGTGCGCTCTCGCCGGTGACGTCGCGCAGGTGGGTCAGGACCGGGCCCGCGGTGGCGAGCAGCCGGTCCTCGCCCGCCGCGGCGGAGAGTTCGGAGAGACGGGGGCCGAGGATGAAACGCCCCTGCATGTCCCTGGTGACCAGACGGTGGTGTTCGAGTGCGACGGCGAGTCGGTGGGCCGTGGGGCGCGCCAGACCGGTGGCGGCGACCAGCCCCGCCAACGTGGCGGGGCCCGACTCCAGTGCGCTGAGCACCAGAGCGGCCTTGTCGAGAACGCCGACGCCGCTAGTGTTGTCCATGCCCTAAGACTGCAGTCTCATTCCGCGAGACGCAAGTTCAATCTCGCCGGAAAAGCGCCACTCTGGATGCAGCAGCCCGGGAGACACCCAGGATGGGGCCTCGACAGAGTGTCCGCATCGTGGACACCGATCCGGCGTGCAGGTCGCGCGAAGCGCTCCGCACCATGGGCGGCGACAGCTTTGACCTCGACGACACCGAGAAGGCCGGCAACGCGGCCGGCTGGAGGGAACCCGATGGGACGGACACTCGCAGAGAAGGTCTGGGACGACCACGTCGTGCGGCGCGCGGAGGGTGAGCCCGACCTGCTCTTCATCGACCTGCACCTGCTCCACGAGGTCACCAGCCCGCAGGCCTTCGACGGCCTGCGGCTGGCCGGCCGCCCGGTCCGCCGCACCGATCTGACGATCGCCACCGAGGACCACAACACCCCGACCCTGGACATCGACAAGCCGATCGCCGACCCGGTCTCCAAGGTCCAGCTGGAGACGCTGCGCCGCAACGCCGCCGAGTTCGGCGTCCGGATCCACTCGCTGGGCGACGTCGAGCAGGGCGTCGTCCACGTCGTCGGCCCGCAGCTCGGCCTGACCCAGCCCGGCATGACCGTGGTCTGCGGCGACTCCCACACCTCCACCCACGGCGCCTTCGGCGCACTGGCGTTCGGCATCGGCACCAGCCAGGTCGAACACGTGCTGGCCACCCAGACGCTGCCGCTCGCGCCGTTCCGCACCATGGCGATCACCGTCGAGGGCGAGCTGCCCGAGGGCGTCACCGCCAAGGACCTGATCCTCGCCGTCATCGCGAAGATCGGCACCGGCGGCGGCCAGGGCTACGTCCTGGAGTACCGCGGTTCGGCGATCCGGAGCCTGTCCATGGAGGCCCGGATGACCATCTGCAACATGTCGATCGAGGCGGGCGCCCGGGCCGGCATGATCGCCCCGGACGAGACCACGTTCGAGTACCTCAAGGGCCGCCCGCACGCCCCCCGGGGCGAGGACTGGGACGCCGCCGTCGCGTACTGGAACACCCTGGGCACCGACGAGGACGCGGTCTTCGACCACGAGATCTTCATCGACGCGAGCGAGCTGACCCCGTTCGTCACCTGGGGCACCAACCCCGGCCAGGGCGCTCCGCTGGGCTCCGCCGTCCCGCACCCCGAGGACTTCGCCGACCCGCAGGAGCGCACCGCCGCCGAGAACGCCCTGAAGTACATGGGCCTGGAGGCCGGCACCCCGCTGCGCGAGGTCAAGGTCGACGCCGTCTTCGTCGGCTCCTGCACCAACGGCCGCATCGAGGACCTGCGCGCCGCCGCCGCCGTCCTGGACGGCCGCCGGATCGCCGACGGCGTACGGATGCTGGTCGTGCCGGGCTCGGTGCGCGTCGCGCTGCAGGCCGTCGAGGAGGGCCTGGACAAGGTGTTCACCGCGGCCGGCGCCGAGTGGCGGCACGCGGGCTGCTCGATGTGCCTGGGCATGAACCCCGACCAGCTCGCCCCCGGCGAGCGCTGCGCCTCCACCTCGAACCGCAACTTCGAGGGCCGGCAGGGCAAGGGCGGCCGCACCCACCTGGTCTCCCCGCAGGTCGCCGCCGCGACCGCCGTCCTGGGCCGGCTGGCCGCCCCGTCCGACCTGACCGCCGACATCGCCGTGGAGGCCTGAGCCATGGAGAAGTTCACCACCCACACCGGCCGGGCCGTCCCGCTGCGCCGCAGCAACGTCGACACCGACCAGATCATCCCCGCCCACTGGCTGAAGAAGGTGACCCGCTCCGGCTTCGAGGACGGGCTGTTCGAGGCCTGGCGCAAGGACGAGTCGTTCATCCTCAACCGGCCGGAGCGCCGGGGCGCCACCGTTCTGGTGGCCGGCCCCGAGTTCGGCACCGGCTCCTCGCGGGAGCACGCCGTCTGGGCGCTGCAGAACTACGGCTTCCACGCCGTCATCTCGTCGCGCTTCGCCGACATCTTCCGTGGGAATTCCCTTAAAAACGGCCTGCTGACGGTCGTCCTGCCGCAGGAGACCGTGGAGCGGCTCTGGGTGCTCACCGAGAGTGACGCCGGTGCCGAGATCACGGTCGACCTGGAGGCCCGCGAGGTCCGGGCCGAGGGCGTCACCGCGCCGTTCGAACTGGACGACAACGTCCGCTGGCGGCTGCTCAACGGGCTGGACGACATCAGCATCACGCTGCAGAACGAGCCCGACATCGCCGCGTTCGAGGCGACCCGCCCGGCCTTCAAGCCCCGTACCCAGCCCGCTGCCTGAGATCCCTTCAGAACAAGCATTCTGACGATCCGCCGGATGGCCCGCCCCCTCCTCGGGGGGGCGGGCCATCCGGCGTTCCGGAGCACGAGTTAGGGCCGCCGGGCCGCCCCCGATTGCCCATTTGGCTTTGCCCGAGAGGGCCCCGCGCATGCACAACTGCGGGTAGATGGCACAATCAGTGCATGCACCGGCACCATGAACCTCCGTACGCGGGCGGCGAACCCGCGCCTTCGGAGTCCACGGGCCGGGGATCCGAACGCCGAATTGACGAGCGGCCGGACGTCGCCTCCGCACCTGCTGAGGGGCCGGACGACCCGGAAGTCGCAGCGCTCTACGCGCTTGTGGCCGAGCGGTTGAAGCAAGCTCACGACCGTGTGCATGCGCTGAACGTGTCTACGGATGCAAAGACCGCTCTCACCCGTCAACTCCTCATCGTCACCGAGGCCGCCAAGCGCGATCTTCCGGAGGCGGCAAGGCGGTTGAGTCGGTTTGTGCATGACCTCGACGAGGGGCGCCCGCCGCTCGGCTGAGGTCGCCGACGCGCAAATCCATTGCGACACTAGGGTGATTCGCGCGTTTGGTAATTGAAAGTCCGCAGATACATACCTAACGTGCGAAAAGAACGGATGGAATCATCCGGCGCCCGTTTCCGAAGGGGAAGACGTGAACAAGGCTCAGCTTGTCGAAGCGGTGGCCGAGCAGCTGGGCGGTCGCAAGGCTGCCGCAGAGGCCGTCGACGCAGTGCTCGACACCATGGTCCGTGCCGTTGTGGCCGGTGACCGGGTTTCGGTCACCGGTTTCGGCACCTTCGAGAAGGTGGAGCGCTCCGCGCGCTTCGCCCGCAACCCGCAGACCGGCGAGAAGGTCAAGGTCAAGAAGACCTCGGTGCCCCGCTTCCGTCCGGGCCAGGGCTTCAAGGACCTGGTCAGCGGCAGCAAGAAGCTGCCGAAGGAAGGCCCCTCGGTGAAGAAGGCCCCCAAGGGCTCCCTCACCCCGGGCAAGAGCGGCGTCGCCGCCACCCCGGCCGCCAAGCGCGCCGCCACCAAGCGCGCCGCCGCCGCTGCCGCCGCGCCGGCCGCCAAGAAGGCTGCCGCCAAGAAGACGGCCACCACGGCCGCCGCCAAGAAGACCACGGCGACCGCCACGAAGAAGACGGCCGCCGCCAAGAAGACGGCCACCACGGCCGCCGCCAAGAAGACCACGGCGACCGCCACGAAGAAGACGGCCGCCGCCAAGAAGACGGTCACCACCGCCGCCGCCAAGAAGACCACCGCGACCGCCAAGAAGGCGACCGCCACGGCCAAGAAGACGGCTCCGGCGAAGAAGACCGCCACCCGCAAGACCACCGCGCGCAAGACCACCGCCAAGTAGTCCCGCGCGGCGTCCTCGGACGGCCTTCGAGAGAAGCCGTGGCGTACCCGTTTCCGCATGACGCGGAGGCCGGGCCGCCACGGCTCTTTCGCGTTGCGGTCCTCTTCCCGCCGGGCGTCCGGCCGGCACCGCCGGCGGGTGGCGGTTCAGCCGTCGGCCGGGTCCGGGAAGGTCTGGAGCGTCAGGAAGACCACGCGGCGCGCCCCGCCGCTGCCCTCGGTGCGGATGCGCACCCGCTGGCCGGGCCGCAGCAGCCGCAGGCCGCCGGCGTCGAAGGCGGCCGCGTCGAACGGCACCGGGGTCCCGTCGTCGAGCAGCACGGAGCCGGCCCGGGTGGCGGGGTCGAAGGTGAACGCGGTGGCCTGCATGCCAGCAGCATAGCGAGCGGGTCCGACAGTCCCGGGCGGCGTCTCGCGGGGCGTGCGTCAGGAACGGCCGATGAGGGCGAACGAGGCGCTCGTGTGGGGGCCGACGCCGAGGGCCAGGGCCTCGCCGAGGTCCGCGCCGGTGTCGACGTCGCGGCGCACCGACTCCACGTCCGCCAGGCCCAGTTCGAGCGCCCCGCCGGCCGCGTGCCGGGCCCGTGAGCCGTCCCCGAACGCGGGGGCGAGCGGGCTGCCGGGGGCACAGGCGAGCAGCGTCGTGCCGAGGCCGGGGGAGTCCGGCAGGAAGGCCCGGCCCCGGGACGGCACCGCGCCCAGCACCCGGGCCAGTTCGGCCGGCCGCAGCGCCGGCAGGTCCGCCGAGAGGGCGGCCAGCGGCGCGTCCGGGGCGAGCGCCAGCGCGGCCGCCGCCCCGTGCGCCAGCGCCCGGTTGAGGCCGCCGCCGGGTTCGTCGGCCACCACCACGGCGCCGAGCGCGGCCAGCCGAGGGCCGGCCGCGGGGTCCCGCGTGACCACCAGGACGCGGGCGACGCCCGGGGTCGCGAGCGCGGCGGTGACGGTGTCGAGCGCGAACGAGAGCGCCAGGTCGGCCCGGTGCGCCCCGGCGTACGGGGCCAGCCGGGACTTGGCGAGGGCGAGCGGCTTGAGCGGCAGCACCAGCGACCAGCCGGCGGTGGGTGCGGCGGGCGCGACGGGCCCGCTGGGGCGTACGGTGTCCTGGGTCATCGGCGTCATTGTGACGCCGGCCCCGGAGCCCCCGCCAGGCCGTCCCAACTGTGCGGACGTGCGTTTGATCACGACCGCCCGGTGCGCTGGCGCGGTCGCTCGACAGTCGGTGAGCGGGCGGGCGACACTGTTCCGCGCCCGCGATCCGGGCACCGGGCGCCCGGTGCACCGGCGCCGGGAGGCAAGGACCGCGGCACCCCGTGTGCCGCACGGATGAGGAGGACCTGGGGTGGCCCGCCGCTCGCACGCCAAGTTCGGCAACGCCGACTACGGCATCTGGTACCGCTTTGCGGCCGTGCTGGTCAAGCCGGTGACGACCGCGCTGGTGAAGCCCGACTGGCGGGGCTGGGAGCACCTTCCCGAGGAAGGTGGATTCATCGCCGCGGTGAACCACAATTCGATCATCGACCCGTTGGTCTACGCGCACTGGCAGTACAACAGCGGCCGCCCGCCGCGGATTCTCGGCAAGTCCTCGCTGTTCTCGATTCCCTTCATCGGATTCATGCTGCGCAAGACCGGCCAGATTCCGGTGTTCCGCGAGTCGACGGACGCCGCACAGGCCTTCCGGGCCGCGATCGACGCCGTCAACAACGGCCAGTGCGTGCAGTTCTACCCCGAGGGCACCCTCACCCGGGACCCGGACCTGTGGCCGATGACCGGCAAGAGCGGCGTCGCCCGGGTCGCGCTGATGACCGGTGCGCCGGTCATCCCGGTCGCGCACTGGGGCGCCCACGAGATCATCCCGCCGTACGGCCGGCCCGGTTACGGGAAGGGCAGGTTCAACCTCTTCCCGCGCCACCGGGTGGTCGTCGCGGCCGGTCCGCCGGTGGACCTGAGCAAGTACCGGGGCATGGAGCTCACCGCCCAGGTGCTGGGCGACGCCACCGAGGACATCATGACGGCGATCACCGCCGTGTTGGCCGGCGTGCGCGGCGAGGAGCCGCCCGCCGAGCGCTACGACATGCGCAGGGCCGCCCGGGAGCGGGCCGCCGCCGCGCTCGCCGAACGCCGCCGCGCCAAGGGCGGCACGAACACCGAGGAGGCCGGTCAGTGACCCGCTGCGCCGTGATGGGGACCGGCTCCTGGGGCACCGCGTTCGCGATGGTGCTGGCCGACGCCGGCAGCGAGGTCGTGCTCTGGGCCCGCCGCCAGGAGCTGGCGGACGCGGTCAACACCACGCACGAGAACCCGGACTACCTCCCGGGCGTGCGCCTGCCCGACTCCGTCCGCGCCACCACCGACCCCGCCGAGGCGCTGGCCGGCGCCGACTTCGCCGTCCTGGTGGTGCCCTCGCAGACGCTGCGCGACAACCTGGCCGCCTGGGCGCCGCTGATCGAGCCGCAGACCGTCCTGGTCAGCCTCATGAAGGGCATCGAACTCGGCACCGCGAAGCGGATGAGCGAGGTCATCGACGAGGTCGCCAAGGTCGGCCGGGAGCGGGTCGCGGTGGTCAGCGGGCCCAACCTGGCCAAGGAGATCGCCAACCGCCAGCCCGCCGCCAGCGTCGTCGCCTGCAGCGACGAGGCGGTCGCCAAGCGGCTCCAGGCGGCCTGCCACACGCCGTACTTCCGCCCGTACACCAACACCGACGTGGTGGGCTGCGAACTCGGCGGCGCGGTCAAGAACGTGATCGGCCTCGCGGTCGGCATGGCGGCGGGCATGGGGCTCGGCGACAACACCAAGGCGACGCTGATCACCCGCGGGCTGGCCGAGACCACCCGGCTCGGCGAGGCGCTCGGCGCCGACCCGCACACGTTCGCGGGCCTCGCCGGGATGGGCGACCTGGTCGCCACCTGCTCCTCGCCGCTGTCGCGCAACAACACCTTCGGCATGAACCTGGGCCGGGGCATGTCCCTCGCCGAGACGATCGCGGCGACCAAGCAGACCGCCGAGGGCGTCAAGTCCTGCGAGTCGGTGCTCGACCTCGCGCGGCGCAGCGGCGTCGACATGCCGATCGTCGAGGCCGTCGTGGACGTCGTGCACAACGGCAGGCCCACCCAGGAGGCGCTGCAGACGCTCATGTCCCGCTCCGCGAAGGCGGAACGGCGCTGACCGCCGGGCGGCGGCGTGGCGGGGCGGCTAACTTTCCGGAAACACGTCGCACGGTAGTCTCAAACGCGATATGAGCATCGAACAGTCCTCCCCGAACCCGTCCGCCCCGAAGCCCCGCGTCGCGCTGGTGTTCGGCGGGCGCAGCTCCGAGCACGCCATCTCGGTCTCCACCGCGGGCAGCGTGCTCAGGGCGATCGACCGCGACAAGTACGACGTGCTGCCGATCGGCATCACGCACGAGGGCCGCTGGGCGCTGACCAGCGACGAGCCGGCCAGGATGGCCATCACCGACGGCAGGCTGCCGGACGTGGCGCACGTCGCCGAGTCCGTGGACGGGCAGGTCGCGCTGCCGGTCTCGCCGGGCAGCCGCGAGGTCCTCCTCAGCGAGCCGGGGGGCACCCCCAAGGCGCTCGGCGAGGTCGACGTGGTGTTCCCGCTGCTGCACGGCCCCTGGGGCGAGGACGGCACCCTGCAGGGCCTGCTGGAGCTCTCCGGGGTCCCGTACGTGGGCAACGGCGTGTTCGCCAGCGCGGCCGGCATGGACAAGGAGTTCGCCAAGCGGATCCTCGCCTCGCACGGCCTGAACGTCGGCCGCTACACCATCGTGAACCGGCGCGACTGGGAGACCGAGGAGGGCCGCGCGGCCGTGCGCGAGCGGGTGGCCGAGCTCGGCCTGCCGCTCTTCGTCAAGCCCTGCCGGGCCGGCTCCAGCATCGGCATCACCAAGGTCAAGGACCTGGCCGAGCTGGACGCCGCGATCGAGGAGGCCCGTCGGCACGACCCCAAGCTGATCATCGAGGCCGGGGTGACCGGCCGCGAGATCGAGTGCGGCGTGCTGGAGTTCGAGGACGGCCCGCGGGCCAGCGTGCCCGGCGAGATCATGGTCGGCGGCGACTACGAGTTCTACGACTTCGAGGCCAAGTACATCGACTCCTCGGACGTCCGGATCCCGGCGGAGCTGTCGGCGGACGAGACCGCCGAGATCCGTCGCCAGGCGGTGGCCGCGTTCGAGGCCTTCGGCTGCGAGGGCCTCGCCCGGGTGGACTTCTTCCTGCTGGAGGACGGCACCTGGATGATCAACGAGATCAACACGATGCCCGGCTTCACCCCGATCTCGGCCTACCCGAAGATGTGGGAGGCCACCGGGGTCGCGTACCCGGAGCTCATCGACCGGCTGCTCCAGGCGGCGCTGCGGCGCTCGACCGGGCTGCGCTAGTCGTCCGCGCGGGAACGGAGGGCGGGCCGGGAAGCTCCCGGCCCGCCCTCCGTCGGTCGTTCGTCCGTTCCGGTCAGCCGGGGACGTTCGCCTTGACGGCCGCGGTGACCGCCGAGGCGGGGTCCAGTGGGCTGTCGTAGACGTTGGCGGGGGAGATCACCTCGACGTACGCGGCGCGCATCGTCGTGACGAAGCGGTAGCTCCCGTCGTCCAGCTTCTGCGACCACCACGTGACGTCGTCGAGCGTCGGCGACATGTCCATGGCGTGCGGGCCGTCGAGCTCCTCGGGCCGGTCGATGCCGCACCGCAGCACCGTCCGGGGCGAGGTGTCCCAGACCGCGACGTACGGCGAGGACGGCGACGGGTCCTTGCGGGCGTGCCCGAGCAGCTCCTGCGGCAGCGCGGCGGCCAGGTTCCGGCAGTAGCCGGCCGCCTTGCCGGTCGGCGTCGGCACCTCGATGTCCGCCGGCCCGCTCCAACTGCCGAGCAGCACCACGACGGTGCAGGTCAGCGCGACGGGCACGGCGAGCCAGCGGACCGGCGCGGGCAGGGCCGCGAGGACGCGGGGGACGCGGAGTTCTCTGGGCACCAGCCGATCGTAGCCGTGCCTTACAGGTGGACCACCGGACAGGTCAGGGTGCGGGTGATGCCCTCCACCTGCTGGACCTTGGCCACGACCAGACGGCCGAGGTCGTCCACGGTGTCGGCCTCGGCCCGGACGATGACGTCGTAGGGGCCGGTGACGTCCTCGGCGGTGAGCACGCCGGGGATCTTGGAGATCGACTCGGCCACGGCGGTGGCCTTGCCGACCTCGGTCTGGATCAGGATGTACGCCTGTACCACGGGGGCCTCCCGGCGGCCGGTTGGGGGGATCGCCGCCGTGCTCGCCCGGAGGGACGTCGGGTGGGAAACGGGCTCACCGGCAGTCTGATCACCACGCTACCGCGCTGCGGGCCGGGGAGGGGAGACCTCTGCACCCCGGGAGGGCGTACGCTGCGCGCGGGGGGAGCGACGGGGGACCGGATCCGGATGGCAGCGCGATCCGGACGGCAGCACGATTCGGATTGAGTGCGAGAGGACGGCAGATGCAGGGGACCGTGGGCGAGCTCGGCGAGTTCGGCCTCATCAGGGAGCTGACCGCCCGGGTACCGCTCACCGACGCGGTCGACCTCGGCCCGGGCGACGACGCGGCGGTGGTGAAGGCCCCGGACGGCCGGGTGGTGGCCACCACGGACGTCCTGATCGAGAACCGGCACTTCCGCCGGGACTGGTCCACCGCCTACGACGTCGGCCGCAAGGCCGCCGCCCAGAACCTCGCCGACGTGGCCGCGATGGGCGCGGTGCCGACCGCGATACTGCTGGGCCTGGTCGCCCCCGCCGACCTGCCCACCACGTGGGCCACCGAGCTGATGGACGGGCTGCGCGACGAGTGCCAGGTGGCCGGCGCGACCGTGGTCGGCGGCGACGTGGTGCGCGGCGACACCGTCATGCTCGCCATCACGGCGCTCGGGGACCTCCAGGGGCGCGCGGCCGTGCTGCGCTCCGGCGCGCAGGTGGGCGACGTGGTCGCGGTGACCGGCTGGCTGGGCTGGTCCGCCGCCGGCCTGACGGTGCTCCAGCGCGGCTTCCGTTCCCCGCGCGCCTTCGTCGAGGCGCACCGCCGCCCCGAGCCGCCGTACCACGCCGGCCCGGCCGCGGCCGAGTTGGGCGCGACCTCGATGATCGACGTGAGCGACGGGCTGGTCGCCGACCTCGGGCACGTGGCCCGCGCCAGCGACGTGGACATCGACCTGTTGGCCGCCGACTTCGACGTCCCGGCGCAGATGGCCGACATCGGCCAGGCCGTCGGGGTGGACCCGCTGGTCTGGGTGCTGTCCGGCGGTGAGGACCACGCGATCGTGGCGACCTTCCCGCGCGGGATCCAACTCCCGGCCCGCTGGCGGGTGGTGGGCGAGGTGACCGGCCGGCCCCGGGGCACCCGCGGCGGCCGGGTGACGGTCGACGGCGCGCCCTGGGACCGGGTCGGCGGCTGGGACCACTTCGCCGAGTGACGTACGCGGTACGGCTGATGGCGCTCGGACACGCGTACGGAACGTCACGCTCCCGGGTGCCGCGGACGGGATTCGCGCGCCGGTTCTGCGTAGGCTTGCGAGGGATCGAGCCCGCCCGCCCTCCGGGCGCGGGTGGTCCGAACCACTGCGAGCGGAGAACGCACCAACCATGCGCATCGGTGTTCTGACCAGCGGCGGCGACTGCCCCGGCCTCAACGCGGTGATCCGCTCCGTGGTGCACCGGGGCACGGATGTGCACGGTGACGAGATCGTCGGGATCCTGGACGGCTTCCTCGGTCTGATCGAGGGCCGCACCCGCCCGGTCTCGCACGACGACGTCACCGGACTGCTCACCCTCGGCGGCACCATCCTCGGTTCGGCCCGGGTCCGGCGCGAGCGGATCGCCTGGGCGGTGGAGAACGCCAAGACGCTGGCCCGGGACATCGGCATCGACGCGCTGATCGCGATCGGCGGCGAGGGCACGCTGACCGCCGCCAAGCTGTTCAGCGAGGCCGGACTGCCGGTGGTCGGGGTGCCGAAGACCATCGACAACGACATCGACGCCACCGACGTCACCTTCGGCTTCGACACCGCGGTGCACGTCGCGACCGAGGCGATCGACCGGCTGAAGACCACCGCCGAGTCCCACCAGCGCGTCATGGTGGTCGAGTTGATGGGCCGGCACACCGGCTGGATCACGCTCACCGCGGGCATGGCCGGCGGCGCCCACGGCATCCTGATCCCGGAGAAGCCGTTCGACATCGAGGCGGTGGCCCGGATGGTCGAGGACCGCTTCGCGCGCGGCAAGAAGTTCGCCATCATCGCCGTCGCCGAGGGCGCCGCCCCGATGCCCGGCACGATGCGCTTCGACCACGGCGAGGTCGACCAGTTCGGGCACCGGACGTTCGGCGGGATCGGCAACCGGCTCGCCAACGAGCTGGAGAACCTGCTCGGCAAGGAGGCCCGCCCGGTCATCCTCGGCCACACCCAGCGCGGCGGCACCCCGACCGCGCGGGACCGGGTGCTCGCGACCAGGTTCGGGTGGCACGCGGTGGAGGCCGTGCACGCGGGCGCGTTCGGCCACTTCACGGCGCTGCGCGGGAACGCCATCGAGCTGCGGCCGGTCGCGGACGCGGTGACCAGGCTGAAGACGGTGCCGGAGGACCGCTGGGCGGAATCGGAAGCCGTGCTCTGAACACCCGGAGGTAGGTTGAGCCCATGGTTTCGACTGCACCTCCCCACGCGGCTCCTCCCCGCGTGCTCACCGTCGCCGGCTCCGACTCCGGCGGCGGCGCCGGCATCCAGGCCGACCTCAAGGCCATGCTCGCCCTCGGCGTCCACGGCATGAGCGTGATCACCGCCGTCACCGCGCAGAACTCGCTCGGCGTCCAGGGCTACTGGGAACTACCCGCCGAGGCCGTCCGGGCCCAGTTCCGCAGCGTGGTGGACGACATCGGCGTGCAGGCCGTGAAGACCGGGATGCTCGCGTCGATCGAGCTCGTCGAGACCGTCTCGGACCTGCTGGCCGGGGTGGACGCCCCGGTGGTCGTCGACCCGGTCGGCGTCTCCAAGCACGGGGACGCGCTGCTCGCCGCCGAGGCCGTCGCGACCGTCCGCGAGAAGCTGCTGCCGGTGGCCACCCTGGCCACGCCCAACCTGCACGAGGTGACGCAGCTCACCGGCCGCACCGTCGAGGACGAGGGGCAGATGCTGGACGCCGCCAAGGCGCTGCTCGACCTCGGGCCGCGCTGGGTCCTGGTCAAGGGCGGGCACCTGGCGGGCGAGGCCGCCGACCTGCTGTACGGCGGGCCGGGGGAGGAGCACTGGTACCGGGCGCCGCGCTACGACAACCGGCACACCCACGGCACCGGCTGCACGCTGGCCAGCGCGATCGCCGCCGGACTCGCCAAGGGCGAGCCGCTGCCGGAGGCCGTCGGCTCGGCCAAGGAGTACATCACCGGCGCGATCGCGGGCGGCTTCGCCCTCGGCGCCGGGATCGGCCCGGTCGACCACGCCTGGCGCTGGCGCTGACGAACGCCGGTGGGCGGGCCCCGTCGGGACCCGCCCCCCCCCCCGGCGCCTCCGGGAGGGCCCCGG